>NZ_JH114140.1:99803-185441 GCF_000224595.1 Prevotella sp. C561 | reverse complement strand
GCAATTAATCTGTATAGCTTTGAAGACAGCATTGATATCCTAATATTTTAGCAGCAAAACACATATAAGTGAGTCGCAAAAAAAGTTTACTTTCAATTTTGCCGAACGCAGCTTATTTTATGCAAAAATAATGCAAGTGAGGGCAAAGAAAGTTTACTTTCGATTTGCCGAACGCAGCTTATTTTATGCAAAAATAATGCAAGTGAGGGCAAAGAAAGTTTACTTTCGATTTGCCGAACGCAGCTTATTTTATGCAAAGGTAGTAAAAAGTTAAGAAGTAATAGGCTGTGACTGGATAGTTTTTTGTAAATTTGCGAAGTGTTATCAAAAAACAAGATTAAGCTTATCCGGTCTCTTGAAACCAAAAAAGGAAGAGAGAAAGCAGGATTGTTTGTGGCAGAAGGACTCAAAGTAGTCAATGATCTGCTGCACGAGGGATTTGTGGCAGAAACGATATTAGACGATTTAGACGATATCAAGAAGGTGTCTTTCCTCCAACATCCACAGCCGGTATTAGGCGTGTTCAGAATGTCTAAGGAGGATGAAAAACATTCAAATGAATACTCAAGTATCTTTAGTAAACATATTGAGGGCCAACTTGTTTTAGCTCTTGACGGCGTACAAGACCCAGGAAACCTTGGAACTATCATTCGAATTGCGGACTGGTTTGGTATTGAAGACATCTTTTGTTCGCATGAAACAGCTGACTGTTGGAACCCCAAGGTCGTTCAGGCAACAATGGGAAGTATTGCAAGAGTTCGACTCCACTATCTAAACTTGAACGAGTTGATAGACCATCTCCCTGCTGACTATCCTATCTATGCCACCCTCCTTGACGGCAACAACATCTATGAGCAGGAACTTTCCCGTCATGGAATGATTGTCATGGGAAACGAGGGGAACGGTATCACCACACAACTAAGAGCCAGAATCAATCGAAAACTACTGATACCAAACTACCCACCAGAGCGAGCAACGGCAGAGTCATTGAACGTTGCCATAGCTACCTCTATCGTTTGCGCAGAGTTCAGACGGCGATAACGCCTACATCTGTGGGACAAGTAACTACTAACCGACAAAGAATCATAATATGATAGACTTACAACAATTAGTCAGAACAAATAGTAGAGCACTCATCTCTGACGTTGATGCAAAAGCTGAACAGACTGAAAGAGATGCTCAACATATTATGCTTGATGCAAACGAAAATCCATATAACAAGCCTTTGAACCGTTATCCATCTGACAATCAGGCCGCGGTAAAGGAGGAACTGGCAAAGTTGAGAGGTGTCACTCATAGAGAGATTTTCCTAAGCAATGGTTCTATGGAGGCGATAGACATGTGTTTTCGTATCTTTTGTCAACCGAAGATAGACAACGTTGTGGCCATTGAACCCACTTGTCAACTATACAGACATTTCGCAAAACTGAATGATATTGAGTATCGTCCAGTACTATTAGATGATAGTTTTCAACTAAGTGCTACGAAGCTTTTGAAGGCTTGCGACAGGCATACAAAGCTCATTTGGCTTTGCTCTCCTAACTCTCCAAGTGGTAACACGCTGAATATCATTGAAGTCGAAAAGCTACTAAAAGCGTTTAACGGTATTGTTGTAATTGATGAAGCCTACACTGATTTCTCACGTTTACCAGCCTTTCGAGAACGACTATCAGAGTTTCCTAACATGATAGTACTCAATACTTTCTCTAAGGCATGGGCAAATGCAGCTATCCGCTTGGGTGTGGTCTATGCACAAGAAGCTATCATTGATATATTTAAGAAAGTAAGTAATCCTTATCCAATCAATCAACTCACACAGGAACAAGCACTTGATGTTCTCAAACATCGATACGACATTGAGGACTGGATAAAGATTCTTTTGTTAGAACGCAAACGTATGATGCTTGCTTTTGAGAGCTTAGCTTGTTGTGAAAAAGTCTATCCATCGAATGCTAACTTCTTCTTAGCTAAGATGAAAGATGCACAAAGCGTGTATAACTATTTGTGCCAAAAAGGAATCAAGGTAAGGAACTGCTCCAACCTATCATTATGTAACAACTGCCTAAGAATAACGATAGGTGCCAAAGCAGAGAACGCAGAAATCCTTGGCATACTTAGATATTATAAACCAACAAAATAGCTTTATTGATAGCCTATCCAACTTTTTGTTTACTGTCTAAAACATTCCTTATAGCTTTTGAGATGCTTTACCTGTGAGGGAAAGAAATCGCCTATCTCTTTCTATCAGTATCATCCATAGAACTATCTAAGTAATTACTTCAAACAACGAAAAGGTTATTGAAATTGCGAAAAATCATTACATAGCATTAAACTAAACGGCATCTATATAAGAGTATATTATCTCTTAAATAATAGTTTGTAACCTACAAGAACTCAATATGTTACATATAGCATTAAAGAAGACGCCTTTCTTGCTTCAAGAAGGGCGTCTTCTGCATGCAAGAAAGGCGTGTTCTTAATCGTTGAAAGGCACCTTCTTTCTGCTTAAAGAGCATGTAGTGGATTCATGGGGAGCGAAAATAGTTGACAAGAAGAGGAGAAAAAGACCTCTCCCCCAGCCCCGAAGACCTCTCCCCCAGCCCCTCCCCGAAAGGGAGGGGAGCGCCTAACGGGACAAAATTCGCCGTGATTTTGTATGTTAAAAGTAAGAATTAAAAGCTTTACTCAAGCCATCAACACCCATCATTCAACACTCAACACTCCATATCTCTAACCATCAACACCTATCATTCAACACTCAACACCTATCATTCACCACCCAACACCCATCAATCAATGGGCCTAATAAACACGTGGACCAAAGATGGTTGTACCCACACGAACCATCGTTGAACGACATTCAACGGCAATGTCATAATCATGGCTCATGCCCCATGAACGTTCTTTGAATGCTGAATCGTCTGCAAAGTACTTTTCTTTTAGCTCATCAAAGAGGTCGGCTGCTAACGTCATCTCACGCTTTATCTGCTCACGATCATCAACGTTAGAAGCCATCATCATTAGTCCAGAGATATGCACATTCTTCAGTTCTTTCCACTCGCCGTTGGCTAACAGTTCACGACAAGCATCAGGACTAAAACCATATTTCGACTCTTCTTCTGCGATATGAAGCTCTAAAAGGACATTGATAATCCGATTGTGTTTAGCAGCTTGCTTATCGATTTCCTTCAATAACTTGAGTGAATCGACAGCTTCAATCATAGAGATATAAGGTGCAATATACTTTACTTTATTGGTTTGAAGATGACCAATAAAATGCCATTCGATATCTTTGGGGAGCGTATCAACCTTATGTGAGAGTTCTTGTACTTGACTCTCACCAAAGAGACGTTGCCCCTCTTGATATGCAGCCTCAATATATTCGTTAGGATGAAACTTACTGATGGCAACCAACTTCACACCATCAGGAAGAGTTCCAAGAACTTTGTGTAAATTATTTGCTACATCATACATAATCGTAAGTACCTTAGATTCTTATCTCTTTATTTCTCGTATTCAGGCTTCTCGTCCTTGTCGTTCTTCTTACCAGCACGATGTTCGAAGACATCCATAATCTTTGTTTCGGCAATACCAACAATCTCATAGTCGATCATTGTAGAACTCATCACCTCTTCTACATGCTTAACAGCGCCACTCACAGAGTGGGCCTGAACAAGATAAGTCACTGAAGAGCGCTTCTCCTTCTCGGTCTTCTCGTCTAAGGTGATGAATGCGAGCCTTGCCTTAAACCACTTGTCATCAGTATCAATATCACTGAAGAAGATCTCACCATACGCTGCTGGAGAGATTGCCTTAACGTCAAATTCACCACTGACATAGTGTGACATTTCTTCAGTTATAAACTCTTCAGCTTCAGAGAAACTGAAGGCATCAACAACATACTGCTCTATGACCTTCTTATTCTGACCATCTTCCATGGTCTTATCATATCTAACTCGTGTTTCAAACCAAGTACTTGTTCTACTTCTCATAATTATTCTTTATTTGTTATGACCATCTCTTCCCTCGCAAATATCCTAACTTAAGAAGAGTAAAAGCTGTTTTTATAGATATGCAAAAGTAGTAAAAAATCTGCGTTAATCGGCTAAAAGTGCGGTTAAAATAAAAAAATTGTCTACCTTTGCAGTATTGTATAGAATGAAAGAGTAGATATCTTCGACTCTCATTCATTATCGGGAGAATAAATAAAGTCATTATGCCGGAAATATCAGTTCGTGGACTTGAAATGCCGGAGTCACCTATTAGAAAACTGGCTCCACTTGCCGTTGAGGCAAAAAGACGTGGTATAAAAGTTTATCATTTAAATATTGGTCAACCAGATCTGCCTACTCCACAATGCGGGTTGGACGCTTTGAAGAAGATTGACCGTACACTTTTAGAATACTCACCTTCCCAAGGTTATCTTTCATACAGGGAGAAGTTATGCGACTTCTACAAGAAGTTTAATATTAATGTCAAGCCAGATGATATTATCATAACGGCCGGTGGCTCTGAAGCCGTGCTCTATTCCTTCATGGCTTGCCTAAATCCTGGAGACGAGATAATCGTCCCTGAACCTGCATACGCTAATTACATGGCATTTGCAATATCTGCAGGTGCGAAGATAAAGACGATTGCAACCTCCATAGAAGAAGGGTTCGCCCTACCTAAGGTTGAGAAGTTTGAGGAACTTATCAACGAGAAGACACGTGCTATCATGATATGTAATCCGAACAATCCTACGGGTTATCTATACACAAGAAGGGAGATGAATCAGATTAGAGACCTTGTTAAGAAATACGACCTCTACCTCTTCTCTGATGAAGTCTACCGTGAATATATCTACACTGGGTCGCCATATATCTCTGCAATGCACCTACAGGGAATAGAAAACAACACCGTTCTTATCGACTCTGTGTCAAAGCGTTATAGCGAGTGCGGTATTCGTATTGGTGCACTTATCACGAAGAATGAAGAGATTCGCAAGGCTGTCATGAAATTCTGTCAGGCTCGTCTTTCTCCCCCATTGATTGGACAGATTGTAGCAGAAGCAAGTCTTGACGCACCTGCTTCCTACTATCGTGATGTCTACGATGAATATGTAGAGCGTCGTAAATGCCTTATTGATGGACTAAACCGCATCCCTGGTGTCTACTCTCCTATCCCTATGGGCGCCTTCTACACAGTAGCTAAACTCCCTGTTGACGACTCCGACAAATTCTGTCGTTGGTGTTTAGAGGAATTCAACTATGAAGGTGAGACTGTTATGATGGCACCAGCAAGTGGCTTTTATACTACTCCTGGCGCAGGACATAACCAAGTTCGTATTGCGTATGTACTGAAACGAGAAGACTTACAGCGTGCCTTGGTTGTGCTTCAGAAAGCTTTAGAGGCTTATCCTGGACGTGTAGAAGAAGAGTAATGGGATGTTGGCTGGGGATTGTTAGATGATGAAGAATAATAGTATAAATTATTCAATACATTTATATGTAGCAAATTCTTCATCATACGATATTCTTCATTCACTACCTATATTGCGCTAATTCATCATCACCCTATATTCAACACCCATCATTATAATGAACTATCCACTTTTTATTGCACGTAAGATATATAACGGAGGAGACAAGACACGTAAAGTATCAAAGCCTGCTATTACGATTGCTACAGTTGGTGTCGCAATCGGCTTGGCCGTTATGATTGTATCTGTCTGTGTTGTTTTAGGGTTTAAACATACTATTCGGGATAAAGTAATTGGATTTGGAAGTGATGTAACAGTGGCTAACTTCCTTACACTTCAGGGTTCAGAGCAATATCCTATACAAGTAAATGACTCACTTATCAAGGTTCTTAAAGATGTTCCTGGGATTAAGCATGTTCAACGTTATGCTTATACACAAGGTATATTAAAGACGAATGAGGATTTCTTGGGTGTTATGCTTAAAGGAGTAGGACCTGACTTTGATACGACCTTCATACATAACAATATGGTAGAGGGTAGCCTACCCCATTTCTCTGACAAAGAAAGTCATCAGAAACTGGTTATCTCTAAGACCATAGCAGACAAACTCAATCTAAAGGTAGGACAACGTATTTTTGCATACTTCATCAATGACCAGGGTGTAAGGACTCGTAAGTTCACTATTGCTGGGATATATGCTACAAACATGAAACAGTTTGATTCACAGATATGTTTCACTGATTTATATACAGCAAACAAGCTAAATGGATGGGAACCTGACCAATATAGCGGTGCAGAACTACAAGTAAACGATTTCTCTCAGCTCAATCCTATTAGTTCTCTGGTGCTTAGTAAGGTTAAAAATACAGTCGACCACTATGGAGAGACTTACTCATCAGAGAACATCATTGAGCAGAATCCACAAATCTTCTCTTGGCTTGATTTGATGGACTTAAATGTCTGGATTATCCTTGCACTTATGATTGCTGTAGCTGGTGTGACGATGATTTCAGGGCTATTAATTATCATTCTCGAACGTACACAGATGATTGGTATATTAAAAGCACTTGGTTCTCGAAATCGTCAGATACGTCATATCTTCCTTTGGTTTGCTACCTTTATTATTAGCCGTGGTCTGCTGATTGGTAATATTATAGGCTTTGGTATCGTATTCTTACAAAAGTGGACGGGATTAATAAAACTCGATCCACAAACATACTATGTAAGTACGGTACCCGTAGAAGTAAACCTTCCATTTGTTATTGCGCTCAACCTCACTACTTTGTTAGTTTGTGTTGTTGTCTTAATTGCACCAAGCTATCTAATTAGTCATATCCATCCTGCTAAATCAATGCATTATGAATAGGTGATTGAAGACGTCTTCCTGATCTTCGCATACGATAGTAACAGTTACAAAACAACATATAATAAGGGATTATAAAGAATGAGTATTACAATATTTATAGGTGATAAAGACATGTGTATATCCTCCAAATTACTTTTCTTAGTAACGCTATCTTTTACTCTCTATGCTTGTAAGCCCAAGGAAAACAAGCAAAACAAACAACAAGAAACTGACATACAATTTATCAACAACCGAGACCTTCATTACAAGATATTGAAGATTGCTTGTGATTCTTGCTTCCCTATTTATGATATTGGCTATCGTGTTCGCATAAAACTATCAGACAAAGAGGATAGTATCATTAAGACTATCAAGAGAGAAACATGGTTGTCTCTCCTTCAAGACTCTACAACTGACTATGCAACGAACGCTTTACTGTATGGCCTTTACGACCGAGACGCAACTGTCCTACTCTGTCATAGAGATATTAATGACTGGAGACTATCGATGAAAGAAAATGATTTAATCTATTGGAAAAAGCATATTAAGTAATAAGGCTTACAGTCATTCCTAAGTACTATAAAAGCATGATATTAGTGGGAGTATTTAGTGAGGTCAGCTGACAACAAGGCCATTTATGAGCCCTGTACATGTGTGGATAAACTACTCATAATCAGCGTATATCTGTAAGAAATGAAGGTGTCCGATATATGTCCTGTATGATGGCACATGAGAAAATCGCTGTTTCCTACATAATATACTACTATGAGAGTATGCGTGATGGCTATTCAATAATTAAGAAGAAATCTTACAGCCTGAGAGAAAACAAATCTTACTGCAATAAAGAATGATTATAGCATTGCTCGAAAAATCTATTAGCCCACAGAATATACCTAACATGAAAGATTAATCAAAAGATAACTTGTTCAAACGCGTTCGTAACTCATCAGCCTTTCCTTTCCTGATAGAAAGTGTAACCTCGCATGTATTATCAAAGACTTGATTGATAATACGTGGATTCATGTCCTTAATAATACGCATGACAGCATTCATCATAGGATAAGAGAAGCTGTACGTCACCTCTTCCTCTATGAATTTCTCCTCTATTTCACTATTAGCTAAGGCGTCTGCAGCAGCCTCTCGATAAGCAACAATCAAACCACCTGTACCGAGATTGATGCCACCATAATAACGAATAACACAAATAAACGTGTTTGTCAAACCATTACTGTCAATCTGTCCAAGAATAGGCTTTCCTGCTGTAGAAGAAGGTTCTCCATCATCATTTGCACGAAACTCTGTACCATCAAAGCCCACTCTATAAGCATAACAGCAATGACGAGCATCATAATATTTCTTTCGATATTCCTTTACAAGCTCTAAAGCCTCGTCGACAGAGTCAACATGATGCGCAAAAGCGAGGAATTTACTCCGCTTTTCAGAGTAATATCCCTCGCCAATCACTTTCTCTTTTATTGTCTTATATTTATCGCTATTCATTCAATTAATGCTAATCTTGTATCAATCCAACTTATGGATGACAAGACCAGAACGAAGTTTCGGCTCAAACCATGTTGCCTTTGGTGGCATAATCTTACCACTATCAGCAATATCCATAATCTGCTGCATTGATACAGGATAGAGTGCCAATGCCCAACGCATCTCACCACTATCAACACGACGCTTCAACTCTCCAAGACCACGCAGACCACCAACGAAATCGATACGCTTGTCTGAACGGAGATCCTTTATGCCCATCAATTCGTCTAAAATCAGTCGACTTGAGATGTCTACATCAAGTACACCAATTGGGTCATTATCATCGTATGTACCAGGCTTAGCCACTAAACTATACCAGTTGCCATCAAGATACATGGAGAATTCATGCAATTTCGCTGGACGGTATTCATCCTTACCTTTCAACTCAACAGTGAAATTCTTCTCCAAAGCTTTTAAGAACTCAGCAACTTCCATGCCATTTAAGTCTTTAATAACACGATTATAGTCAAGAATCGTCAATTGACTTGCTTGGAAGCATACAGCCATGAAGTAGTTATACTCCTCATCGCCCTTATGATTCTTATTATTCTTAGCCTTCTCAGCACCAACCAAAGCAGCTGCGGCAGAGCGATGATGACCATCTGCAATATATAGACTTGGCATCTTCTTGAACTCTTCAGTAACAGTCTTGATGTCAGCCTCGTCTGATATTACCCAGAACTGATGTCTGAAACCATCGTCAGGTGCAACGAAATCATACTCTGGCTTTGTAGCTGCATAACGAGCCAACAAACTGTCAAGTACCTCATTGTCAGGATAAGCAAAGAATACAGGCTCTACATTTGCATTACAAATACGAACATGCTTCATGCGGTCCTCTTCTTTATCTCTACGTGTCAACTCATGTTTTTTGATGTTACCAGTCAAGTAATCATCAACAAAAGCACCAACAACAAGACCATACTGAGTCTTGCCATTCATTGTCTGCGCATAGATATAGTAATGTTCTTTGTCATCTTGTACTAACCAGCCTTTGTCCTGGAACTTCTGGAACTGCTCAACAGCGCTCTCATAGGCTCTTGGATCATATTCGCTTGTTCCAACCTCAAAGTTGATTTCAGGTTTTATGATATGATATAAACTCTTTTCGTTGTCACAAGCTTCTGCACGCGCTTCTTCTGAATCCAACACGTCGTATGGACGGCTGGCAACAGACTCTACTAAGTCTTTTGGAGGACGAATACCCTTAAAAGGTTTAATTACTGCCATAGTGTTTATCTTTAAGAAAATAATAAAAGGATTGAAAGTCACAATCTATTATGAAGATTAAGACTATCAATCCTTATTGTATTAGAAAGTTATTTGTTTACTTGGAACTTTGTGTCACCTGTTGCAAAGAAAGCATTAATCTGCTTTGCTGCAGCAATACCAGCATTCGTATTTGCTTCAGCAGTCTGAGCACCCATCTTCTTTGGTGTAGAGAAGTAGCGACCCTCAAACTTCTTAAACTCTTCGTCTGCATCTGGCTTAATATCGGTAACAAACTTTAAGTCCTCACGCTCAGCCATCAACTTCAAAAGCTCTTCCTCGTTAATAACCTCTTTGCGAGCAGTGTTTACGAGAACTCCCTTCTTTGGAAGAAGATTTACTAAACGATAATCAATACTCTTTACGGTCTGTGGAGTTGCAGGAATGTGAAGTGACAAGACATCACAAGTCTGGAACAACTCATCCTGACTCTTACAAGCATGAACGCCTGCAGCCTCAATAGCATCAGCAGGACAGAATGCATCGTATGCATAGACTTCCATACCAAAGCCTTTTGCAATGCGTGCCACGTTTCTACCAACATTACCGAAAGCAAGAATACCGAGTTTCTTACCCATTAACTCTGTACCAGCTTTACCATTATAGAAATTGCGTACAGCATAAACCAACAAACCAAATACAAGTTCGGCAACTGCATTAGAATTCTGACCAGGAGTGTTCTCTACTACGACATTCTTCTCCTTTGCATAAGCTGTATCAATTGAATCATAGCCTGCACCTGCACGTACTACGACCTTCAACTGCTTAGCAGCATCAAGTACCTCTGGTGTAACCTTATCAGAACGTACTATCATTGCATCTGCATCTTTCACAGCCTCAAGTAATTCAGCTGTACTCGCATATTTCTCAAGTAGGACAACTTCATGTCCTGCACCCTTTAATTCGTTTGTTATACCTTGCACAGCAGCTGGTGCAAATGGTTTCTCAGTTGCAATTAAAACCTTCATAGCTTTAATGTTTAGGTTAATAAAAAGTAAAGATAATTACTTAGACTTAGCAAACGAAATATTTACGCTTGCTAAGTCTAATGACTATGCGGCTTAGTGCTTAGCTTCGAACTCCTTCATTGTTTCAACGAGAGCCTTGCAGCCTTCAACTGTCATTGCGTTGTAGCAACTTGCACGGAAACCACCAACATCACGGTGACCCTTGATACCTACCATGCCTCTTTCTGTAGCAAACTTAAAGAACTCGTCTTGTAGGTCAGCATATTCATCGTTGAGAACGAAGCAGATATTCATGTAAGAGCGATCTTCCTCACACTTAACTGTTCCACGGAACAACTTATTGCGGTCGATCTCACCATAAACAATATCAGCACGCTCCTTAGCAAGTTTCTCCATAGCTTCTACACCACCATTAGCCTTAATCCAACGGAGATTTTCCAATGCTGTATAAATAGGTACTACAGGAGGAGTATTGAACATAGAGCCCTTCTTGATGTGTGTACGATAATCCAACATCGTTGGGATTTCACGCTGTACACGACCAAGAACGTCGTCCTTAATGATGATAAATGTTACACCTGCCATAGAGAGGTTCTTCTGTGCACCACCATAGATGCAATCGTACTTAGAAACATCTACTGGACGACTGAAGATATCAGAAGACATATCACCAATCAAACGAACTGGTACATCCAAATCTTTGTGATATTCTGTACCATAGATTGTGTTATTGGTAGTTACGTGCAAATAATCCAAATCTGTAGGAACATCAAAATTCTTTGGGAGATAGGTGTAGTTTTCATCTGCTGATGAAGCTACTTCAACAACATCTCCAAACAACTTAGCTTCCTTCATTGCCTTCTTTGCCCAAACACCAGTATTCAAATAACCAGCCTTCTTTACCAAGAAGTTAAAAGGAATCATGCAGAACTCAAGTGATGCACCACCACCCAAGAAAAGCACTGAATAGCCTTCAGGAACATTTAACACTTCCTTTACTAAAGCCATTGCTTCGTCCATTACAGGTTGAAAATCCTTTGAACGATGGCTGATTTCAGCAATTGAAAGACCAATTCCATTGAAATCTAAAATAGCACTTGCTGTTTTCTCGATTACTTCACGTGGAAGGATACATGGACCAGCACCAAAATTGTACTTTTTCATCTGATTGTTTAGTTTAAGTTTGACTTATGTTTTGTAGTTATTATCAGTATTAAATATTGTAATAGATTTCTATAGTTTACGATGCGAAGATACGCTTTTATTTTTATACTTCCAAATAAAAGACCACTTTTTTTATCTGTAAGATATCAAACAATTTATACATGTCGACGGACATAACAAGGAAAAGGTGACACATTGTATAATGCGTCACCTTACTTCTTCCACAACGGTACGAATACCTTTTATTTTTTCTCCTTTAGTCAGAGAGATTATTTCTTTTATCTTTGTGCGTGCCACTGCAACATAAGCAAAACGTTCCTTTACATCAATCTTTCCTATCTCAGAAGACTTCAATCCTCCTTTTTTACAAAGAAAACCTACTATATCCATCTTTGATATTTTATCTTTCTTCCCTTTACCTATATATATAGTAGCCATGCGAGGCTGAGCAGGTTTCGGTAAAGACTCTGGTATCTTATACTCCTCATGTTCATTGCTAACATACTCTGGCAAATGTTCTTCTGGACCAAGAATGAAGAAGGTTCTGCCTTCTTTGTCCCAACGTGCTGTACGTCCTACCCTATGCACATAGCTATCGTCCGTTTCAGGGAAATGATAATGTATAATATTATCAACATCAGGAATATCCAGTCCACGTGAAGCCAAGTCGGTGCTAACAAGTATTGGTGCTGAACCATTTGAAAAACGATAAAGTGCAGCTTCACGCTCACGCTGTTCTAAGCCACCATGGAACCAACTAATAGTAAAACCCTCTGCCTTTAAGAATGTGGCAGTACGCTCAACAGAGTCACGATAATTTAAGAATACAATACTACTCTTATCACCTAAAGAAAGTAAAAGTCTCTTTAACACCTCCAGTTTATCCTTCTCTGAACTTGTAACTGTGTAGAGACGTATGCGATCAGGAATATTCTCATCTTCTGTGCGATAATCCAAATGAACAGTTCTACCCATTGATACAAAATTAGGAATGGTCTCTGACTCTGTTGCTGACAGTAAGATTCGTCTTTCAATATTTGGTAACTTACAGAGAATACTCATCATCTCGTCTTGGAAACCAAATTCAAGGCACTTATCAAACTCATCTATTACAAGCCACTTTATTGTTTCTGCATTAATATTTGATTTGTCAAGATGATCATTCAATCGTCCCGGAGTAGCAAAGACTATTTGTGGCTTTATATCTCTCAACACACGATGTTCTTCCATCGTTGGATGTCCACCATATAATGCCATAGAGCGTAAGCCGCTACCCATGTCTTTAAGTACATTAGCCGACTGCAACGCTAACTCACGCCCTGGCACTAAGACTACAGCTTGCAGCTCATCAGACTTTGCATCTAACCGCTGAATCAATGGTAGAAGATAAGCGTATGTTTTACCGGAACCTGTCGGTGACATCACGACAACATCCTTCCCTGTATGCAACACTGCGTCAGCCGTAGCTTCTTGCATTGTATTGAGTGTTATGCCAAGCTTATCAATAATATCGTTATTCATCATTATTTTTCCTTTCTCAACTTATCAATTTCGTCAAAATCCTTACCCATATTCAGATTAAGATAAATAGTATATAAAGGAGCTAACCATTTGCTCTTAGCTGTTGGTGAAAGCTCTCTGAATTTCTCCATATAGGGTTTAGAACGCTGATATAATGTTATTATCTTTTCTTTGTTGGCCCGATACTTCTGCCTATCCTTATTTAATTCTATGGCTTGATTAAAATAAGCAAGTCCAATGTTATAATAGGCATCAGCATAAGAGTCATTATCCTTAATCAGTTGTTTACAAATTTCAATACATTCGTTGTACCTGCCAAGGTTCAACAACGCTGTACTCTTTGCAAAACGAAACAACAGACTTGTAGAGTCAGCTTTCAATGCACGATCCGTAATCTCCAATGCCTTCTGGTGTTCTCCTATCTTAGCATAATATTCAACTAATCGTGGGAAGAAGAATGCAAAGTTAGGATATTGCTCGAAGCCAGCTTGCAAAGACTTTACATACATAGCGGTATCCCTCTTTACCAAATAAGCCTCAGCCTCATACTGCCTTACAAAGTTTAGCATAGAAGTATCACGTTCGGCCTGTTCCTTAAAGCGCATAATCTTATCTGCATCGCTTAGCTTATATCCACAGAACATAGCCCAGTAAGCAGCATGTGGAATAAGCGCATCATTCTTCATATAGTCATAACCTTCAAAAAGAGGATAATTTGCAGACTCCAAGTAATCGCTATAATAATCAAATGCGGTATTATAGTCTTTCTTATGAATAAAGTAAGAACCACCATTGAATAGATTTGGGCGAATAGAGTTTAGGAACTCTGCATGCTTAGTCCTATACTTTGCACGTACTCTACCCTCAGCATCAGGTTTAGCATCAAGAGAGTCAAAGCGTGACATTGTGTCATACAATCTTCTCGTTACAGAGAAGAATGCTGCTGTATCATACTTTTGTTTCAAATAAAGTTTCTCATTTCCCTGCTCATACTGTTTTGTCAATGCATCGCATAGGAGGAGCCATATCTTATTATTTTTCTTAGATACTGAGTCAACCAGCAATCCACGAAGTGTATTCTCGGCTTTCATGAGTTCCTTCCCAGACTTTATCTGATCACGTACAGTCTGCAACTGCTTCTTCTGCGCAATCCCAGTAAGAGGAAAAAGCAGACATATATATATTAAAAATGACTTTATATACTTCACTTTCTATAATTTGTTACAAGAGGTTCGAGTTCTTCAGCCTTAATTTTATCGTTCAATACCGTATAGTCTAAATAGAGAGGACCTACCCAGTCTACCCTATTTCTACGTGGATCTTTTGCCCTTACACGCTCAAGATAAGTACGTGCTTCTGCAAAATACTTCATATATTCATTATCAGAGACAACTTCTTTCTTCTTCCTTCGTTCAGCAACATCTTCACGTGCTGCCATTCCCACAGTATTCAAACATACACCTATATTATAAGCAACAGGAATACTACTTGGGTCAATTTCATCAGCATGTTTATAAGCATCAATAGCTTCTTCCCAACGTTCTGCATGCATAGCAATTTCACCCTTAAGTATCCATGGTACCGTTGAGTTTGTATTCTCTTCAAGTATTCTATCTATAAAATCCTCTATATTAAATTTAGGTGTAGGATTTTGATAGAACTTCATTATCCATGAGAAATAGGTTTCATTCGTAGGGTCAGTACGATAAAGTTGTTGTATTACAGACAGATAACGCAGGGAATCTTCCTCGTTTACCATCTTATTATGCATACATTGTGCTTTAACTTCAGCTGCAGCTTGTGCAGTCTCATCATATTGAATTGCAATATCAGCATATTCGTCAGCCTTCTCTAAGTCACGTGCTTTCAAATAATAATAAGCAATGTAATAAGCAGCAACACCTGACTCATCGACATTATCTTTTACTAATGGAGACTTACGAGCTTTCAAATATAATTGCAAGGCATCAAGTCCTTCATTTCTCGTATAGCTTCCTTTCAAGAAATATTTACCAGCATCTATCAGCATTGGATGCAGAACAGCAAGTCGATTCTTGTTTTCCTCTTCAAACTTTGGATTAACTTTCCCCTTTCGATTAGGCATCCTGTCAAACTCATCACTTTTCAATGAATACTCCACACCATCCACAACAGCTTTGAAGATGGCAACAGAATCCCTATTCGAATGTTTCTCTACACGGGTGAAAGCTTCTTTTGCAAGGCGGTTAAACGACTCAGCCTGCTGATATGCTTCTTGTGCCTCTGCGATATTCCAACTTGTAAAAATAGAAATAATCAGTATTAGTACTCTTTTCATCGGCTATATTTTAGTAACACAAAATCCCCTCTTATATGACTTAACAAATGAATTCATATAAGAGGGGGAATATTAAAGACTTTTACTGCTGAACGCCAGCAATAGCTGCAGCTTCTAATGTCTCAGGAGCTTGTGCACCCTTTACGAAATAGTAGCAACCGTAAAGTGGGTAAGCCCAAGAGCTCTTCTGCTCTTTAAGAACATCAAGCTTCTTAGCTGTCTCAAGATATGAAATAGCCTTATTGTAAACATCGTTGAACTGAGCACGTGCTGCTGGTGACAATACACCCTTCACAGATGCTACACGATCCTGTGCCTTATAGAACCAGCACTGACCGATAGATGCATTGATAGCAATCTTTGCATTATCATCCTTTACCAATGCTAAAGCCTTAGTAAGGTAGTCAGCAGCCTTCTCATATTCCTTCTTCTGACTTGCGAACTGACCAAGCATTACCAACGCACCATAGCTATTAGGATTCTTTGCAAGTGCAGCATTTACAATTTCCTCTGCCTTGTTCTGCATACCAAGTGAGCTATAGATAGATGTTAAAGTTGTCAATACGGCGTCATTCTCTGGGTCCTGAGCATAGATACCAGCAAGCTTATCAGCATAAGCAACAGAGTCCTGACGAGTCTTCAGCTGTGCACCCATGATAGCCAACTGCAACTGCTTAGCATCCTTACTACGATCCTTGCTCTTTACAGCGTATTCAGCATACTTCTCAGCTTTCTTGTAGTCCTTATTCTGATAAGCATAATAAGTTGCGAAATAAGCAATCTCATTCAAGTTCTCATCCTTAGACTTATCAAACTTAGAGAACATTGGTTCATCAGCAGAGTCTACGTAACGAGCAAGATACTTATAAGCATTTGCATCGTCCTTAGCACCCTGATAGAAGATACCACCATTAATCAACTGTCCACGAAGTGGGTAGAGCTGATCAGCAATATCTGTATACTTAGGCTTAATCTTACCCTTTGCATTAGGCATATTGTCATACTTGACTACTTCCTCAGCAGCATCGAAAGCCTGACCTACAGCCTCATAGAGACCTTTCTCATCAACAGCTTTGTTACCTTCCTTACCCATTTGCTGGTTAGTTTGGTTCTCAAGCTGAATACCCTGCTCTGCACTTACCTTCTTCATAGCAAGTTGATAGAGCTTGTCATAAGCCTTTGCCTTCTCAGCATTGTCTGTAAGCTGTCCGAGGTTAGCCTTAACGAGCTCAGCAGCTTCTGCGTAGCTTTGTGCCTTAAGGATTGCCTTCAGTGGCTCGCTGTCGCCAGCGAATGCAGCAGATGTACTGAGTAACATCAATGCTGCGAACATTAACTTCTTCATATTAGTAATCTTTATTAAAAGGTTTATAATCATGTATTAATTTTGAATTCATTCTTATGATTACTGCTGTCTCCTATAATCTTGGTACAAGTAACCTGTCAACTTTTCAACTTGTCGACAGGTCAACTCATCATCTTACTCGAAATCAACAGGTGTCACCTCTGTATTATCTGCTACGGATGATGCGTCTCCCTTGATATCCTCATCAGTGTTTGGAAGGTCTTCACGACTATCATCCTCAACCTGTGACTCCATCTCTGAACTCATCACCTTACATACAGATGCGATAACATCATTCTTTTTAGCGAGGTTTATCAGACGTACACCTTGTGTTGCACGACCCATTACACGGCATTCAGCAACCGACATACGAATAACAATACCACTCTTGTTGATAATCATCAAGTCGTTATCATCGGTAACGTTCTTGATAGCAACAAGTTTACCAGTCTTATCCGTAATATTCAGCGTCTTAACACCCTTACCGCCACGATTGGTCAATCGATAATCCTCAACCTGTGAGCGCTTTCCGTAACCTTCTTCAGATACTACCATAACCGTCTCGTTAATAGGGTCATTAACAACAATCATACCAACAACTTCGTCTTGCCCATCTTCGTCCAAACGCATACCACGTACACCTGTAGACACACGGCCCATTGTACGGATATTTGACTCATCGAAACGACAAGCACGACCATTGCGGTCAGCGATGATAAGTTCGTTATGACCATTTGTCAGACGAACGTCTACAACCTCATCACCCTCATTGATATTGATAGCTATCACACCATTGGTACGAGGACGTGAATAAGCACGGAGAGAAGTCTTCTTAACGATACCCTGCTTTGTAGCAAATACTACGTAGTGAGAATCAAGGAACTCATCATTATCCAAGCCCTGAATACGCAAGAATGCGTTAACAGAATCGCCTGGCTCAAGTGAAAGCATATTCTGAATAGCACGTCCCTTTGAGTTCTTATCGCCCTCAGGGATGTCATAACACTTCATCCAATAGCAGCGTCCCTTACGAGTAAAGAACAACATCGTTTGATGCATTGTTGCTGGATAGATATATTCGGTGAAGTCTTTCTCGCGTGTGCGAGCACCCTTAGAACCTACACCACCACGAGCCTGCTCCTTAAAGTCTGCAAGCGGTGTGCGCTTGATATAACCAAGGTGGCTGATAGTAATAACAACAGGGTCATTAGGATAGAAGTCCTCAGCATTAAACTCATGCTCATCAGGGATAATCTCTGTACGACGGTCATCGCCATACTTCTCCTTAACCTCCTGCAACTCTTCCTTCATTACTTCCTTACAACGCTCAGGGTTATTAAGA
This sequence comes from Prevotella sp. C561, assembly GCF_000224595.1. Classification (NCBI taxonomy): domain Bacteria; kingdom Pseudomonadati; phylum Bacteroidota; class Bacteroidia; order Bacteroidales; family Prevotellaceae; genus Prevotella; species Prevotella sp. C561. The sequence goes on along the minus strand of NZ_JH114140.1, from coordinate 167,170 downwards.
ATCTCCTCCAAATCCTTAATGGTTTGCATGAGTTCCTCAAACTCCTGATGCAACTGGTCAAGACGCAGACCTGTAAGCTGTGACAAACGCATATCAACGATAGCTCTTGATTGAAGCTCATCGAAGTCAAAACGTTTCTCAAGGTTTCTTTGTGCCTCTGAAGGTGTCTTGCTGGCACGAATAATACGTACAACCTCATCAATATTGTCACAAGCCTTAATCAGTGCCTCTAAGATATGTGCACGTTCCTGTGCTTTCTTCAAGTCGAATTGTGCACGGCGGATTGTGACATCGTGACGATGCTCAACAAAGTATTTAATGCACTCACGAAGGCTCAATAGACGTGGACGACCCGCTACCAAGGCGATACAATTTACAGAGAAAGAACTCTGCAATGCTGTCATCTTGAAGAGCTTATTCAGAATGACGTTTGCATTGGCATCACGCTTCACATCAACAACGATACGCATACCCTGACGGCCTGTTTCATCATTGACATTAGAGATACCCTCAATCTTACCTTCCTTTACGAGGTCAGCGATATATTCGATAAGCTGCTGCTTGTTGACTCCGTAAGGAATTTCTGTCACAACAATCTTATCGTGGCTCTCATCGCTCTCAATCTCAGCCTTGGCACGCATAATGACACGGCCACGGCCAGTCTCATAGGCATCTTTTACGCCTTGAAGACCATAAATATATGCACCTGTTGGGAAGTCTGGAGCAGGAATAAACTCCATCAAACCATCAGTAGAAATCTCTGGATTGTCAATATAAGCACAACATCCATCAATAACTTCGCCAAGATTATGCGTAGGAATATTTGTTGCCATACCCACAGCGATACCATTACCACCATTTACAAGCAGGTTAGGAATCTTTGTAGGCATCACAGCTGGTTCGCGCAGCGTATCGTCGAAGTTGTTGACCATGTCAACCGTATCCTTCTCGATATCGTCCATAACGTGCTCACCCATCTTTGAAAGGCGGCACTCAGTATAACGCATCGCAGCAGCAGAGTCACCATCGACAGAACCAAAGTTACCCTGTCCATCAACCAACTTGTAGCGCATATTCCAGTCCTGCCCCATACGCACAAGCGCACCGTAAACAGAAGAGTCACCATGTGGGTGATACTTACCAAGTACCTCACCGACAACGCGGGCACACTTCTTGTAAGGCTGGTTGCTAAAGTTACCGATACCACGCATACCGAAGAGGATACGGCGGTGAACAGGCTTAAAACCGTCACGAACATCAGGGAGGGCACGTGCCACAATCACCGACATTGAGTAGTCGATGTAGGAGCTTTTCATCTCCTCCTCGATGTTGATCTTCATAATTCTGTCCTGATCAATTGTCTGATTTTCGTCCATTATATATTTTTTCTGTTATAAATTTCTATCACTTTAACGAGCTCTTCTTTGAAAGACTAAAATTGCCCACAATAGCCTTTATTTCCTTTCTGAGCCGTTTTCGCACTTTTTCAAGGTGTAAAGATACGAACATTTTTTGATACCACAAAGGGCTTATAACGAAAAAATGTTATCAAGACCTATTATTTTGAAGTGTTTATTTCTTTTTAGGATTTACATTAAATCGCCATGACAGGGACAACATTACATATCGTGGAATACTATTATTCCATGTTTCTGTTCTTCCTTGTGCGTTCATTAAGTATTGAGTATTAGAGAGCTGACGGAGCATATCAAAGCCTTGCAACTTAACTAAAAGTTTCTTATTAATGAAACTGCGACTAAGTTGTGCATTCCATATCCAGTCGGTAGTATTCATCTCTGAGAGCTGATAACCACGGCGAGCAAACATTGTTAGGTCGGTTGTTAATTGTAGTTTCCAAGGCAAAGTTATTTGCACATTCATACCTATATTATAATCTCCTGCATGAATATTATTAAATCCCTCACGCTGGCTCTTTATAAGATAATATGTACCTCCGCCATGAAGTGTGAACTCATAGTTGTCATCGGGACGATAATTAAGTTTCAAGATGTTACTTATCTTCCAGTTATTTACAATACTTCGTTGACTTTGTGTAGCCCCTTGTACCATTGCCATGTCAACGTTATGATTATAGTTAAAGGATGCTTGATTATCAATACTTAATTTCTCTTTTTTATCCAGCGGACGGGTATATCCTATTCCTAAATCAATGCGATAATTACCATTTACACTAATAGGCTGAACGGTTGAAACACCTGTTTGTTTATCAAATACAAGACTATAAGCCACAGCATTATCCGTCTGATGATAACCCGTATTAATGTTAAGGCGACTATGTTTCTTTCCCTCAAATGTCTTACCACCTTCTATGTCATAATAATGAATATTACGAAGCTGCGTATTGCCTAATATAATATTCATAGGATTGCTGTCATCACGATAATTAACCATTGTTGTGAGGTCAGGGAATTCAGAATTCATCTTAGCTTTTATCTCCCATGCGTTACCCTTTAACCATATATTAGGTTCAAAGAATATGCTCTGTCGAGACACATCATGTCGTCCCATGCGTTGATAATAAAGGTTGGCATGAGCTATACGAACAGGCAGATTGACACTTAGCTCACACTTCAAGAGTTTACTATGCAAGTCTCTATAGCAGAAGTTAAATTGATGACTATTTTGATACTCAGTAAAGTGATAAGTATTCCCATTATCAAGGACTGTAGCCAAGATGCTTGTGGCAGAGGGCAATCTATCGAACAAACTACTATCACGTCCAGAAATCTTATCAAGACGATAGAGTGGATTATCCGTTTTTATATAAGAATATGCGTAATTATACTCAGGTTGTAAGCTGATATTTCTAAAAGCCCAATTATAACTGATACCAGCTGACAACTTAAGGTTTTGATTAAGGCGGTTTATATATTGATTACGATAATCACGTGGAAGGCTATGCTGTTGATAGGTCAAATCCTGTAGAGAAAAGGTCTTTTGCGTGTTACGGTTATAATTGATTCCAAAGTTCCACCTAATCATATCAGCAATAATGCTGATACCATTTCTATTTTGAAGATTAAAATCAACATTCCTCGATTCAAGGCTATTTGCCGATAGCATACGGTTAAGTAGTGATTGATTATCAGAAGTCTCAATACTACTATTATTTAAGCCATGACTATGGGTATATGAAAAAGAAAGGTTATTAATCGTATAATATTCGTCTTTTTGGATACATAAATTGCTGCCCGCTGACCAATTATCAGAACTTCCTAACGACTTATACCTGCTATGCTGATATGAATCTCCACCATACAAGAATGTTTGTTTAGACGAGTGAGATTCGTCATCAGTATTTGTATGATTCCAAAGGCTACTAATATCGAACCAAGAAAAATCATTTCCTAAAAAGCGCATATATTGAGCACCAACCGTTTTAGTTGTCTGCAATCCACTCCCTACATCTTGTGGGCTCCACTCACCATTAAGTGCTGCTCGCTGATTGTCGTTAAGGTTGTTGCTATTGGCAAATATTCCGATGCGTTCTTTGTCAGAGAACTTTATGGCTAAGCCACGTAGCTTATATCTGTTGTTCGAACCAGCACCAGCTTCAACGTTACCCATATATCCTACGGCATACTCCTTCTTCAGCTTTACATCCATCACATAGTTCTTGTCGCCCATATCACGTCCTGCCAACTTTGAAGCTGCTCCCGACTTGTTAAAAACTTTGATTTTATTAACCGTATAGGCAGGTAGATTCTCCAATGCCAGCATTGGGTTTCCACTGAAAAACTCTCGTCCGTTGACTAAAAGGCTTTGAATATACTTGCCATTGACGAATATTTGCCCATCTTTGGTCAGTCGTGCGCCTGGCAACTTGCTAATTAGTGCATCAAGCATGCTCCCCTCTGCAAGGTTGAAAGCATCAGCATTATAAACAATCGTATCGCCTGCAACAACCATCTTAACCTTTGTAGCCTTTACGGTCACTTCTGCCAATTCGTGCGCCTTTGCCAATCGTATAGGCTTTACAGATACAAAAAACTCACGCTTACTCCTCAATACACAGCGCATATAGCCGTCCTCATACCCCTCAGCACTTGCACGTACGATGTAATTCCCGACTTTTGTCAAGTGTTCAAAGCGGTAGAATCCTGCATATTCTTCAGCCTCTGCAGGATAGGTAATCGTACTATCAATGACCACACTGTCTGATGTCATCAGGTAAACTTTGGTACTTGGCACTCCAGCTCCCGTCATGTTATCAAGCACTCGCCCTTGAACAGGGATTGCGTCGTCTTTTGCATGTACATTACTGCAGCAAAATAATAACATTAACAACAAAAGTAGTCCGTTTCTCATAAGATGTTTTTAGATTTATATTATATCAATGATAAAGATTGTTTAATGTGTTTACAAAGTTAAGTAATATCCTACAGAAAACGAAGAAAGTGAATGTAAAATACTAAAATAACGATTACATTTTAGGTATAGAATAGATTATTAAATCCCAATACCTTCTTCGTACAGAAACAGAAAGCATGCAAGAATGTTAATATTTTTCCTCTATTCCAAATGTACTAAGGCTTAACTACAGTCGAACTAAGCCTTTATTGCCATCTAAAAGACGCCCTTTTAGCATGTTGTTAACGCCTTTCTTAACTCTTGTTAGGCGTCTTCTCCAACGCCATCTATAACTATCTAAGAACGAGATAGTTGTAAGAAAAAATTAAAAACATATTTTTCATTTCCCAACCCAACTACCCGCAAAATAATGTAAATATATTTTATTACATTCAACAAATAAGGTAGTTCTTTTACTCCAAGTAAAAGAAAGCCTACAATAGCAAACTTAGTTATGGAGTTCTAAAACATATATATCCGACCACACCGTTACATCAACAATCACAGAACTACCCTCTCGCTGAAAACGAAGAATATTACTCGTATGCTTCATGGGTTGTAGTCGATAGCCATGCAATTGAAGTCCAGAGATAAAAACATGGTAATATTCCTTGTTCCAAAAGACGACTTGTAATGCTCCTCTCCTATCGTCAATGATTGCTATACTCGAATTATCCTTCTTTGCAAAGAGTCGATAAAAAGGCTGTTTCACTTGATTGAATTCGCCGTTTGGACCGACATGCCATCCCCAAAGCTGACGAGCATCGTCATTCACCAGCTCAGTCGGTATTCGCCTAAATCCGTATTTGCTAAAAAGAAAAGGTGCTATTGCCCTTTTACCCTTCTGCACCTGATATTGTAACAGGTCTAATATAGGGACTTGGAGCAAAGGAAGATTCCCCTGTGCAAGGCTGCACAGAGGAATCAATAAAAGGATGAAAAGACTTAAAACTGTCCGTTTCATGATAATTCTTCTAACTCTTTGAGCCAATTTGTAGACATAGCGTCTGAAGGCATTCTCCAGTCGCCACGTGGAGAAAGGCTCACGCTGCCAACCTTTGGTCCGTCAGGTAAGCACGAACGCTTAAACTGCTGTGAGAAAAATCTACGATAGAAGAGGCGTAACCAATGTAGAATAACATCATCAGTATAAACACCACGGAAGGCATTCTGTGCCATCCAATAGATTTTAGAAGGACGGAAACCACAGCGAAGAACATAATAAAGGAAGAAATCATGAAGCTCGTATGGACCGACAAGGTCTTCTGTCTTCTGTGCTATATCTCCCTTATTATCAGCTGGTGTCAACTCTGGTGAGATTGGCGTGTCTACAATATCAATCAAAGTCTGACCTACTGTCTTATCTTTTGCAGTATCAGCTGCATAACGAACAAGATACTGTATCAGCGTCTTTGGTATGCTACAGTTAACAGCATACATACTCATGTGGTCGCCATTATAGGTACACCAGCCCAAAGCTAACTCACTAAGGTCGCCTGTACCAATAACAAGTCCATTCAACTGATTACTCAAATCCATCAAAATCTGCGTACGCTCACGTGCCTGCGCATTCTCGTATGTTGAGTCATGAACATTGGCATCATGGCCTATATCTTCAAAGTGCTGCAAGACAGAAGCCTTAATATCAATTTCTCGTATTGTTATTCCAAGACGTTCCATGAGTAACATTGCATTTTTGTAGGTACGCCCAGTAGTTCCAAAACCTGGCATAGTGACACCCACAATACCCTTACGATCAAGCCCAAGTCTATCGAACGTCTTGACAACTACAAGTAAAGCAAGGGTAGAATCAAGTCCACCACTGATACCAATGACTGCCGTCTTACAATTTGTATGTACTAATCGTTTCGCTAAACCACTAATTTGAATATTGTAAATCTCATCGCAAGCATCCTTTATGTTCTCTGACTTGGGAATGAAAGGATGCTTATCAAACTCACGTGTCAGCACAAAGTCGCGCATAGGATTAAGTGGTGGCATACATTCAACATGGATACCCAACTTACCGATTTGTCCTGTAATACCGACAAGTCCAGAAGCAACAGGACGCTGCGCATTGACAAATGTACTATTAGTGCGACGTTCTCCACGCAGACGTTCGATATCAATTTCAGATATAACTAACTGTGGATCAATCTGAAAACGCTTCGCTTGTTTTAGGAGTGTACCATTTTCATAGATTAAAGCATTACCCCCAAAGACAACATCCTGTGTACTTTCACCAAAACCACTACTGCTATAGACATACCCGCTGATGGTGCGTGCGCTCTGTTGAGACAAAAGATTCTTTAAGTAATCATGCTTACCTATAAGGTCATCACTCGTTGACAGGTTAAAGATAATCTCAGCACCAGCCAAAGCAAGATGATTACTTGGCGGGGTTGGAGCCCATACATCTTCGCAAATCTCAATAGAGAAGGTCACACCTTCTGATGTGCGGAAAAGCTGTAGTTCGGGTGTTACGAGGATATTACTCCCTGCAAAGTGAATATGCTGTGGACGTAAATCCTGTGAGGAAGCAAACCATCGCTTCTCATAGAACTCACTGTAATTAGGAAGGAATGTCTTTGCAACGATTCCAAGTAGTTTACCCTGCTGTATCACGATTGCACAGTTAAGTAGCAGCGGACCAACAGTAACGGGTGCACCCACAATGACTGTTATATCTAACTGGCGTGTAAATTCAAGTAATCTAAGGACAGATTGTTCGGCATCATCCAACAATAACTGTTGTTGAAATAGGTCTTGACAAGAATAACCCGTCAATGACAATTCTGGGAAAACAATAATCTCTACACCCTGTCCATCAGCAACGGCAATCTGCTTCTCAGTCTCTATGAGATTAAACTTCGTATCAGCAACCTTCACCGCTGGGATAGCTGCGGCAACCTTTATAAGTCCATTTTTCATATAAAAAACTAATTTATTTAATTGTCACTTGGGTAGCTCCGTAGCCATACTCACGGAAAGAAGCATCCTGATAAGAATAATGCTTGTATTTATAGTTGAGCTCATGGATGATAGCATGGCGCAAAACACCTTCGCCCTTGCCATGAATAAAGATGAGTTTCTTACCACGCTGCCCCTTATACTGGTCGAGTGTACGACGGAAAACATCCAATTGATATTCAAGAATATCGGCTGAGGTCATACCAACTGTCGTCTCAAGCAACTCATCAGCATGAAGATCTATGATAATCTTATCATCGTTAAGAATCTGCTTCGCAGGCTTCTTACGCTCAACTTTGTAACGTTTAGCAAGTTCCTCAGTCTTTTTGTCAATCTCTTCTTCAGAAAGACGACTTGGAGAAGAATATTCCACTTTCAGTTTCTCGGTAGCCTCGTCCTCTGCTTTCCTTGTCAGAGGTTCTAACATCGGATGCTGTGCTGGCTTGTCTTTCTCTATTAACGTGTATATCAAAGCTGGTTGTTCAAAGAATACACTCTCGTGGAAAGTATTGAGCTTATAGAACTTCACGGCATCAATCTTAACTTGAAGATCGCAAGTAGGCTTGAGGGTGAAAGGCTTATCCTTCTTATAACTCTGAAGCTGAACACAGCCCTGTAACATGTTATTGAGGTCGGCAAGTGTGAAATCCTCTATGAGTAACTTCATATTAGGTTCTAACTCACCAACAGCTTTCAGTACCCACTTCTCTTCTTGTTTCAATGCGTAAGAGAAATGAACATAGTAATTTGAATCATTGACGAGGTAAGACTTGAAGTGTGTCGTCGTAAGATTCTTTATATCAGTAGGAGTGAAAGCCAAATAGACAGACAACTCATCACCACCAACACGCTCTTTTACTGGGGCTTCAAAATTAATTGAAGGGTCATCATTAAGCTCAATGTCAGCATCGACATCACGCCAATTCTCCCCTACCTCCTCTTCTTCTGCTCCCACAGCTGTCAATCGTTGCTTAATGCTGCGATTATCCTCACCTTTCTCCATCTTACGTTGCTGCTGGTCGATACGCAGCTTGGCACGATCGGTTGCAGCATCTTCAACGACAACAACCTCATTGACAGGCGTTGGAATCTGAAAGCCATCTTCATCTTCAACCAACACTATCTTTCCTTTGAAACCAGCAATGATTCCACCGCCCGTAGAGCTCAGAAATCTAACTTTATCTCCTATTTTCATCTTTGACCTATCATTAAAGTTTATTGGGATTGACACATCTATCTACATTAAAAAGTTTAATTGCGTCTTCTCCCTATTGAGTATTATTTATTGAGCACACACCTCCTAATATATCTTACCAGTGGAAATAATGCACTCGATCATTTGGAATGGTACCTCAAAATCTTATATTCACCTTATTATATTAAGGTATAAGTAAAGAGGAGTCACCATAACTTAAGAAACGAAAATCATGACTAAGTGCATAGTCATAGACCTTACGCCAATCACCTTTTAGGAATGCACTTACCAAAAGTAGCAGTGTGGATTGTGGTTGATGGAAATTAGTTACAAGTGCTTTGACTATCTTGTATGAATATCCTGGCGCTATGATAATCTGTGTGCTTGAGTGAAGTGCGTTCAATCCGTCCCTGTCTAAATAAGTAAGTAAGTTCCTTATAGCTTCATCAACAGATACAGCTTTGCCATTCACCTCGACCAGTCCTTCTTCATTATGTGGTAAATCGTATGGTTCCCACTGATTAACGTGGAGGTCCTTCTCAGCCATATCGGGAGCTGACACAAGTTTCACACCCATGTAATAAAGGCTTTCAAGAGTTCTGACGCTTGTTGTTCCAACAGCAATAGCATTGCAATTATGCTGTAAAAGTTTCTCTAAGGTTTGTCGACGAACAACTACATACTCCGTGTGCATACTATGTCCCTCTATCTCGTGGCTCTTTACAGGTTTGAAAGTACCTGCACCCACGTGGAGTGTGAGTTCTTCACGGTCAATACCATGCTCGTCCAAAGCATTTAACACCTTATCTGTAAAATGAAGTCCAGCCGTAGGTGCTGCTACAGAACCTTTAATCTTTGAATAAACCGTCTGATAGGTTTCCTTATCACTCTCCTCTGTCGCACGATTAAGATACGGAGGGATAGGTAATTCGCCTACGGCTTCAAGGATTTCAGCAAATGAGATGTTAGCATTATCCCACTCAAAATGAATCCAGTGATTAGTACCACCTGCCTGCTCATGCACCTTGCTGCGGTCCATAGTTGCAGTGAGGGTCAACTTATGTCCTTTGATTTCAAACGCACGCTTTAATGCCCCTTCCTTCCATTTCTTAAGGTTGCCAACCATACAAAGCCACGCACACTCGTGATTAGTTTGGAACATCAATTCATAATCTGTTGGCTGTGCTGGCTCCATAAGGAATACCTCTATAAGTGCTCCTGTTTCCTTGCGAAAGTGCATACGTGCCTGAATGACTTTCGTATTGTTGAAAACCATTAATGCACCTTTAGGCAAATATTCAGGAAGATTATAGAAAATGTCCTCCGATACTTCACCATGTTTATAAAGCAACAGCTTACTATGGTCGCGCTCTGTTAATGGAAACTTAGCGATGCGCTCATCGGGGAGTGGGTAGTTATAATCAGTAATGCAAATATGTTTTGTATCTTCAGACATAATTTAATTTATATAGATAAGACGGCACGAAATGCCGCATAAATGAATGACAATATAAGTACACAGATAACAACGTCTATATCTGCGAAGCTATAACCTGTTCGCGTATATTTCGTAGAGATATAGTGTAACTTATCACTAAACCGAATATACATGCGAAGGTATAAAAAATAAATGAGAACAGCGACACTTGATCCAAATATCATACCTACAAGTACATCTGAAGGGTAATGGACTCCAAGATAAGGACGGGTTAGTGATACGATAATACTCCACACTATCATCAAGATAGAAAAGATACGGTCACGTACTAATAAACTGAAAAAAACAGCAAGAACAAATGCGTTTGCCGTATGAGAAGAGAAGAAGCTGTAGCCATCGGCCACGTAATGGTTTACGGAAACAACTATCCCTTGTAAATCAGGACTATTAAGCGGTCGTGCCCTTGCTATAAGTGGTTTGACAATACCAAGATTGGTGCCATTCACTATGAAAAGACCTAATGCAACAGTACCAATAATAAGCATTATCTTCTGCCAATTCTCATTATTCTTTATAACCAGATAAAGTAAAGACGCATAAAGAGGAATCCACGTGTAAGCAGACGTCAACGTGAGCACAAAAGAGTCAAGAAAGATATTCTCACCTCCATTGAATGCGAGTAAAATTGACTTATCAAATGTCTGTAAAGCGTCTAAATTCATCCTTCGATTAAAACAAATATTAACTGACAACAGACTTAAATAGCCTCAACATTATCAGCCTTAATCCAGCCTTGACGACCATCACTTAATTTGATTTCAGTCCATTGACTCATGCTATTATCTATGATTCTCACTTTCGATCCTTCATGGAGAATAAAGGAGTCAGCAGATTTCTGATCGGGCATCTTTCTAACAACAGCAGAAGGCGACATGATAATACCATGGGTTTCTGAGTCTAATAGATATACCTGTTGTATAGCAAAGAAAGTATTGATAAGGAAGAAGAAAAAGAACAAAGGCAGTACTATCTTAGATAACTTTCTAAGAATTTCTATATCAACAAATAAATAAACAACAAGTGCCACAATAGAAATAAACAGACAAACAAGACTAAGATAAGCCCAGCTATCTATACTAAAGAGATTAACCAATGCCTTATACCAAGTAACAAAAATCATCTCAGACTCAGGAGTTAAATTGTCTATTGTCTTAGACTGCGCTAACTGAAGATTGAAACGAATATCTTCATCACTTGGGGCAAGACGTTGTGCACGCTCATAAGATAATACAGCGTGAGGAATATTATCAAGTCGATAATAGCAGTTACCAAGGTTATAATATAAAGCGGCAGACTCTCCCTGCTTTAATAATTTCTCATAACCCTTCACTGCTTGTACATAATTTCCTTTCTGATAGAGATTATCTACATCTGACTTAGTCTGCGCAGAAAGCTGCGCAGAGAAGAAGAACGACAGACAGAAGAGTAAAGGCAAAAAGAGGAATGCTTTTTTCTTTGAGGATTTCAATTTCTTAATAGCTTCTTCCATATCTGCAATAGCCTTCATTGCAACAGTTAGAGTACGTTTCATATTACCTTTTTCGTCTCCTGGAGCATAACGCTCAAACTCACATTCATCAATAGCGGAGATATAATTATCTATTACTTCCTTTGCTATATCTATCTTACTAAATTGTTCACTCAAATTCTCTCGTGACAAATGTTCTACCGGCAGATTTAGCTTATCACTCGCATAACCCCATAAAGTTTGTAATACCTCATCATAGAAATCAAGGTTCTTATTCTTTAACATCAAGAGCTCAGCAGCACGTAAACGACTGGAAGCTATACGATTTGCGTTCTTACCACGCTTAAAAACCATATCTACACGATAAGCAAAACGTTTACGATAGTAGAAAGACAAACCACCACCTATACTTAACAGTAGAATTAGAATAATATAATATACTGTAGAACCGAAGAATAAATTACCAATATTGTCAAGAGTGCTGTCACCCTTCTTCAAAGGTAATATGTCTTCATTAGGCAAATCAACAGACAGAATATCTTTTGAGGAACCATCACCTCGAGATACAACCAAGTCCATTGGCTCAGTCTGTAACGTAATATACTTTTTTTGTGATAAGTCATAATAACAGAACTTTACAGGAGGAATAGCTACAAGACCTTCTTGATGAGGTATTACAACCTGATCATAAATCATGTTTCCTTCAGCTCCCTTTGTAGTAAGCTGAGTTTTGTCTGTTACCTTAACATCATAAGATTCAACTCCCTTAGGAATTTGAATAATAGGCTGCTTAATTAGTTTCAAGTTGCCTGCTCCACTGACAACAACACGAATAGTAATTGGATTGCCAGCTTTAACTTCCTTCTTATTTAATTGTGCCGAGAGATTGAAATGTCCAACACCACCTGAAAAATTAGCAGGACGATTAGGTAAAGGAAGAACCTTTATAGCTAATTCTGGCGCTACGACATCTTTCTTGAAACTTGTACTCCCTCCATCGATGCCAAAAGCTTCAAAAGGATTGAAACTATTTGGTACCTGAATGACACCATGGAAAGTCAAAGGAGGAACCTTTAATGTACCCGTCATTTGTGGATACATAACATACTGACTCCAAGTGACACAGTTGTACACACGTTTTCCTATACGTTCTTTATGGAAAGTCTTTTGTTGTGGTAAATCTATTTCTTGTACATGAAATCCCGCCAAATCGGGCATTTTACCAATAAGCTGACGTAAGTTCTTTGTTGTATATACCTTATATGTAAGTAAGACTGGCTCCTGCTCATATACAGTGGTCTTATTTGCACTTACCTTGATGAATAAGTCCTTAGCTGTTACCTTTGAAGCAGCTGAACGAGAATCACTTCGCGTATCATAATATCCATTACTCATAGAGCCATGAGACCCTGTAGTAGCCATAATCTTTACAGGTGTTGAAGCTAATTCCTGACCATTCACAAAGATATGTGCAGGACCAATACTTACGCTACCTTTCTTTGTAGCTACAAATACGTATGTGAATGATACAGAAGATGAACTACTTGCATGTCCATCAATAAATTGATAATTGGATTGTGATGAAGTTGCCGGCCCAAATACTTTTTCAACACCGCTTGACAATCTTCCCAACTGAAATCTACGTACATCTTGAGTATATACAACATATTCAACTTGGAACTCCTCTCCAACAGTTACTTGTTTAGGTGCAGCTACTCGTACTCGTTGTGCTTGTAAGAAACAAACACTCATGAGAGAGAATAATAAAAATATATATCGTTTCATATTTCCAATATTACCAGTTTTTATCAAGTTTTCTATCAGAAGGCTGACGCATGGCTTTTGATAAACGCTCTTGAGTCTCTTTCTCTTGTTGCTTAACAGCATTAAGAAGCTGCTCAGCATTCTCTTTACTCATATCTTGCTTATCTTTCTGCTGATTATTCTTTTTCTGATTGTTCTTTTGATTCTTATTCTGAGACTGCTTCTTCTTATCTTTATCCTTATTTGATTTATTCTTCTTATCGTTTGATGATTGTTGCTTCTGCTTTTGTTGCTTCTGCTTTTGTTTACACAACTCAAGGTTATATCGTGCGTTATTGTGGTTTGGATTATGACGTAACGCATTTTTATAAGCCTCTATCGCCTTTGTGTAGTCTTTTTCGTTTTGGAAGATAGTTCCTAAGTTATTGTAACTACTTGACTGACGAATAGGATCCTTCTCTAACTTTGCTGCAGCTTCATAAAACTTCTTTGCTTCTGCGTTCTTCTTTTGTTCTTGTAGGCTTCGGCCTAAATTATAATTAGCTATAGCATTGTTGACATCCTTATCTACTGCTTTGCGATAAAGTATCTCAGATTGAGCATACTTCTTTGAGGAAAAGAGTCTATTCCCTTCCCTTATCAGTTGATTAGATGTTTGTCCATTCATTTCAACAAACATCATCAACAAGCATACTATGATATAAAGTCGTTTTGTCATACTCTTACCATCGTCTTTTTCTTTCAAGTAATACAGCATCTGCAATCAATAAAATAACAACAAGCAATGCTAATGCTTGAAATTGCTCATCAAAGTCGCTATAAGCAATATTATTGATTTTTCCTTTTTGAAGTTTATCGAGTTCTCTACCCAGCACAGCATCGGCAGTACTACTATTATTAACATGAAGATATACGCCATGACCTGCGTCAGCAATTTGTTTACACATCTCTTCATTAAGATGTGTCTTAACAACATCACCGGTCGAAGTCTTTAATAATCCTCCATCTGGCATTGGAATAGTGGCCCCTTCTTTTGAGCCAATACCCAAAATGAAGACTTTTATTCCCTTACTTTGTGCTTGCTTTGCCATTTCTTCAGCACCACCTTCATTATCTTCACCATCTGTTATCAAGATAATAGCCTTACCCACTTTTGAATTAGGTGTGAAGCTATTCATAGAAAGTTGGAGTGCTTTTCCGATGTCAGTACCTTGTGTTTCAATTAATGAAGGGTTGATATTATCTAAAAACATCTTAGCAGAAACATAATCACTTGTTATCGGTAACTGAACAAAAGCATCTCCAGCAAAGACTATTAACCCTATTCTATCCTCGCTAAACTTATTCATTAAGTTCTCTACCAACAACTTACTCTTTTCTAAACGAGACGGAGCAACATCCTCTGCCAACATAGAGTTACTAATATCAAGTGCTATAATAGTCTCTATTCCTTCTCGCTCCTTGTTAGTTGCAAGCTTACTTCCTATTTGTGGACGGGCAAGAATAAGTATGAGAAAAAGCAATGATAATTCAAGTAACACAAATTTAATCCAACTACGCTTCTTACTTGTCATTGGAGATAGTTGGCGTACAAGTATGGGATTCCCAAATCTTGCTATTCGTTGCTTACGCTTACGAATAGAATACAAGTAAATCATTACTGATAAAGGTATCAGTAACAACAACCATAGATATATAGGATTATCAAATCTAAACATTCTTCAAATATTCTTGTTATGCAATTGATCTATTATTGACATTACAAAGAGATAAACTTATGGTAATCGTCTAAAGACTGTCCAACGAAGTAATAGCTCAAAGCAAAAAAGTATCAATGCTAACCATGCAAAAGGCATATAAGCTTCATGTAGATGGTCATAAGCCTTTACCTTCATCTTAGTTTTTTCAAGTTTATCAATATCTTGATAAATTTTAGATAACTCTGCCTGACTTTGTGCTCTATAGAATTCTCCATGTGTTGAAACGGCTATGTCCTGCAGAGTCTTATAGTCAATAGCACCTATATCCTCACCAGTCTCTCTACCAAGACCAATCGTATAGACTCTAATACCGAATTTCTTAGCAATAGAAGCTGCTGTCATCGGAGAGATAGAACCAACATTATTACTACCATCAGTTAAAAGGATGACTATCTTACTCTTTGCCTTTGAGTCTTTCAAACGACTAACAGAATTCGCCAACCCCATACCAATAGCAGTACCATCTTGCATCAGTCCACTCGTAACTAAATCTGTACGCACACCATGAAGAAGATTCAATAAGGCTGTATGATCAAGTGTCATTGGACATTGCGTGAAGGCTTCACCTGCAAATATCGTAAGTCCGATGTTATCATTTGGTCGACTATTAATAAACTCAGACGCTACTTCCTTAGCTACTTCCAAGCGATTAGGGAATACATCTTCTGTTAACATACTCGCAGAAACATCCATTGCCAGCATTATATCAATACCTTCCGTATCTTTATCATCCCAAGTATTATAGGTCTGAGGGCGTGCCAATATTATAACCACCAAAGTATAAACAATACAACGCAAAACCATAGGAAGATGAATTAATCTTACCTTCCAACTCTTGGGAGCATGTTGATAAGCAAATGTATCGCTCATCCTCATGGTTGGCTCTTTACCTTTACCACGAAAGAAATACCATAAAATATATGGTATCAGTAATAGTAGCAAAAGTAGATATCCTATATTGGCAAATTCCATTCCTTATATCATATTTATATTACATTACGAGAGTATACACTTCTGATAGTGTATAAAGAAATACTACTACAGACGCAACAATTAACAACGCAATTGTAAGTTTTAGCATCTTACGTGAACGTTTATCTTTTATATCCTCTTTTGGTTCGCTTACAACTTCAACAGGTTCATTTATCTTCGTACTATCAATAAAATGCTCAATACTATTAAGATAATAATCCATATCATTCAAGTTAGTTGAATACTTAGCGAATTTAACCAAATCAACAGTTGTCAGTATCGCTCTTAAGTCGTCAATCTTCAATGCGTCACACGTCTCTTTAAGAGAATCCAACATTTCATGAGAAGTCATTTCCAATGCATTGATATTGAATCTCCGATAGATGTATGTCCTTAACACGTTTGTAACATCTGTATAATAATCCTTTTGCTCTTTATACATCTGTTTCTTTGTCGCAATCTCAGTAAGGTCGTGTTTAGCTTGTTCATAAAAAGATAAAGTCTTTGATTTCTTTGGTTTCCATCCTGACTTCTTATGACGAAGGATACGATAGAGATAGAATGCAACACCAAGAAATAGGATCATCAATAAGATAAAGATAAATACTGGTATCCACTCATGCCAAGAGAAAGGAACTTTCTGTATGTCATCTGGTGGCATTGGCATGTTCTTTACTGTATCTACAGGAATAGCTTGAACATTCAAGCCAACCTTTCCTGTCATCGTTGTAGCATCTCCTACAACTACTTTCTGTGCAGGAATTGTATAATGCTTAGCATCCCAAGCTGTTATAGTATATATCTTTCTTATTCTTAATTCGTTATTTACTTCTGTTGTATCACTCTTAGTCTGGAGAACTTCCACTCCTGCTGCTATCTCCTTTTTATTATTATATTCTGGGAAAGAAACCGTCTTACCCTTGGGTACATTTACAGTAATGTAATAGTGTGAACGTCCCCCAATTAATATCTGGGCAGAATCCACACTTGCCGTTACCTGTACCTGTGCATGACATATAACAGTCAGAATTAGCAATACAAATAGTATAATATATCTTTTCATCGATTTCTCTTTGCAAACAACGACATCAACATTTTAACATAATCATCATCCGTTGCTATCGCCACACTATCTACACGACTCTGGCTTAACGTATCATGTAGGCGTTTCTCACGCTCCATCCAATACCGTTTATGTTCCTTTCTTAAGCGCACATCATGTGTATCAACATACATCTCATGCCCAGTTTCAGCATCAATAACTTTCATTAATCCTATATCAGGCATATCCTTTGCACGAGGATCATATACTTGAATCGCAACGACATCGTGCTTCTTATTAGCTATTCGAAGTTCTTGACTAAAATCCTTACGCGTATAGAAATCACTAATAACAAATGCAGTGCAACGTCGCTTCATCACTTTATTAAGGTATTCAAGACTTACTCCTACATCTGTTTTCTTACTATTAGGTGTGAAAATTAACATTTCACGAATAAGATAAAGGATGTGCTTACGTCCTTTCTTTGGAGCGATGTATTTCTCTATACGGTCTGAGAAGAATATAACACCAATCTTATCATTATTTTGAATAGCAGAAAAAGCTAAAATAGCAGCTATTTCTGTTGCACATTCTCGCTTTAACTGACCTAAAGTACCGAAATCAAGTGAGCCACTAACATCAATCAGCAACATCACTGTTAACTCACGTTCTTCTTCAAATACCTTTACATACGGACGATGGAAACGGCCTGTTACATTCCAATCAATATCTCTAACATCATCACCATACTGATACTCACGCACCTCAGAAAAAGCCATACCACGACCTTTAAAGGCAGAATGATACTGCCCAGCAAAGATATTCTGGCTTAGTCCTAAGGTCTTGATTTCTATCTTACGGACCTTCTTTAATAATTCAGTAGTCTCCATAAAAAATGACGATAATGCTTTCTAAATACTTCTAAAGCCTAATATAGAGATTATGGCACTTGTACTTTATTAATAATTTCACTTATAATCTTCTCTGTAGTAAGGTCAGCAGCCTCAGCCTCGTATGATAGTCCTATTCTATGACGTAGCACATCATGAGCCATAGCACGCACGTCTTCAGGGACAACATAACCACGATGCTTAATAAATGCGTATGCCCGACTAGCCTTTGCAAGATTAATACTTGCACGTGGACTACCTCCAAATGTCATCATTTGCTTCAATTCTGGTAACTGATAACGTTCTGGATAACGCGTAGCGAATACTATATCTGCAATATATTGCATTATCTTTTCATCAATATATACATCCTTAACTACACGACGAGCCTCAAGAATCTCATTGGCACTAACGACAGGATGCACAACAGGCATACTCTCTTGAAGGTTCTCACGTATAACAAGTTTCTCCTCTTCTATCGTAGGATAGTCTATAACAACCTTTAACATAAAGCGGTCTACTTGTGCTTCTGGCAGCATATAGGTTCCCTCCTGCTCTATTGGGTTCTGAGTTGCCATAACAAGGAAAGGATTAGGAAGTTCAAAGGTAGTCTCACCTATAGTAACTTGATGTTCTTGCATTGCTTCCAACAAAGCACTCTGAACTTTCGCTGGAGCTCGATTGATCTCATCTGCAAGCACAAAGTTAGCAAACACAGGACCTTTCTTTACATGAAAAGCCTCATCCTTTTGTGAGTATATCTGCGTACCAATAACATCTGCAGGTAAAAGGTCTGGAGTAAACTGAATTCGACTATAACGAGCATCTATGAGCTGTGATAACGTTTTAATTGCAAGCGTCTTTGCTAAACCTGGTACTCCTTCAAGGAGAATATGACCATCACTGAGCAGTGATATTAATAATGAATCTATCAGATGTTTTTGCCCAACAATGACTTGATTCATTCCCGTCGTCAAGTTGGTAACAAATGTACTCTGTCTTTCTATCCGCTCATTTAACTCTCTAATATCAATAGATTCTGCCATTATCTTACGAATTATTATTGTACTATTATATTCTTATTCTATTAGTCGCAAAAGTACAACATAAATGCGGATGAAGCGAAGAATAGTGTCTAAATTATATTAAAAAAGTCCTTAAAACATATTTTAAGGACTTTTTCTACATAATCACACCTGCGCAAGGTGGTTATAATTTTATATAAAACAACGAAACTTTACCTATTCCTATACTCGGGTCTTAATTCAACCTTAGGTACTTTCATTGTATCACCAGCTTGCATTGTCTTACAACCATTAAGTACTTGGAAATAGCCAACCATATCTGCACCAAGCGTCTTGCGGCTATATTTCTCCATTGTTTCACCCTTCTTCAATACAACAATGCGGTCTATACCAACAATGTTATATGCCCCATAACGGATACGAGCGTCATGGTTTAGTGCTGCAAACGACTCAGCTTCAGATGTTTCTTTCTTTTCTAATACCTTCTTAGCTTTAGTCTTACTAACTGTATCTGCTGGAACCGTTTTTGTTCCAAGTGAAGGGTTATCTTCTTTCTTACTTGTTTGTTCCGCAACATCAGTCGAAGTTTTCCTTACTTCTTTATTACCTATTCGTGTCCAAAGGAAAATACCAAGACATACAATTACAAGGAAAGCTATCAAGGCAACCTTCTTTAATGTACCATTTGCAGAGCTTTCCTCATCACTATCATCATCATTTGACAGCTTTGAAGGCTCTTCCTGCTTAGAAAGATTTGCAACATCTGCTACATTCTCGTCCTGCGAAGGTTCTTCTCTCTGTGGGTCTTCTACAACTTCATTGCTAGCTTTCGGTGATTCTGACTGTTTTGAATCTTCTCCAACACCTTCATTAATAATCTTCGAAGGCACCTCCTGCTGTGACTGTTCTACAACAATCGGATTATCATTCAATGGAGGTTCTTTCTGTTCAGCTGGTTTCTTTGAGTTAGTTTGTTCTGCTTTGGAAACCTCCTCAGCCCATTTCACAGTAGCATCAACCGTCTCTTCTTGTAACACATCTTCGATTTCATCTTGTGTCGAAGGTTGTTCGATTACTGTTGAGAGATTTTCGTCTTTTAGTAAAGAAGGTTCTTCATCAGCTTCATTTGAATGACTTACTGTGCTCAAGTTGTCTTCAATAACCTTCTCTACTGGCAGAGACTCTTTTTCTACATGCTGGTTCGTCTCTTTAGCAAGCTCCTTCTCTCTGTCTTTTTCCTCACTAATACTATCTGATTGTACATCTGTAATAGTAGTAGTTGAAGTTTCATTTGTTGCTTCAGACTTTACCTCTTCTGAACTATCCTCAATAGGAACACGTTCTAACTCTTCTGTATTAACACCATCATTAATAACAACAGTTTCAAACTGTGAGAATGGCTTGTTGACAAGTTCTTTCATGACAGCGTCAGGAGTGAACGTAATCTTATCATGACCTTCAATAAGTACACGCTCACCTGTATTAACGTTAACACTCTCACGAGGTTTAACGGACTGAACCTTAAAGGTACCAAGTCCTTTAATCTTAACTTGATTACCATTCTTCAGTTCCTCACTTACTATATTGAAAAAGGCTTCAACAAAAGTAGTCGCCTCTGCTGCAGACAGGTTGAAATCCTTAGCCAATCCGTTAGCTATAAGTTGTATTGTCGTCTTAGCCATTTTCCATACCTCCCTTTCTTACGTGTCCTTTTATTGTTGCAGCAGGTTTGAAATTAAGAACCAACTTAGGAGGAACCAACATACGCAAACCAGTAGAAGGATTGACCATCACACGCTCCAGTCGTTTCTTTACTTCAAACGTACCAAAACCAACCACAGGAACAGGCTCTCCTGATTCGAAGGACTTACCCATCAAATCAACAATAGCTTTCGCCATCTTTTGACTTTCATCCTGTGTGTATCCAGTCTTTGCTGCTAATGTAGCAATGAATTCTTTATTGTTCATCCTGTTTTCTCCCTATATTCAAATTCAGAATTATTAGCCTACTACCTTTTTACTCAACAACCTCACCAAAAAGGTCGAACTCATCGGAGTTTGTTATATGTACATTATAGAATTTACCAACTCGAAGAGATTTACCTTTGGATGATATCAAGACTTCTGGGTCTACTTCTGGCGAGCAGAACTCTGTTCGACCAATATAGTAATCACCTTCTTTACGGTCTATAATAACCTTAAAGGTCTTACCAACTTTTTCTTCTTCCAATTCTTCAGAAATACCTTGTTGAATAGCCATTAGCTCATCAAGGCGAGCCTGCTTAACATCCTCTGAGACATCATCTTTATAATGATTTGCACTATAGGTACCTTCTTCTTCCGAATAAGAAAAGGCTCCCATACGCTCAAAGCGAGCTTCGGTAACAAATTCTTTTAATTCTTCAAAGTCCTCATCTGTCTCACCAGGGAAACCAACAAGTAGCGTCGTACGAAGATGTATTCCTGGCACTCGACGCCGTATTTCTGCTATTAAATCGAGTGTTTCTTGCTTAGTAACATGCCTATGCATACGGTCAAGCATGTGATCAGAGATATGCTGAAAAGCTATATCTAAATATTTACAGACATTTGGTTTCTCTGCAATCACATCAAGCAGGTCGAGTGGGAATTGATTAGGATAAGCATAATGTAAGCGTATCCACTCTACTCCCTCTATATCAGCCATCCGAGAGATAAGCTCTGTAATATGATGCTTACCATCAAGGTCAACACCATAGTAAGTTAACTCCTGTTCTATTATCTGAAATTCCTTTACTCCTTCGGCTACAAGTCCTTTCACTTCCTCCAACACTTCCTCTACAGGACGTGAGCGATGCCGACCCGTTATCAAAGGAATAGCACAATAAGCACAATGCCGATCACAACCTTCAGCAATCTTGACATAAGCATAATGACGTGGTGTTGTTAGATGACGCACACCATTACATGCAGGCACATCAGCTTTCCCAAGATCTGTCAGCAGTTGTTTATAATTAAACTTACCATAGAACTTATCTACTTCTGGTAATTCTGCTTCAAGTTCATCTTTGTAACGCTGTGAGAGACAACCCATCACGTAAAGTCTATTGAGTTGTCCATTCTTCTTTCTATTGATAAATTCAAGGATTGTATTGATACTCTCCTCCTTTGCGGCTTCGATGAAACCGCACGTATTGATAACAGCAATCTCACCCTGTGGACGCTTTGAGTCATGCGTACAATGGTAGCCGTTTGCTTCAAATTGTTTCATGATAAGCTCTGAATCTACAAGATTCTTAGAGCATCCCATTGTAACTATATCTATCTGATTTTTCTTCATTTGTTCTTTGGTTTGGTGATGGGTGTCGTGGGGTAGGTGTTGATGAATTGTAGGAATATAATATCAATTCATCAACACCTAACATTTATCACCTAACACCCTATTTAAATAGGCTATCAACAAACTGCACCTTATCAAAGAGCTGCAAGTCTTCCATACCTTCACCTAAACCAATATATTTAACAGGAACCTTCAATTGGTCACTGATACCTATCACAACTCCACCCTTAGCTGTCCCATCGAGTTTTGTGATAGCAAGTGAGGTAATCTGTGTCACGGCAGCAAACTGGCGAGCCTGCTCAAAAGCGTTCTGACCTGTACTACCATCAAGTACCAAAAGTACCTCATGTGGAGCTTCAGGAACAACCTTCTTCATGACATCTTTAATTTTCTTCAGCTCGTTCATCAAGCCAATCTTATTATGCAAACGACCAGCTGTATCAATAATAACTACGTCAGCACCATTTGCCTTCGCACTTTGTAATGTATCAAAAGCCACACTTGCTGGGTCTGCTCCCATCTGCTGCTTCACCACTGGCACCCCTACACGGTCACCCCATATCTGAATCTGTTCAACAGCAGCAGCACGGAAGGTATCTGCTGCACCAAGATAGACTTTCTTCCCAGCCTGCTTAAATTGCCAAGCAAGCTTACCTATCGTTGTGGTCTTACCAACACCATTTACTCCTACAACAAGTATTACGTATGGGTGTGTCCCTTCTGGTAGTGTCCATTCGCCATTGTCTCCTGTATTGTTTTCTGTCAGCAATGCGGTAATCTCGCTTTTGAGAATACCGTTCAGCTCGCTTGTTGAAACATACTTATCGCGAGCAACACGCTCTTCAATACGATGAATAATCTTGATAGTTGTGTCCACACCTACATCCGACGTAACAAGAATCTCTTCAAGGTCATCTAAGACTTCATCATCTACTTTTGACTTTCCTGCCACTGCACGTGCCAGTTTTGAGAACACATTTTCCTTTGTCTTCTCAAGTCCTTTGTCAAGTGTTTCTTTTTTCTTCTTACCGAATAAACCGAATAATCCCATATAATTAGCTAATTTGTTGCAAAGATAATAAAAAGTTGACGAAAAAGCAAATTTGCTTTACAACACAATGAAATTTAGTTTTATCCTACAAATATTTATGTTACAATTTAAGTTTTTTAGTCAAATTATAGTCTTCCTTACGACAAAAACCTGCATCAGAGTTCATCTTCTATTGACATATTATTGTTCACCACTTATCGCACGAGGGCCTAACGCTTTACATTATGATGAAATATAAAGTAACATTCAATGGTTTTTAGAAATACATTTTATTACTAAGGACAAAGGATACAGGTTTATTCAAAACTAAGTATTCACCTTTCTTCAGATAGTAATATTCGCAAGTAAGCATTCCTTATACACTAAGAAATGCTTACTTATAATACTATTAACAATCTTCATAATATATTTACTAAAAGTATCTTATCACACATGTTTATAACATACTAATAGTCAAAGATATGATAACAAAGCTTTCAAGTAAACCTATCGATGTTTATGTTTTATATACCAACTATGGATGAATGTATCATAGAGTATCAAAGAGGCTGCTAAAATACCAAGACAAACCCATAAGACAAGCGGTTGCTCAAGATGGAATAAGCCGTAAGAAAGAACCAAACCTATACCTATACCTGTTTCCCATGCAAGTAAGAAAGTACTCTGACTGGTTCCACGCTGACAATGGTCAGACATCTTTATGAAAAAGAGTAAGAAGCGACTTCCTATCAATCCTACGCCCAAACCAACGAGAATAGGCACTATATAACTAACACTCTCCTGCCTGCGCGTTATCATCAATAGTACTGCAATACCAATAACTATCATCCCAGTCGTAGCTTCACTGCGGAGATCAGCATCAGCAAATACAAAACGCTCTGCAAGAATAGCTATCACAAAGCCCAACATCATCATCCCGTAAAAACGTGGAGTATGTTCAATGCTTAAAAGAACTCCTACTACAGATGTGACAAGGACTACATTGACAAAAAGCCAATGGCTCCCCTTTAATAGGAATCGGTCGAAAGAAAAGCGGGAATAATCCTCACTTGGCATACGAAATGGGAACCTGATTAGATTGACAAAGACAAAGGCTACAAGTAGACAAATACATGACAAGATGAGTACAGAACCAAAGTTCATCGACTGATATACGTAGATTCCAGCCAGCGGACCAAGAGAGAGGGCAAAACGCCCAAACCATGTCGCTGCATGATTAGCTTCTGTTCTGTGTACAGCTTCTACTGTATCAATTATCAATGTACTAAGTAGCACCAGTTGCGAGAGTCCATAGAAGGCTCCTTGCATAAAACGAAGACCAACGAGTAGCATGTAATCGAAGGAATTATAAGGTAGACTACTCAGATAATAAAGTACACCTGTAACGGCTAAGAGCAATAATATTGAAAGATTAAACACATTCTTGCGACGATAGCGTTGAACAAGATAGCCGGAAAGGCTACCGAACAGGTAGATTCCAATGAAGAACACTCCCATTACCAAAGCTATTTGCAATATTGAATATCCCCTAACCTCCATACGTAAAGGTATGGTAGCTACCAGCATATAAGAAGACATAACTAACAAGAGATTGGCCATTGCTAATAACCAAAAGTGCTTATTCCACAACCGAACGTGAACGGGTATGTTTTGAGTATCCATACTATATTACCCAGAATTTATCGTTATAAGTTATAACATGAAATATGTGACGCTTGCTTACATGGAGTTAAGCAAACAGAACAGTACTAACTTAACTTTTCTTTTCAGACTTATCTATTTAATAAATCATGACCTTTAATCATAAATTTTCCCTTTAATCAATTTTTAATATGACTCTGATTCTGAGGGGAAACTTACTTCTTTCACACATTTAATATACTCTTGTACGCCCTCTGTCATACATTTGTTCACATTCGCAAAATGGCGGAGAAACTTTGGCTTAAATCCTTGTGTCATACCAAGCGCATCTGCATAAACAAGGACCTGACCATCGGTACCATTCCCAGCACCTATACCTATCGTTGCAGCTTTGACCATTGAGGTCACTTTAGTAGCCAGAGCTGCAGGCACCTTCTCAAGAGTAATAGCACTAACACCTGCTGCGTCAAGGGCAAGCGCATCTTCTATTAGCTTCTCAGCCTCAGCTTCATCTTTTGCACGAAGACCATAACCACCAAACTTGTGGATGCTTTGAGGAGTAAGACCAAGGTGGCCTATAACAGGAATACCTGCTGCTACTATTCCTCTAACAGTGTCAGCAATCTCCTTGCCCCCTTCCATCTTGAGCGCACCAGCACCTGTCTCTTTGATAATACGGATAGCATTACGGATTCCATCTTCACGACTCACTTGATAAGAACCAAATGGCATATCACAAACAACAAGGCAGCGCTGACACGCACGAACAACAGAACGTGCATGATAAATCATCTGATCAATGGTTATAGGCGTAGTGTCTTGATTACCAGCCATCACGTTTGAGGCTGAGTCACCAACAAGGATGCTATCAATACCAGCAGCATCTATAATCCCTGCTGTCGTGAAATCGTATGCAGTCATCTGGGTTATCTTTTCGCCAGAAGCCTTCATTTCCAATAATGTCTTTGCTGTTACTTTTTTCTTATCTGTTGTTAAATATCCCATAATCTATCTTTCATTCAAACTCAAAGACTATTTGTCTGAATTTGCCGACCGTCATCAATACGCTCGAACATTGTTTTTTGTTTTGGGATGCAAAGTTACCTCTTTTTAATGGTCTGACAAAGTAAAACCATCATAATTACTAATTACCTCCTTTGTAAAGGGTTCTATCTCAGCGACAGAATTGGTTGTTGCAAGCCCTATCACACGTGCTCCAGAGGCAATACCAGAACGTAAGCCGTTGAAACTATCCTCAAAAACGACACAGTCCTTAGGCGACACTCCAAAACGAGCAGCTGCCTTGAGATAGCAATCAGGAGATGGTTTACTCTCATCAAAGTCTTCTGAGGTGAGAATATCATCAAAATATCCCTTAAATTCTGGGTGCTGTTTGTAAACATTCTGCATCTTCTCGAGATTAGAACTTGTCACAACCGCTGTCTTTATACCTTTTCTTTTAAGTTTATCAATAAAAGTCTCAAAACCAAGTATATAGTTATAAGACATGTGACGTTCGTACTCATTCAATAACTGAACAATCTCTTTTTGTGCATCAACGTCATCAGCAAAGTATTTATCAAATATCTGCACCAATGTTTGACCCTTAATAATATACTCGAAGTTAGGCACATTAGGGCGAAAGTTCTTCCCTATATTATTCCAAAACAACGTATATAAAGGTTCTGTATCAAATACTACTCCATCCAAATCAAACAGACATGCTTTTACCATAATTGCTCATTAATTATTAAATATATAATGCAAAGTTACAAAACTTTTCGTAACTTTGTAGCCTATATATGATGAAGAATTTATTTATAAGATTTGGGTTCTTAGCCATCCTATTGTTCTTGATGAGCAGTTGTGGGCATAAATCAACAACACCAAAGAGGTTGGATATACCCACAGGTGTGGTTTCTGTAGATACCGTAGCTCATCCTTCAGAAGCTATACAATGTCATGTTCATGTTGAGTTTGCTTATCTTAAAGGGAACAAATACGCTGTTGTCAATGACTCTCTACTTAGGATGGGCCTTTTACAGCCAGACTATTTCGCTATTAATTATGATAAGCTTACGCCTCAAAAAGCCATCCCTACGTTTGTAAGGCAGTATATTAAAGACTATATAGAGATTGCACAGCTTATTCGCCAAAGGGAGAAAAGCAAGAGCCAGCTCATCGGTGAACTATCTATCAAGACTGAGCTGAGGGCTTCAATAGACAACTATGTAACTGCTCTCTCCCATATCTCCATTAATAATGGTAATGGACAATTAACGAAGTACACGATTGTTCGTAACTTCAACATCAAAGACGGACACGTTACCACACTCCAAGAACAATTCGGTAAAGACTATAAAGAGAAACTAACAAAGGAAATCATTGAGCGAATAGCCGACCAAGAAGACCTTGAGGAAGATGACCTTACAGGGCTACAAGCTAAAGGCTATTTTACAGGGATTGCCCCTTATCCTTCTGATAATTTCATCCTTACAGATGACTCTACGGTGTTCATCTATACTCCAGGTGAGATTAATCAGAAAGAGGTCAGGGTGGCTATCGATAATTAACTTGCTCTTTACTTTCCACAACAACCCCCATATACGAAGAATATGATTGAACTAATAAAGAAATACTTTCCCCATCTCTCTGCTAAACAGATAGAACAGTTCACAGCACTTGATGCACTCTATCATGATTGGAATAGTAAGATTAATGTCATCTCACGCAAAGACATTGATAATCTCTATGAGCATCACATCCTTCACTCACTTGCTATTGCCAAGTATATCACTTTCCGTGAGGGTACCAACGTGCTTGACTTTGGGACTGGTGGGGGCTTCCCTGGTATTCCTCTCGCTATTTTCTTTCCAGAAGCCAACTTCAAACTCATTGATGGAACAGGCAAGAAAGTAAGGGTAGCACAGGAAGTTGCTGATGCTATTGGGCTTGAGAATGTTCTTCCAGCACACTTGCGTGGAGAAGAGGAGAAAGGTAAGTTCGATTTCATTGTGTCACGTGCTGTTATGCCATTGCCCGACTTGATGAAGATTGTAAAGAAGAATATTGCACCCGATCAACACAATACTTTGCCCAATGGTGTCATTGTCTTAAAAGGTGGAAACCTCAACGACGAATTGAAACCATACAAGAAGATTGTTGAGAAGACGGAACTCTCACAATGGTTTGACGAAGAGTGGTTTAAGGAGAAATACCTCATTTACGTACCAGGATAACCCTCTGCGCACACTTGAAAGTGTTATACTACTCAATTATCACCATTTCTTATCCACATTATCACTTATGCTTAAAATCCAGACTTTCGAGGTTAATCCTCTTCAAGAGAACTGTTACGTAGTCAGCGATGAAACAAAAGAATGTGTCATCATAGACTGTGGCGCACTTACTGAAAGTGAACAAGACGCTATCATAGCGTATATAAAGAAAGAGGGACTCACTCCTGTTCATAATCTTGGCACTCACGGACATCTTGATCACCACTTTGGAGACGCCATCATCCTTGCTACTTATAATCTTCAACCAGAAGTTTCTGAGGGCGACGCAGTGTTTATGAACAATCCAAAGCAGGCTGCAGCGCAGATGCTTGGGATGGAATTAGGCCATGACTTACCGGCTGGTGAGTTAAATCTAACCGAAGGGCAATTAATAGAATTCGGTTCTCATACCTTCAAAGTCATGCGTACTCCGGGACACTCTGGTGGTTCTGTATGTTTCTATTGTGCGGAAGAAGAGGTCTTGTTCACGGGTGACACATTATTTAAAGGGAGCATTGGCAGAACAGACTTCCCTGGTGGTAGTATGTTCCAGATTATAAGTAGTCTTCGAGAACTCGCACAGCTTCCCGATACAACAGTCGTTTATCCAGGGCACGGACCGCAGACCTCTATAGGTTTCGAGCTTGCTCACAACCCTTACATGGACCGATAAAACGGATTTCAAACAATTCCTAAGAATGAAAGCAAGAAGTTCACAACCCGAAAAGATACTACTCGGTATCGACCCTGGCACCAATGTCATGGGTTATGGGGTATTGCGTGTCTGTGGGAATAAGGCTGAGCTTGTTGTTATGGGGGTCATTGACATGCGCAAGGAGAAAGATGTCTACCTCCGTTTAGGCAGGGTTTTCGAGCGTGTAACTGGTATTATAGACGAATACCTACCCGATGAGGTTGCTATCGAGGCGCCCTTCTTTGGAAAAAACGTACAGTCAATGCTTAAACTGGGACGTGCACAAGGGGTGGCCATTGCAGCAGCTATCAACCATGATGTACCTATACAGGAGTATGCACCACTGAAAATAAAGATGGCTATAACAGGTAATGGCTCCGCTTCTAAGGAACAAGTAGCTGGCATGCTACAAAAGCTTCTACATCTAAGGGACGACCAGATGCCCCATTTCATGGATGCTACTGATGCCGTTGCAGCTGCTTATTGCCATTTCCTTCAGATGAATAGACCGGCAACAGACGCTAAACATTATGGCTCTTGGAAAGATTTTGCACGCAAGAATGCGGACAGAATAAGGTAAACGGGGGTTTCACACCGGTTATAGCTACGTCAAAATATAGCTGTGCCTATAATACTCCAAAGACTTCAATAACGTCATAGACATAAAAGAAAACAACACAAGACTTTCAATATCAAGCGTATGAAAAATAAGATGATAGCCCTTTCCTTATTTCTTGCATCCGTTCTTACGGTTAATGCCCAGCAAGAACGTGTATCGAAGCAACTATATACAAGTGCGTATAAGATTGCTACTGACAGTAAAGAGGATGTCAACGTGCGCAAGGCTGCTTCCTTCAAAGTTGATGCAATCACCTATCTTAATACTCGTACACTGTCTGCTATCGTTGATACAACAAAGCAGTTATCCAACAAGGAGATTGCTCATCTCAACGCTCAACTTGACTCAATGGCATATTATATGCACGAATATGTCAATCTCTTTACAAAGGAGTATGCACGTGCCGACAAGCAAAAGCGAAAAGAACAGGTGCTTAAGATATTTCGTAATGCCAGCATCAACCATCCTCTCTACAACGATCCTGACAAGAGTCTTGTCTTAGTTTACTTCAATAGTGAGGACTATCTTACTCAATTCTCCCTTGATACTGACTGGATAGCAGCACTTGCAGAGGTGAAGAAGAAGTTGGCCGAGTAGTATAAAATCAATGTTTTAAGATACATAACAATGCAAGACGAACAATTAAAATACCCATTCGAGGAGAAATTCAAAGAAGACTTAACTACTTATCTACAAGGGAAAGACCTTGTAGACATGATGTTGCCAGACATTGCCGACATGGAGGAGAAGTGGTTAGGGATTGCTGAAGCTTACTTACCAGACGGTATGCGAGAGTTTGCAGACTACCCTACTGTGTCTCTTGGATGGATGATGTACATCGGTATGGCCATTGCCAAGTATTGGGATGAGGATTGGGAGTTATATAATAAGGTGGAAAATCTCTACATCTATCTGCGCGATCGCATTGACTACGACCACATGGACGACTACATCTGTGAGAAGGTATTGCTCCTTACTGCCGACGAGCACAAGACACTTGCAGATATGGTAGGTAAGTGTGCAGCACGAACAAATAGCTTACTCCGCCATCTTCCGATTGCTCCTGGTAGTAAAGATGCCTTTCAAGCCTACTTGGCTGCTCTCCATCAGCTTTACTTCATGGGTGCAGCCATGCAACTAAAACGTATGGGTTATCACATGACAAAGATATAGTCATCGAACAAAACTTATCTTGTTCACCATAATGATAGTGCTGATTAATAAACACATTCATCCTAAATTAGCGATGAACAGCTTACTTAACATCAGCACTATGATACCTTTCCTACCCTTTTTTGTCCTTGTACGGAGGATTAGTATATGTTATGCAGAGACTCACCTCTCACAGAGCCAACAAACAAAACAGATACTCACTCGCACATGTATGTAAACTCACAGAGGGCCTTGCGACTGACAGAAGATAGCACACTTTCGCTAATAATAGTATTAACGTCCGTGATGTCTGCCGCGCGCAAGGCCTTCTGCGAGTTCCACTCGTATGCAAAAACCTGTGTGATTCTATGAGAGAAAAAGTCGGTTTATTACCATTCCCAGTATATTAATATGAAAATAGTAATAACCACACCACTCTACAAAAGAGTTAACAACCTCGTAAAGAATCATTACATTATAACAAGATAATTGCCCTCTAAGAAAGGGTGTAACATCATCTACAAACGAGTTGATAACTCACAATAAATCAGCACATTACATACTACGTTAAAGAAGACGCCTTTCTTGCTTCAAGAAGGGCGTCTTCTACATGCAAGAAGGGTATGTTCTTGAATACAGACAGGCCTCTTCTATGAGCCTAAACAGCATGTGTTAGGTTCGAGAAGAGCGAAAAATGTTTACGAGCTATCGAGGAGTTAGAGGAATGAAAGGGAGTAAAAGGAGTTTAGACAACACAATCCATCCTATCCACTCCTACCTTTTACAACCCGCTTAGTCCTCTCCTTCTTACAAAATAGAATATAAGGAGACGCATTGGATACTACTATTTTTCATGGAGTAGAATGTAGACAAACTTGTTGAATACGACTTTCCATCACAGAACAGCATATAAATAGAAGCGTTGAATACAGTCCAAGGGAATATAATAGAGGGACAACAAATCACTGAATTACCTTTATTAGAGGCAATATCCACATAGTATTATCCTCTCAACAGCAGTCGTATAGGGATAACCTCACTAACCACTCCCCTCACTTTGGGGGAGGGTTAGGGGGAGGGACAGCTACTTCTACATTATTACCTATTAGAAGTACTCCTCCTGTATACCGTTTACATTAATTGTATCGGCAGTTTGACAAGGATTAAACTTAGCTGGCATGGTGAACTTAGTGCTCTGGCTATACCCTAAACGCTTGTCGGCATAAACACGTTGCATATAGTAAGCCCATACAGGCAAAGCCATTGTAGCACCTTGACCCATAGAGGTATGATCGAAGTGGATGTCACGATCCTCGCCACCTACCCAGCAACCACTTACCAAGTTAGGCGTAATACCCATGAACCAACCGTCTGCGTTGTTATTCGTTGTACCCGTCTTTCCACCCATGTCGGCCGTGAGATGGTAAGCATAACGCAATCGGCTACCTGTTCCACCTTGGATAACAGCACGCAACATATCAATCATCTGATAAGAGCTAACCTCTGAGATAACCTCAGTCATCAATGGTTGGAACTTAGCAATCACGTTACCATGACTATCTTCTATCTTTGTTACGAACAATGGTGCACAACGGATACCACCATTGGCAAAGGTGGTATAGGCACTTGCCATCTCTCCAACAGATGCTTCACAAGGTCCGAGACATAACACCGGACTCGTGTTCTTATCAATATCTGGGTTGTTCAATCCGAAGTCATGTAGGATATTCACAAATTGAGAAGGCCCTAAGAGGTTGATTAGATAGGCTGATATCCAGTTGTTAGACTGCTGTAAAGCCCAACGCAAAGGTACTTCTTGACCGTAACGAGCACGTGAACCATTACGAGGAGTCCACCCACCATAAGTGCGTTGAACGTTCGGTGCAAGTGTACATGGAGTCATACCATTCTGCATTGCAAGTGCATAAAGGAACGGCTTGATGGTAGAACCAACCTGACGACGACCTCCCATGACAACATCATACTTGAAGTGTTGATAGTCGATACCGCCTACGTAGGCCTTAACAGCACCCGTATGTGGGTCCATACTGACGAAGGCAGAACGCAAGAACGACTTATAATAGCGGATAGAATCAATTGGAGTCATCACCGTATCTACATCACCATGATAAGTGAAGATAGTCATCTCGTGCGGTGTTTGGAAACTACGCCTAATCTCATCAGGTGTAGCACCCTGCTCTTTCAGCCGCTGATAACGCAGTGTCTGCCGACAAGAGCGATTGAGAATCTCCTTTATTGTACGACGAGAGATATTTGATGAGAATGGAGCATTCTTCTTATAACGCATTGCAAGATTAAACTGTGACTGCAAATATCCGCCTACATGCTTGCGAACAGACTCTTCAGCATACTGCTGCATACGGGTATCAATCGTTGTATAGATACGCAAACCATCAGTATTAACATTATAAGGCTCGCCATTACGTTTCGTATTCTTATTACACCAACCATATAGTGGGTCTTGCTCCCAAGCGATAGAGTCGAGTACAAACTGACGATTTTGCCATGCTTGATAATCCTCACGTACAGGCTTCTTAGCCATCATATACTGTCGAAGATATGCCTGGAAATAGTCGGCCGCACCGCTAACAGGCTTTGCTTTAGTGAAGTGTAAGCCCAATGGACGTTGTGACAACTCGTCGTATTCAGCCTTCGTAACATAACCAGACTTAACCATCTGCATCAAAACAACATTGCGACGCTGCTTACAACGTTCTGGGTAACGAAGCGGATTGAACATAGATGGATTCTTACAAAGGCCCACCAACATGGCAGCCTCCGTCACTGTCAACTTACGAGGTTCCTTATTAAAATACACATTTGCAGCTCGCTTGATACCAACAGCATTATGTAGAAAGTCGAAGTAATTGAAATACATGGCAAGTATCTCTTCTTTCGTAAAGTGGCGTTCGAGCTTTACAGCGATGATCCACTCGATAGGCTTCTGCAAAAGACGTTCCACTGTGCTATGCGCTTTCTCGGAGAACAACTGCTTAGCAAGCTGTTGTGTAATCGTTGATCCACCACCCGCACTTGCTTGTCCCATCACTCCGCGCTTCACAACAGCACGTCCGAGTGCAATGAAGTCAACACCTGAATGTTCATAAAAACGCTCATCCTCAGTAGCGACGAGAGCATGAACAAGATGCGGTGACAAGCCGTTGTAGTCGATTGCCACACGGTTATTATTATCCGCATTCCATGTTCCGATGAGCTGTTGATCAGATGAATAGACCTGCGAAGCAAACTTATCTATAGGGTTAGACAATTCATCCATATTAGGCATATACCCTACCCAACCATTCCAAACAGAGATGAAAAATACGGTAATAACACCCAATATAGCAAGGAGCGAGCCCCAAAGGAAATGTACAAAATGTCTTCTCATAACGTTGTGAAAATATTATGCAAAGATAAACTAAATCAATGGATAAGCAAAATAAATAGATGTTTTTTTATAATAGATAGATATTTCCCTTTTTATCGTTCGTTGGATAGGAAATAATAATGTACCTTTACCACCAGAAAAAGAACTAAAACATCACAAAACAAATATGGAAAAGCATAACTTTGTGAATATCCAAGGGTTGGAACGTGACCAGTTGCTCTATCTTATTGAGATGGCTCAGGAGTTTGAGAAACACCCAAATCGTGAGTTACTCAAGGGGAAAGTCATCGCAACACTATTCTATGAGCCTTCTACACGAACCCGACTTAGTTTTGAAACTGCCGCTAACCGACTCGGTGCACGCGTTATTGGCTTTACCGATGCCAAGGTGTCAAGTGTCAGTAAAGGGGAGACTTTGAAAGATACGATACTCATGGTTTCAAACTATGCTGACGCTATTGTCATGCGACACTATATAGAAGGTGCAGCACAGTATGCGTCAGAGGTAGCACCTGTGCCTATCATCAACGCTGGTGATGGTGCACATCAACATCCTTCACAATGCTTACTCGACCTCTATACTATCTATCAGACACAAGGGACATTGGAGAATCTAAACATATACCTTGTGGGTGATTTGAAATATGGTAGGACTGTTCACTCTCTCCTTATGGCTATGCGTCATTTCAATCCAACGTTTCACTTTATTGCACCGAAGGAACTCGCTATGCCAGAGGAGTATAAGGTTTACTGCCACGAGCATAACATCCGCTTCGAAGAACACGAGGATTTCACACCAGAAGTGATTGCGAATGCAGACATCATCTACATGACGCGTGTACAAAAAGAGCGTTTCTCTGACTTGATGGAATATGAGCGTGTGAAGAACGTCTATATCCTTCGCCGTGATATGCTTGCTTTGGCACGTACAAACATGAAGATTCTTCATCCACTTCCACGTGTGAATGAGATTGCATACGATGTCGATGATAGTCCACATGCCTACTATATTGAGCAGGCTCGCAATGGTCTCTTTGCCCGTGAAGCTATCTTCTGCCATTGCCTTGGAATATCAATGGAGGAGGTAAAAAACGATAAAACGATTCTTGAATAAGTACTTAATAAAGGTTATGAACATGGATAAATTAAAGAGAGGTACTTTTGCAGCATTGTTGTTCGTTCTTTTGTCTACCTTATTCAGCTGTAATAAGTATACAGATGATGACCTTCACAGGGTAACCATGAACTGGACATCGGACTATACTGGCGACCCAAGGAATATAACTGTTCCTGCTAATGGGGGAACCTACAAGTTGGTATGCACCAGCTATCCAACCTTAAGGTTTGCAAGTATGGTTGTTGAAGAATCTGCAGCACAATATGGGGATAAGGTCATCAGCACCGGTATGGTAGGGAGATGGTACACAGCAGAATTAACAGGCAACACTCTCACGATTACCATCAAGCCCAACACCACTGGTAAAGTACGTAATAAACTCTTTTGGTTAAGGTCAGATGACGCTATCGATAGAGTTAGCATAACCCAAGAAAAATAAAAAACATACTCATAATGCCTATGAGTGAACAAAGAAAACAGCCCACGAACACCCTGTCAGGCATACCTTTCAACAGAGGAGACAGAGTGAGGCTTATATGATTATGTCAAAGAAAGAACGTCTGGTAGCTGCCATTGAAAGCGGCACAGTTATAGACCATATCCCAGCAGAGAAGACTTTTCAGGTTGTGAACCTACTACAGCTCCAGAAGCTCTCCACACCTGTCACTATCGGTTTCAACTTCTCATCGAAGATGGTAGGCACAAAGGGAATCATCAAAGTGAGCGATAAGTTCTTCACTGATGATGAGATTTCTCGTCTGTCGGTCGTGGCACCGAACGTGGTGTTGAACATCATTAATGACTATGAAGTGGTAGAGAAGAAGAAGGTGGTGACACCGGACGAGCTTCGGAGCATTGTGAAATGCAACAATCCAAAGTGCATTACTAATAACGAGCCAATGGACACCATCTTCCATATAGTGGATAAGGAACATGGTATTCTCAAGTGTCATTACTGCGACAAAGAGCAGGAAATGGATAAAGTGGAACTTGTTTAGTTGGCAAGTAGATGGGTAAACAAGTTTATTGATAGACGAGGGAATGAATAAGAAGTAGGCGAGTCGCTTATATTAAGAGGGTAGTTCTATAAAATAATTAGCTGTATATTAGCCATTTACTTATCATCGTTAAAGCTAAAGAAGACCTCCTCCTTTATACCTCTAAAACTTGTTTTCTCTTTCAGAACACAATCAACATCGAATTATTTTCATGAAAAGAAATATTTATTTACGTGACTGAAAATATTTCTTTTCATGAAGATAAATAATTCTCATCATGATGAAAAATAACGATGAACTTAGTAGATGCATTGAGAAATAAGCACTACATACCCTATAAACCTACATTTCATGATGCTACAAATAGGTTTTCTCATTTTTTTTTCGTACATTTGCAAGCATGGTATAAGGATGTTTTTCATTCGTTTATAGACATGTAATAGAATCTTAAATGGATAATAAGAGTGCGACTTTAGAGTTAGGGACGAAGCCTGTAGGTAAACTATTGGTACAATATGCATTCCCTGCTATTATTGCGATGATAGCTGCCTCGCTCTATAATATTATAGACAGAATATTTATCGGACAGATCGTTGGTCCAATGGCGATATCAGGTTTGGCCATAACTTTCCCTTTTATCAACCTCGGAGCAGCCTTTGGAGCAGCCGTAGGAATAGGTGCATCGACGTCTATCAGTGTTAAGTTAGGGCAAAGAGACTACAAAACAGCAGAGAACATCCTTGGTAACACGATAACACTGAACTTGATCATAGGAAGTTCCTTCGGCATAATATGCCTCATCTTCCTCGACCCCATCCTGCGCTTCTTTGGTGCAAGCGATACCACCATCCCATACGCTCGTAGCTTCATGGAGGTTATCTTAGCTGGTAATGTAATCTCTCACATGTACTTTGGAATGAATGCTGTACTCCGAGCTGCGTCAAAACCACGACAAGCCATGACGGCTACCATATTCACTGTATTGATGAATATAGTGTTAGACTTTATCTTTATCAGACTTTGGGGATGGGGAATTCGTGGCGCTGCATTCGCTACTGTCTTATCGCAAGCATTAGCTTTATGCTGGCAGATGAAGCAGTTTACGAATAAAGATGAGATACTACATCTTAAACGAGGAATATATCGTCTTAAAAGACACTTGGTTGAGAACATCATTTCGATTGGTATTTCTCCTTTCTTGATGAATGTTTGTGCCTGCATTGTGGTTATCTTCATGAATAATCAACTTGTCAGATACGGTGGCGACATGGCTGTTGGAGCATTCGGCATCGCCTATAGTATAGCGATGATCTTCGTCATGTTCATCATCGGTTTAGACCAAGGTATGCAGCCAATAGCGGGCTATAACTATGGTTCTCAGCAGAATGACAGATTGATGCGAGTACTGAAACTGACCATCTTTGCCGCAACGGGGATTATGGTCACAGCTTGGTTAATAGCCCATTTAGCTCCACAATACTGCGCACGCATGTTTACCACGGACCCAGAACTAATTCAACAAGCTATCAAAGCAATTAAGATAAACATGATGATGTATCCTATTGTAGGATTTCAAATGGTTGTAACAAATTTCTTCCAGTGTATTGGTAAGGTGAAGATAAGTATCTTCTTGTCACTCTCTCGCCAACTACTATTTCTTATCCCACTCCTTATCATCCTACCGAACTTCTTCGACTTAGATGGTGTGTGGGCTTCGCTGCCTTCAAGTGATTTCTTAGCATCATTAGTTGCGGCCATCATCCTTGTTACTTATATGCGGCGAATGAAGAAACAACTGGTGAACAATCAAAACTCAGAATCATAATAAAGAATCTAAAGATGGAAAAGGAACTAATCATAAACGTTGGTCGTCAGATAGGTAGTGGTGGCCATATCATTGCAAAGATGCTTGCAGATGAGTTCGGATGTCAATACTATGACCGTGAGATACTCAATATTGCAGCTAAGGAGAGTGGCTTCTCTGAGAAGTTCTTTGAGCAAAATGATGAGCAGAAGGGATTTATGAAAGGACACTTCCACATACATCTCCCGCTCTTAGGCGACAATGACTTTTATAAGAGTAATTTCTCACAAGAAAGTCTATATCAGTTCCAAAGCGATGCTATTCGGGAGATGACAAAGCAGAACCCACGCTGTGTATTTGTCGGGAGAACTGCCGACTATGTCTTACGTGACAATCCTAACACGGTCAATATCTTTATAACAGCTTCATTAGACACCCGTATTACTAATATATGTGAGCGACGCGGATGTACGAAAGAAGAGGCTCGCAAGTTTATTGAGAAAGGTGAGAACGAACGTGCTAAGTATTATAACTATTACACAACAAAGGTTTGGGGACATGCAGAAAGCTATGACCTCTGTATTGATGCCAGCATACTTGGCTTAGAAAAGACCAAGGACTTGATAGCTGATTTCATCAGAAAGAAGAACAGTTAATGAAACGTATTGGTATAATCTCTGATACCCACGGCTACTGGGATGATAAGTATGAATACTATCTTGGCAATTGTGACGAGATATGGCACGCTGGTGACATTGGCTCATTAGAGGTTGCTGATAAGTTCGAAGCCATGAAGCCTATCTTCCGAGCCGTATGTGGGAATATAGATGACAATACTCTGCGTGCTCGTTATCGGGAGATTCTACGCTTCAAGTGCGAGGATATTGATGTACTCCTTAAACATATCGGAGGTTACCCAGGTCGTTATGACCGCTCAGTACAGGGTATGCTATTTGCTTCGCCGCCCAACTTGTTCGTTGACGGACATTCGCATATCCTCAAAATACAGTTTGATAAGACGTTAAACCTACTTCATATTAATCCAGGTGCAGCTGGTCTACGTGGATGGCACAAGGAAAGAACATTGGTGAGGTTAACCATTGAAGGCAATAAATTTACTGATTGCGAGGTTATAACATTAGGTGATAAACAATCTGAACATATATAATATTCCTCTGAAATGTAATGGTCTTAGACGTTACATACAATAAAGACTATTAAAACTTACCCATAAGAATAACAAACAAATTAATAATAAAGATATGAAAACTTATTTAGTAACTGGTGCTGCCGGCTTTATCGGAGCAAACTACATTAAGTATCTACTTCATAAGAAGTATGTGAATGAAGAAATTAAGGTTATCGTCCTCGATGCTCTTACATACGCAGGTAACCTTGGTACTATCAAAGATGATATCGACGATGAGCGTTGTGTCTTTGTAAAAGGAGACATTCGTGACCGCGAACTTGCCGATAAACTCTTTACTGAATATGATATCGACTATCTCGTAAACTTTGCTGCAGAAAGTCATGTCGACCGTTCTATTGAAGACCCACAGTTGTTCCTTTCAGTTAACATCCTCGGTACACAGAACCTTTTGGACGCTGCTCGTCGTGCATGGGTGACAGGTAAAGACGAACAGGGCTACCCTACTTGGAAAGAAGGTAAGCGCTATCACCAGGTTTCAACAGATGAAGTATATGGTTCATTGGGTGCTGAAGGCTACTTTACAGAGCAGACCCCACTCTGTCCACACAGCCCTTATTCTGCCAGCAAGACCAGTGCTGACCATTTTGTAATGGCTTATCATGATACTTATCACATGCCTGTCAGCATTACACGATGCTCTAACAACTATGGTCCTTACCACTTCCCAGAGAAGTTGATACCATTAATTATCAACAATATCCTCGAAGGTAAGAAACTACCAGTATATGGTGAAGGATTGAATGTACGTGACTGGTTGTATGTAGAAGACCATTGCAAGGCTATTGATATGGTTGTACGTGAAGGACGCGAAGGCGAAGTCTACAATGTTGGTGGTCATAACGAAATGAAGAACATCGACATCGTTAAGCTTACTATCAAGACTATTCATGATATGATGGCAGAGGACAAGAACCTCCGTACTATACTTAAGAAGCAGGTGAAAGACGCAAATGGCGATATCGACATCAGCTGGATTAATGAAGAACTAATCACACATGTCCCTGACCGTTTAGGCCATGATGCACGCTATGCCATTGACCCAACAAAGATTAAGAACGAGTTAGGTTGGTATCCAGAAACGATGTTTGCGGATGGTATCGTTAAGACTATCCGTTGGAACTTAGAGCATCAAGACTGGATACAAGAGGTTACTTCTGGTGATTACCAAAAGTACTATGACATGATGTACACCAAGAAAGGTAGATAACATAAGTAACTAAAATATAATTCTACACCCTCGTCTATTCATCAGACAACAACGGCGAGGGTATTAATCCTTCTCACATTCAAAACGTAGACAATATCTCTTCACATGAAAAAAATCTTGTTATTAGGCTCAGGCGAACTGGGCAAGGAGTTCGTTATTGCGGCTAAACGTGCTGGACAGTACGTCATTGCTTGTGATAACTATGAGAACGCACCAGCCATGCAGGTAGCTGATGAGTCTGAAGTAATAGATATGCTTGATGGTACAGCACTTGATGCTATTGTAGATAAGCACAAGCCTGACCTCATCATTCCAGAGATAGAAGCGATCAGAACAGAACGCTTGTTCGATTATGAAGAGCGTGGAATACAGGTTGCTCCATCAGCACGTGCCGTGAACTTCACGATGAACCGCCGTGCTATACGCGACCTCGCAGCACGTGACTTAGGGTTAAGAACAGCTAAATACTTCTATGCCAAGACTTATGAAGAGTTTAAGACAGCAGCCGACGAGATTGGTTTTCCATGTGTTGTAAAACCTCTGATGAGTTCAAGTGGGCATGGGCAAAGCTATGTTCACAATGATGAAGAACTCGAAGAAGCGTTTAAGAATGCGATGGATGGCGCACGTGGCGATGTGAAGGAGGTGATTATTGAAGAGTTCATAGACTTTGAGAGCGAGTTTACCCTGCTCACGGTGACACAGAAGGACGGTCCTACCCTCTTCTGCCCACCTATCGGACACATACAGAAAGGTGGAGACTACCGTGAAAGCTGGCAACCATACGCTATCTCAGAAGAGGCTTTACGGCAGGCAGAGCATATTGCCAACGAGGTAACACGTGCTCTTACAGGATATGGTATATGGGGAGTTGAGTTCTTCCTAACAAAGAAGGGGGAAGTAATCTTCTCTGAGCTATCACCTCGACCACATGATACTGGTATGGTCACATTGGCTCACACAACCAATTTCAACGAGTTTGAGCTTCATTTCCGTGCCGTTATGGGACTCCCAATCCCTGCTATCCACCTTGAACATGCAGGTTGTTCTGCTGTTATTCTATCTCCTACAGAGAGCGACAAACCTCTGTCTTACAATCTAATAGAAGCTTGCAAAGAAGACAGGACACGCCTACGTATCTTCAATAAACCTATCGCTCACGTCGGACGACGTATGGGTGTAGCACTCTGCTATGGAGAGGTTGGCACCGATATGGATGTACTTCGTGATAAGACTAAGCGTGTTGCTGCAACCGTATTAGGTACAGATCCCTATATGAAGAAGTAAAAGACGATAAGTCAAAAGACTGTAAGAATGAACGAAACAGAATCTTCAATAGGAAAGATTATCTCTTTGCAAAAGATAGTTGACCCACGTGGCAACCTCTCTCTTGCTGAGGCAATGAAAGACATCCCCTTTAACATCTCTCGAGTATATTGGACATACGATGTACCATCAGGCGCTTGCCGTGGTGGTCATGCCCATAAACACTGCCGAGAGTTCATCATAGCTGTTAGCGGATCCTTTACTGTTACGCTCGATGATGGACGTGATAAGCAATCTTTCCTACTGAATCATCCCTATCAAGGGCTCCTTGTCAACACAGATATATGGCGTTCGCTCGACGATTTCTCTTCGGGGGCTGTATGTCTCGTCTTGGCCGAAGACCCTTTCGATGAGGGTGATTATATTCGTGAATATAAGGAGTTTCTTAATTATATAAGTATTAAGGAGAAATAAGAGAAGCCCCACCAAATTGGCCTAAGAACACCTTTCTGACGTTTAATGCTAATATATAATGATTGAGGTAAAGCAATATACGCAAAAACAAGCGCAAGAGTGGAACGACTTTATAGAGCAATCTCGACAAGAAACATTCCTCTTCAACCGTTCTTATATGGATTATCATGCTGATAGATTTCAGGATGCTTCGTTGATGATTTACCGTAAAGAACAACTCTATGCACTCTTACCTGCTAACCGTTTAGGCGATACACTTTACTCTCATCAAGGCTTAACTTATGGTGGACTTATAACAAAGAAACAGGCTACTACAGCAGAGATTTGCGAGGTATTTATTAGGATTAATGAATATCTTTACCATTCTGGAGTACAAAGAGTTA
The DNA here is from genome assembly GCF_000224595.1 of Prevotella sp. C561. NCBI lineage: Bacteria > Pseudomonadati > Bacteroidota > Bacteroidia > Bacteroidales > Prevotellaceae > Prevotella > Prevotella sp. C561. The sequence continues at coordinate 124,593 of NZ_JH114140.1, read as the reverse complement.
TCTATAAACCTACGCCATGGATATACCATTGTTATCCTGCCGAGGAAGATCTCTATGCGCTTACATATATTTGTCATGCGCAACTAACGTCTCGTGACATCTCAAGTACTATTCCACTCGATTCACTTATGACGTTTGGAAAGGACCGTAGGAGAGGAGTTAGGAAAGCAACACGTGCTGGCGTGACAGTTCGGGAGAGTAAAGACCTTGCTACTTTTTGGGATATTCTCGATAAGAACCTTACCAATAAGTATGCTACTCATCCTGTACACTCCCTTGAAGAATTAACTTTACTCCACAGTCGGTTCCCTAACTCGATTAGACTATTCATGGCTTTCAATGACAAAGGGATTGCTATTGGGGGCACTATCATCTATGAGATGCCACAAGTAGTTCATACTCAGTATATCTCAGCATCCCCAGAAGGGAAAAGACTTGGGGCCATCGACCTCCTTTTTGACTATATTCTTAATGACGTCTATGCCAATCGTAAAGGCTTCTTTGACTTTGGTAAGAGCACAGAAGAGGAAGGGAAGATTCTTAATACTACGCTTATTTTCCAAAAAGAAGGCTTTGGAGGACGAGGAGTATGCTATGATTGTTATACGTGGGAAACACGTTCTGTCATAGAATAATTCGAGTAATCCCACAACATCAAACCTTCCTTTATAAAAGCATAAACATGATTGATTACCTCTCACTTCAAAAGATAACAGCCTTGCATGAGGCAGAGATGACTGCTGCTGTTAATCAGGTACTACGCTCAGGATGGTATCTGCAGGGGGAGTGTACGACATTGTTTGAAAAGAACTACGCACAATATATTGGTACGAAGTACTGCGTAACCTGTGGTAACGGACTTGATGCACTGTGCCTTATCCTCCGTGCTTATAGGGAATTAGGGCTACTTAAAGAAGGAGATGAGGTCATCGTACCAGCTAACACCTACATAGCAACTATCCTTTCTATCACCGAGAACCGCCTTACCCCTATCCTTGTTGAACCCGATATCAACTCGTTAGAGATTGACAGTCAGCTGATTGAACAAGCTATCACACCTCGTACACGTGCCATCATGCTTGTTCACCTCTATGGAAGATGTGCTTTCACTCCTTTCATAAGCGACCTCTGTAAGCGTCATAACCTCCTACTACTTGAAGACAACGCACAAGCTCATGGCTGCCACTACAGAGACAAACGGACAGGAAGCCTTGGTCACGCAGCCGCTCACAGCTTTTATCCAGGTAAGAACCTCGGCGCCTTGGGGGACGCAGGGGCTGTGACAACCAATGACGAACAACTGGCACAGACAATCAGAAGCCTTGCCAACTATGGTTCAGCACGTAAATATGAGTTCACTTTCAAGGGCCAGAACAGTCGTATAGACGAAGTTCAAGCTGCTGTGTTGAACGTGAAACTACCCTATCTCGATGGTGAGAACCAACGGAGAAAACAGATTGCTAAGACGTACTACGACAATATTAACAACCCACAAATAACCCTCACAGAGGATAAGGACAGGGATAATGTGTATCACATCTTCCCCATCTTCTGCCCTACTCGCAACCGCTTGCAGCAATATCTAAGGCAGAATGGCATTGGAACGATGATACACTACCCTATTCCACCCCATCAGCAACAGGCTTATAAGGAATGGAACGACCGACATTATCCTATCACAGAGCTCATTCATCAGCAAGAGCTCTCCCTTCCTTGTAACCCCACAATGACTGATGAAGAGGTCTATCAGGTTGTTGAACATATCAACAAGTATCAATAAAACTAAATCATAACGTATGAGAAAGATTACCTATATTACATCAACATTCGTTGCACTTATGGCATTACAAGTGCAAACTGTCAATGCTGACAATATTAATAAGGTACAAGTAAACCATCTCACCTGCCCAGCAGATGCAGTAACACTCGTCTCAAAGCGCCCTAAAGAGGCTGAAAGACTTTTCCGTTCAGAGGCTGTAGAGAAAGAGATTCAAAGCATCGTAAGGAAGTTGACGAATAAACGACTTGCTTGGATGTTTGAGAATTGCTTCCCAAATACACTCGATACCACCGTTCACTATGGTGAAGAAGCTGATGGAACACCTGACACATTCGTCTATACTGGCGACATCCCTGCCATGTGGCTACGCGACTCTGGTGCACAGGTATGGCCTTACGTACAGTTGGCTGGTAAAGACAAGAAGTTAAGGAAGATGTTAGCTGGTGTAATCAATCGCCAGTTGAAGTGTATCAATATTGACCCATACGCCAATGCTTTCAATCATAAGCCAGACCCAAATGGTCGTTGGATGACCGATGAGACAGATATGAAACCAGAGATACACGAACGTAAGTTTGAGATTGACTCTCTCTGCTATCCTATCCGTCTTGCCTTCGAATATTGGAAGGTTACAGGCGACACAAGTGTCTTTGGACCTGAATGGATTAAAGCAGTAGAGAACATACTCAAGACTTTTCATGAACAACAGAAGAAAGATGGGAGAGGAACTTACAAATTCCTGCGTGTTACAGACCGTGCACTTGACACAATGAACAATGCGGGCTGGGGTGCACCTGTTAAACCTGTTGGATTGATAGCATCTGCCTTCCGCCCTTCAGACGATACTACAACGCTACAATTCCTTGTCCCATCAAACTTCATGGCTGTGTCTTCTCTACGCAAGGCAGCTGAGATTTTGACTAAAGTAAACAAGGACACAGCACTTGCCGCACAGTGTACTGACCTTGCCAATGAGGTTAGCAATGCCTTACAAAAGTATGCTGTCTACAATCACCCTAAGTATGGTAAGATATATGCATACGAGGTAGATGGTTTTGGAGGCTACTTCTTAATGGACGATGCCAACGTACCGAGCCTGTTAGCAATGCCTTATCTTGGTGATGTAAGCGTTGATGATCCGATCTATCAGAACACCCGTCGATACGTATGGAGCGAGGATAACCCCTACTTCCATCGTGGTAAAGCGGGTGAGGGCATTGGTGGTCCGCACATTGGTAACGACATGATATGGCCAATGTCCATCATGATGAGGGCCTTTACCTCAAAGGATGATAAGGAGATTCGACAGTGTATCGAGATGTTGATGAATACTGACGCCGGAACAGGTTTCATACATGAAAGCTTCTATAAGGACGATGCCAATAAGTTTACTCGTGAGTGGTTTGCTTGGCAGAATACTTTGTTTGGAGAGCTAATCATAAAGTTAGTTAATGAAGGCAAGCTCGGATTGCTTAACAGCATACAATAGTCAAGTGGAAAGACGAATGTGGAGATATTTTAGAAAATAGGGAATAAAAACTGTATATTCACCTTATTTAACATTATATATTTGGGTATATAACAAGATTTAGATATCTTTGCAACGTGTTTTTCATGGTATTAGATTATTAAGGTTAGAAGATTAGTTGTCGTGAGACAAGTAATCTTTCAGTCCCAGACTAACAAGTCTGGGACTTTTTTTATTTATTAATACACTTAGTGTTTATTATCTAAAAGAATCTAAATAACAGTTTTCTAAAAAACTTGAAGAGAATAAGAACCTCAGCCTTTCACCAATTACTCTTCTTGACACCTCCATTAAAGCTTATCACCAAAAAGGTTTTTATAAATCTAAACAACAAACAATCATGCAACAGCAGGAGCCATTTTTCCCATAAAATAGTTGTTCGTTTATAGCCTACTTGATGGCTTCTCCCTCTACTTCTCCCCCGTAGTAAGTGAGAAATCTCACCTCCTCTTATTTTCTTAAACGCTTTCCCTCCACACCTCAAAGGTACAAGTGCAATAGTAAAATATCATTACATATTGTCACACTAAACACCTTCTACCCAAGAGTATATCATCGCTTAAAGAGGAGTTGGTAACCTACACGAAATCAGAACATTACATACTGCATTTAAGAAGACGCCTTTCTTGCTCCAAGAAGAGCGTCTTCAACACCCAAGAAGGGCATGTTCTTGATTGTAGAAGGGCCTCTTCTATTAGCTTAAAAGGCATGTGTTAGGAGAGAGAATAGCGAAAATTATTGACAAGGAAATAAAGAAGGGACCTCTCCCCCAGCCCCTCCCCGAAAGGGAGGGGAGCGCCTAACGGGACAAAGTTCGCTATAATTTTAACACCTTTCACTCAACAGTTAATAGCCAAAACAAGCCATTAACACCTAACATTCAACACCCAACACCCAGCAAAACAAGCCATCAACACCCAACATTCACCACCTAACACCCAGCAAAATAAGCCATTAACACCCAACATTCAACACCTAACACCCAGCAAAACAAACCATTAACACCTAACATTCACCACCCAACACCCAGCTAAACAAGCCATTAACACCTAACATTTAACACCTAACACCCAGCAAAACAGGCCATTAACACCTAACATTCAACACCCAACACCCAGCTAAACAAGCCATTAACACCCAACATTCAACACCCAACACCCAACAAAACAAGCCATTAACACCTAACATTCAACAACCAACACCAAGCACTCAACACCTAACACCCAGCTAAACAAGCCATTAACACCTAACATTCAACAACCAACACCAAGCTAAACATACTGTGGGTATTAATCTTCAACCTTACTTATCAGCTCCTTAATATTGATTGATTTCAGTTCATTTAGATAAGCTACACGCACACTCCCCACCTTATTATATATATCATGGTTCCATATCCTTTGAGGAGAGAAGCCTAAAAGACCCAACTTCGACGACTCAGGAGCCGACTCCAAACGAGCTATCATCTCACCAACAGTAATGTTTGTTGTATCGTAAGTGGGCGTGTAAGTGACCTCATCAGAAGTGGGAGAAACGTTTTCAGAAACAAGGTCTACCTGCATTAACTTGTAAAGTATCTCCACCGTGATACGTACCGGAATATCCGTTGCATCCTTTATCTGCAAAGCTGTATGCGGTTTCTCACCTTTTGCAAAGCGCTGACAGATATGGCTTAATACCGTTGCACACATCATCATAAAGTCATTATGACATATATCCTCCGTATCAATCTGACACTCATAGTACTCTAAATTCTGATTGATATAGCTAAGCTCGGCACAAAAAAGGCAGATATACCATGACACAAGTATCCATAACATAAACAACGGGAGTGCTGCAAACGAACCATAAATGGCATTGTAACTGGTAAGAAATATCTGTCCATGGATATAAACAGCTTGTAGACAGAGCATAGCTAAGCTCGCCATCATCGCAGGACCAATTGTTTTCGTTATCTTAACCTTCGCATTAGGCATGAAAACATAAAGTACAATGAACATAAGCGTAAGTATAGTCCACGGCACAAGATAGCGAAGTGAGAAGCTCGCAATGGTCCCAAGGAAACGAAGATGGTTTAAGTTTTCTACAAAACTATAGAAATAGATACTCAAGCCAGATAATATGATGATACTTATGGGTACAAGAAACATCATGGCAGTATAGTCTATAATCACCCTACTAAGGGGACGAGAGCCCTTAACTTGCCATACACTATCGAATGCACCTTCTACTGTTCGTATCAAAGAGAATACGCTATAAAGCATAATCACCAAACCTATTCCAATAAAGATGCCTGTTTTAGCATGGATAAGGTATGATTGCGTAAGCTTAAGTAGCCAAGTAGCGGCCTCTGGTTGGGCCGACAGCATCTCACGAAACTGTTTTTCAAGGAATTGTCCAAAGCCAAAACCATTCGCAATAGCGAAAATCATGGACGCTATAGGTACAATTGCCATAATCGTGGAGAACGATAGCTCTGTCGCAGATGCTGCGTGGTTGCGTTCAAAAAAGAATTTCACAGCAAGATAGAACTTCTGTAACTCTCTGATGGCAATGTCCTTTCGCTTCGAGCTATGCTCCCTCTTCAAGAAGAGACCTACTGTTAAGAAGTATTTTATACGGTTGATATCGACCTTCATAATTGTTCTTTTTATAATAAAGTATAGGAGTTATTGTGCAAACTTAATAAAAATAAGTTGAATACTCACCAAAAGATAGATCTAAGTAAACACACACATACATCTTTATAAATAATCTGGACTAAGCTATATTCAAGTATTCAATAATATTTTCGCACCTGCCTCACCTATAAAAACACCGTTTACAACCATTTTGTAACCTTTGTTGACGACAGCTTAAAGAGGCTTCCCATAGGACAAACAAAGCGACAATAAGGGCGTGGAACAAAGATAGAAAGTAGCACAAAGACGATGGCCAAAAGAATAATCACCCAAGAAGCTGACTTGAAAATGAAAGCAACAAAAAGCTCATAGTTCATCCATTCTGACCATACACCCGTGAGCATCAAAAGCATTAGAAGCCAAAAGAGAATCTTACGGAAACGTTCTAAGTATTGTACCGTTCGCTTACTCATCTTCCATTTAGTATGATTAGCCATTCCAGCTAAATCTTGTATGGATCCCAAAGGACAAATGTTCGTACAGTAATAATTCTTCTTACCAAATAGTGGATAGATGAATGCGGTAATCAACATGATGATAGGAATTAGTGAAACCCACATGTTGACACCGCCTGACATGAACCCAACAAGGACAGACCACGAAAGAAATGTACCACACCAAAGGCCTAAGACAACGAAATTCAGTAGGAGTTGGAACACACGATAACGCTTAGACTTGATAAACAAAGGAATAATAGCAGCCATGAGAACCACGATAAGCCCTACAAGAGTTTTCGTTCGTAAATCTAACTTATCGAGGAAAGACGTTTCTTTCACGTTATTTGCAGCATACTGTAGACCCGCCTTCATATTCCCAATAATGCCCTTTGAGCTGAATGTAGCACCCGTCACCCCGTCTACCTTCATAGCTAATGCTTGCTCAGTGGTCTTACCGTCCCAACGAGTCAATAAGGCACTCGCCTCATGAAAGAAGTCGGGAGTTTCTGAATTGGGTAAGGCTTCCACCTTTACTATCCTACCTTTCTTTATGTAAATCTCTAAAGGTACTGCACCGCCAAAGCCTTTCACATCCTTAGCTAAGTAAGTCGTATTAATAACTACCGTCCCATCATCCAACGTACGGAGCGTATCTACACGAGCTTTTGTGACCTTCTTTTCATTGTTAAACACACTATTTCCTAATAGTTTACCATCCCTTTGTACGGCAGCAACAGCAACAACTAATAAGCATGCAATAAGTAATAATATCTGTTGTAACTTCTTCATCTAACTAATCCCTTTACTATCTTGATGAGATACAAAAGTACTAATAAATATTGGAAACCATTAATTATACAACTCACAAAGTCAACCAATTCTTAACTTTAAGTTTATTAACATCATTTCTTGCGATTTTATTTTGTAACATCATCACTTTTCTTTATTTTTGCAACCGAACTTAATTCTTAAAGCCAACCTATTGTAAATATACATATAGGTTACAAAAAAAGAACAGAACTTAAAACCTAAACAATATGACAAACAAAAGAACTTGCCTTTATGACAAACACGTTGCATTAGGCGCACTAATTACTCCATTCGCTGGATTCGATATGCCCATTCAATACACAGGCATTATTGATGAGCATAATGCCGTTAGAGAACATTGTGGAGTGTTCGATGTCTCTCACATGGGAGAAGTTGTCGTAAGCGGTCCCGACGCTGATAAGTACATTAATCACATCTTTACAAACGATGTGAACGGACTTGCTGCAGGGAAAGTACTCTATGGTATGATATGCTATCCAGATGGTGGTGTAGTAGATGATACCTGTATTTGTAAACTTGCCGACCAGCTTTACTTGATGACTATCAATGCTTCAAACATCGACAAAGATGTAGCATGGATTGAACAAAACGCTGAAGGCTTCAATGTTACCATTGAGAACAAGAGTGAAGCATACGGTCAATTAGCCGTTCAAGGTCCTGAGGCTGAGAAGATGTTAGAGGAGGTGCTCGGTCTTGACTGTAAAGATCTGAAGTTCTATGAGGTTAAGTGCTTAAAGCAAGATGGCGTTGACGTTATCGTGTCTCGTACAGGCTACACAGGTGAAGATGGTTTTGAAATCTATGGAACACCTGAGTATATTGTTAAAGTGTGGGACAAGCTGATGGAAGCAGGCGTTAAACCATGCGGTCTGGGCTGCCGAGATACATTGCGTTTCGAGGTGGGTATGCCTCTTTATGGAAATGAACTTTCTGACAAGATAACCCCTGTCATGGCTGGCCTATCTATGTTTGTAAAATTTGATAAGGATGAGTTCATCGGCAAGGAAGCTCTCTTGAAACAGAAGAAAGAGGGAGTCCGTCAGCGTCTTCGTGGTATTGAATTAGACGAAAATGCTATTCCTCGCCACGGATACAAGGTTCTTAAGGACGGTGTAGAAGTCGGTGAAGTGACTACAGGCTATCGTCTTATCTCTACAGATAAGAGTTGTGCTGTTGCATTAGTCGATGAGTCCATTCAAATGGGCGATAGAGTTGACATCCAAATACGCAAGAAGACTTTCCCAGGAACGGTCGTTAAGAAGAAATTCTACGACAATCACTATAAGAAATAAGGTCTGATAAGAAACTATAATGGACGGATTATATTGAGGTTGAATAGTCTTTATAAAAAAGAATGACTATACATAATGTCAATATAATCCATCCCACGTATAAGAGATAACTAATAAACAATCATAAATAAACATATTATGTCAAAAGTAATTGAAGGACTCTATTATTCAGAGTCACACGAATTTGTTAAAGTAGTAGGTAACATTGGGTATATTGGAATTACCGATTATGCACAGCACGCATTAGGTAATGTAGTCTATGTGGATATGCCTGATGTTGATGACGACATTGAAATAGACGATGATTTCGGTGCTATTGAAAGCGTGAAAGCCGCTTCCGACCTCAAAGCCCCTGTTTCTGGTAAGGTCATTGAAGTAAATGAGAGCTTGGAGGATGAGCCAGGTTTGCTGAACAAAGACGCTTACGAAAACTGGATCATAAAGGTTGAACTGTCAGACACAGCTGAACTTAAGAACCTTATGGATGCAAAAGCATACGAGGAGTTCTGCGCTGAGTAAAGTCCTATAACACCACACGTGGGCGTTTATAGGTACTGAATAGCTGAAGAGAAGAACAGCCTATCCTCACTTATAAACGCTCACCTCCTTAATATAACAGCCTACACTAACCTAATCAGTCCTAAACAAATGATTCATAAATTCTTACCTCATACAAGTGAGGATATCCAACAGATGCTTGAACGTGTCGGCATAAAGAACCTTAATGAGCTTTATGCAGAGGTACCAGAGAGTATCCGTTTTAAGGGAGACTATGACCTCCCTGACACGATGAGCGAGTTAGAAATACGCAAGTTCTTCGAGAAACTCGGTCAAAAGAACAATAAACTGACTTGCTTTGCAGGTGGTGGAGTGTACGACCATTACGCTCCAAGCGTTATCAATCACCTTCTAAGTCGCTCTGAGTTCTTAACTTCATATACACCTTATCAGGCTGAAATATCACAAGGTACACTCCATTATATATTTGAGTTCCAAAGTATGATGGCAGAACTTACAGGTATGGACATTGCCAATGCATCCATGTATGAAGGCACTACAGCCACTGCTGAGGCTATGATGGTGGCTTTTGACAATGCGAAAAAAGCTGATACAGTGCTCTATTCTGAAACGTTGTGCAAGAATATCATTGGTGTATTAAAAACATACGCACACTTCCATGGCATCAAACTGGAAGCCATCAAGGCCGTTGATGGTGTAACATCACACGCCGACTTAGAGGCAAGGATGCAAGAAGGGGGTGTAGCTGGTGTTATCGTACAGCAGCCTAACCGATATGGAATCATTGAAGATTTCACGGGCTTTGCAGACACCTGTCATAATAAGAAAGCACTATTCATCATTAATAGTGTTGCTGCCGACCTCGCCTTACTAAAGACTCCAAAGGAGTGGAATGCGGACATTGCTGTCGGTGATATTCAAAGTCTTGGATTGCCAATGGGCTTTGGTGGACCTTACGCAGGTTATATGTGTTCAACAGAAAAGCTTATGCGTAAACTCCCAGGACGTATCGTTGGTAAGACAGTGGATAGTCGTGGTCAACGCGTATTTGCCCTTACTTTGCAAGCACGTGAGCAGCATATCCGTCGACAGAAGGCTACTTCCAACATCTGTTCTAACCAGAGTTTGATGGCTCTTTATGCTACTATCTACATGAGCATAATGGGAAAAGAAGGCCTGAAAGAGGCAGCACAGATAAGTTACGATGCTGCTCATTATCTTTGCGAGCAACTCCTTAATTCTAAAAGAGTTAAACTTGTTTACGACAAGCCTTTCTTTAACGAGTTCCTTGTGCATGTTGAAGACCGCGACAAGTTCTTCGATAAGGCTATACAGCAGGGTATTCTCCCAGGAATAAAGGTTGATGATGACAAACTCCTTATTGCCGTTACAGAGAAACGAACTAAAGAGGAGATTGACACACTCGTCGGATTATTATAGTAACACCATGTCTTTCTAAATCTAAACAACAATGAACAATAAACTATATGGCAATCTGATTTTTGAGTTATCACACCCAGGAAGACGTGCTTACAGCCTCCCAGAAAATCAATTTGGACATCATCCTTTACCCGATTTCTGCAAGAGAGAGAAGGATGCTGAGCTACCAGAATGTGACGAGATGACCGTTGTGCGCCATTATACTAACCATAGCGAAAACAACTTTGGTGTAGACAATGGGTTCTATCCATTGGGATCTTGCACCATGAAATATAATCCTGTCATTAACGAAGAGGTCGCATCTATGGCTTCATTCACTGACTTGCATCCTCATCAACCTATTGAAACAGTGCAAGGAGCATTGGAAGTGGAGTATAATATCCAGCGTGCACTTGCTTCTATCACAGGTATGGCTGATGTCACACTCAACCCATACGCTGGTGCACATGGCGAACTTACGGGTTTGATGCTCATTGCTTCTTATCATCAGCAGCGTGGTGACAAGAAACGTACAAAGGTTATTGTACCTGACTCTGCGCACGGAACTAACCCTGCATCAGCCGCAGTTTGTGGATTAGAAATAGTAGAGGTAAAGAGTACATCGGATGGTCTTGTTGATGTAAACGACTTAAAGCCACTCTTAGGTGACGACATTGCAGGAATGATGATGACCAATCCTAACACGTTAGGACTATTCGAGAAAGATATTCCTGAGATTGCTAAGCTCATTCATGAGTGTGGTGGTTTGCTCTACTATGATGGTGCTAACCTCAATCCACTGTTAGGGGCAGCACGCCCAGGAGACATGGGCTTTGACGTTATCCACCTCAATCTCCATAAGACATTCTCAACCCCTCATGGCGGAGGTGGACCAGGCGCAGGTCCTGTTGGTGTTTGTGAGAAACTGATACCATTCCTTCCAAAGCCACATGTAAGCAAGACAAAGGATGGATTTGTTATTGAAGACTCAGAGAATACAGAAGAGTTCTCAACTGCAAACATCCGTATCAGTGGTTATCTCGGTAATTTCCTCGTCATCCTCCGTGCCTATACATATATTCTCACACTTGGTAAGAAGCATATAAAAGAGGTGGGACCATTTGCAACACTGAATGCTAACTATATCAAGGAATGTCTGAAGGATGATTATGAACTTCCTATTGACACTCTTTGTAAGCATGAGTTTGTATTCGATGGCTTGAAGGACAAGAGTACAGGAGTTACGACAATGGATGTAGCTAAACGCTTGCTCGACTATGGTTATCATGCCCCAACAATCTATTTCCCACTTCTGTTCCATGAGGCAATGATGATTGAGCCTACCGAAACAGAGAGCAAAGACACGATTGATGGATTTATCGAAGTGATGCATATCATTGCTAAAGAGGCTCGTGAAAACCCAGAGTTAGTTAAAGGGGCACCTTACAACACTCCTATCGGACGTGTGGATGATGTGCTTGCTGCCAAGCATCCTATCCTTACTTATCGTCAACTTATCAACGACACAGAAGAGAGTGTATAGAAATAGGAGTACTGTTTGGTAAATAAATCTCGCAGATGTTAGTCGATATCGGCATTAGCCACCTTATTATATTATACTAATAGCAACTCGCGCAACTCTCTTCGAGCGATGTGCTCATATTCTGCATGTGTGTTGCGTATAGCAAACACGACAGGAACGTAGACTTAACACCATGTAAGATAATTACATAGCGGAAGTAAGATGTTAGTAGAAAAAATGGAACTACTACCGAAGACTAACATGCGAAAAGATATCCTTATTAAAGTGTTATCAGCCAACAGTAAACATAAAACTATACATTAAACACTCTAACTCTATAATAGAGACTGAATATGAAAAAGACAAATCTATTAATAATCGGTTCGGGACCTGGCGGTTACCGGACCGCTTCCTATGCTGCTCAAAACGGTTTGGAAGTAACGATTATCGAGAAAGGACAACCTGGTGGAACATGCCTTAACTCAGGTTGTATACCAACAAAGTGTCTTGCACATGACGCTGAAATACATCTCATTGGCTCTTCGCTTTACAACACACCTCCCCCACTCGATTTCACAAAAGTCATGGAGAGAAAAGAGGGAGTTATGGGTCAGCTCCGAGATGGCGTAGAGGCATTATTAAGCCAACCTGGTATAACATTTATAAAAGGGAAAGCTCGCTTTGTTTCTGACCATGTTGTCGAAGTGAATGGCGAACAGATAGAGGCTGAGTATATCATCATTGCTACTGGTTCGCGCTCAAAGATGCCACCTTTCATGACTGAGGAAGACTTCTTGAAACAAGATAAAACAGCACAGAACATTGTTACCTCCACCGAACTACTCTCTATTCCAAAGCTTCCTAAGCGTCTTACCATCATAGGAGCAGGCGTGATAGGAATGGAGTTTGCGTCAGCTTTCTCTGCTTTTGGTAGTGAGGTTACTGTCATAGAGTTCATGAAGGAATGTCTCCCCCCTATTGATAGCGACATTGCAAAACGCTTGAGAAAGATATTAGAGAAGAGAGGTGTAACCTTCTATATGCAAAGTGCAGTTAAGAAGATTGTATCTCCTTCAGAAAGTGAACAAGCCCATACAACCGTAATATTTGATAAGAAGGGGAAAGAGACAAGCGTAGAAACCGACCTTGTATTGATTGCTACGGGTAGACAAGCTAATATCGACAATATTGGTCTTGAGTCAACTGGGATAGAAACAAATGGTAGAGGTGTTGTTGTAAACGACAATATGGAAACCAATATAAAAGGAATCTATGCCATTGGTGACGTTAATGCACGTCAAATGTTAGCTCATGCAGCAACATTCCAAGGGTTCCGTGCAGTCAATCATATACTTAAGAAGAAAGATGATATCCACCTTGACATAATGCCATCTGCTATCTTCACCTATCCAGAAGCAGCTTGTGTCGGTAAGACTGAAGACCAATGCAAAGGCGAAGAGATTGCATACACAACTCGGAAGGGTTTCTATCGAGCTAATGGAAAAGCCCTAAGTATGGAAGAGACTGAAGGTATGATAAAGATTCTCTTTGCTGAAGACGGTACTATTCTCGGGGCTCATTGCTTTGGAGCACACTCTGCTGATCTTATTCAGGAGGTTGCGGCATTGATGAATTGTAACGCTAAGTTAGAACAGATACGTGACATCATTCACATCCATCCCACATTAGGTGAGATTCTTCAAGATGCACTTATTTAAGGTTCATCGGGACTTTCGAGTGATAGCTTAAATATTTCTTACAATCTTATAACTAATGAGCTAACCCCTATAAGAGGAGCTGTATGGTTAGTATTAACCTTTTACCAGCATCTTATAGGGGGCTAACTCTTTGATTACCTTCCCCACCCTTACTCCACCTCAGTCAATACATATTGATCTTGAGAAAGGACGAAGGCACTTGTCTGTAGCTCTACATGTGTACAAAATGTAGTATTACACAGTGTGAGACGAAAGTATCCTACTTCTTTCATCAGTATCTTCATAATGCAATCTCGGTACTCAACCCACATTTTGGAGGAATTATTAAAACCGCAAAATATCTTTACAAAGCATTACACTAAACCATCTCAAGACACGACTATACGCACTCTACAACAAAAGATATAATATACAAGTAATCAATGTGTTACATACAGCGTTAAAGAAGACGCCCCTCTTGCTCCAAGAAGGGCGTCTTCTATATGCAAGAAGGGCATATTCTTGAACAGAGAAAGGCCTCTTCTGTCATCTTCTCCAGCCTCTTTCCGAAATATAAGGAGCATGATTACTGAAAATTCTCTACAAATTCAGTCTCCATGGTTAGCGTTAATTGCCTCTTTACCAAAAGTTTTATAGGGTTAACCTCGCATACTGCTCCACTCTTCATCACACCCTTCCAATCAGCGGCCGATAGTTCAGATAGAGGAGTAAGGCAGCTTTTATAGGACAAACCTCACTAATCAAATTACCCTTGCAAGGAAAGAAAAAGAGAAAGGACAAACTGGCTGAATCGTGAAATCATCAGTGGGGAAGCAAAGGAATTACTATCCTTTTTTACATTTATAAGCTATTTCATCACATATAATGGAACAACCTCTTTTAATATCAAAAACGAAAACCACACGAGAACAGGCGCAAACATAAGACAAAACTCATACACCACTTTTAATATCAGAAGCGAAAACCACGCAAGAACAAGTACGAACATGAGACAAAGCTCGTACACCACTTTCAATATCAGAAGCGAAATCCCCTCAAGAAACAACTACATATAAAGGAATAATAATCAAACAGTTAGTATCAAACAAACAATAAACAAGAAAGACTAAAAGCATCATTATGGTGTTCAATCCGTTCTATTATCTAACAATTCTCCGCTCATGACAGAGACCATCATCGGTATTAACGGCCGCGATTTGCTATCAATAAAGTAATTACTTTTAAGTATAAAATGTTTGGAAGATAAAAATCTTTATACTAACTTTGCAGGCAGAAAGGATACGGACTTAGTCGTATCGATTCGATCGGGATAGTCATCAAATAAATTAGAAAACCCGAGATGACTTCTTTTGTTAATGGCGGGCCACATAAAACGCATCTTAGCGACTAAGCCGCAAGGCCGGTGGATTACAAAGACGAGGAGCTCTCTTATCATTGATACTCGGACTTTTCATCACATCGTCGATACGACTTTTCTATTTCCCATTTCTGATAAGAAGAGGGATTGAGGTGGGGTTCCAAAGTGGTACCTCACCTTTTTCAATTTTCAAAGTAACGAAATATGTACAACTTAATTTCCTATAAGGAGCCTGTGAATCAATAAAAACCTTCAAATAACACGCATATACGGGTTTACAAACATCTTACAGGAAATACAAAAAACTTTAGCTATGTTCTCAGGAATAGTAGAAGAAATGGCAATTCTTACAGGGATTGAACATGAACAAGAGAATATCCACTTCACTTTCAAATGTTCGTTTACGAAAGAATTGAAGATTGATCAAAGTATTGCTCACAATGGCGTGTGCCTCACGGTAGTACGTTTTCAAGACGACACTTATACGGTCACCGCAATGAAAGAGACTCTTGAACGTTCGAACTTAGGATTGCTTAAGGTGGGAGATCGTGTAAACATAGAGCGTTCTATGATTATGAATGGCAGATTAGATGGACACATCGTACAAGGTCATGTAGACCAGACAGCCGAATGTATCAACATGGAAGATGCAGACGGAAGCACCTATTTCACCTTTAAATATCCTTACAAACGAGAGATGGCACAACGTGGCTATTTTACAGTAGACAAAGGCTCGGTAACAGTGAATGGTGTTTCACTCACCGTTTGTGAACCAACAGAAGATAGCTTTAAGGTTGCAATCATCCCTTACACACGTGAAAACACAAATTTTGCAGACATTTCTATTGGGTCAATCGTAAACATTGAGTTCGATATACTCGGCAAATATATTGCAAGATTAAACCGTTTATCACAATAGGTATTGTAAACATTTTTGTTACAATACGATTAGACTACCCTAAAAGATGCAAAACTAATATAGAAGAGGAGCTATTAAGTGTCTTTTAGGGTAGTTATATTACAAAAAATAAGTTAATTAGTGGGCTTTTGTATATACATTATCACAGGTTAATGTAAATATTTCTCATATAATTCGTCAATACATTTTATTTTACAAAAAGTTTTATTACCTTTGTTTGCAGATATAGATTATATAGACGAACAAAGGTAGTAAATGAGGAAACAAATAGACATATTCAAAAGCTTTTGGGGCCAAATAATTATTTGGGTTCCACTTTTCCTCATCCCCATCTTGTATGCACCGAGTGGACATACATCTTGGCAGAACGACCTTTCATTATATATAATCCCACTATCCATGATGGTTGTCGCATATATCAACTATTTTGTACTTGCCCCCATCTTACTGAAAGGACGTAAAAAGGAATTTTGGATAATTAATACTCTACTCATTGTATTCTTGTCTGTCATGCAACATGGATTGTTGTACTATACTTCAAGCGAGCAAGACTTACTGAGTTATCCATATCAGATATATGTAGAAAACAAGGAATTATACCCACACTTGTTCTTCATCATCCGTAACATCTTCAATTTAAGCATCTGTGCTGGTGTTGCCACCTCAATACAGATGGCACAAAGATGGTCGAAGGCTGAAAAGGAGAAGCGTGAGGCAGAGACCGCAATGACAAAAGCCGAGTTGGTAAACCTACGTCAACAAGTCAATCCTCATTTCTTGCTTAACACAATGAATAATATCTATGCGCTAACAGCCTTTGACACCGAAAAGGCACAAAAGGCGATTATAGACCTATCAAAGATGTTAAGGCATATTCTCTACGACAATCAACAGCCATACGTATGCTTAAAAGAAGAGGTAGAGTTCTTACACAACTACGTTGATTTAATGATGATACGTATACCAGAGAATGTGGAGATTAAACGTCAGTGTAACATTCCTTCTAACTGCAACATACATGTTGCTCCGATGATATTTATCTCACTTTTGGAGAATGCCTTTAAACATGGAATTAGTCCAGAACACAAGAACTTTATCCATATAAGGTTAGATGCAAATAATGAAAAAATCGTTTTCTCTATAGAAAACAGTAATTACCCTAAGGAAGAAGCCAAAAGAAATGGCCATGGAATAGGTCTTAAACAAGTAGAACGACGCCTTGAACTTGCCTATCCGGGTAAATACAAATGGGAAAAAGGATATGATAGTAACAGAAAAATATATTCAACAAAAATAATCATTTATGACACTAAACTGTATAATCATTGACGACGAACCTTTAGCAGCGGATTTGCTTGCGAGCTATGCAAAGAAAACACTATTCCTAAACCTTATTGGCGTTTTCAATAGTGCTGTAGAAGGCGTAAAAGCCATCCGTGAGAATAGGGTTGACCTCATATTCTTAGATATTCAGATGCCTGAACTTAGCGGACTTGAATTTGCTAAGATTCTACCTAAGGAAACTAAGATTATTTTCACAACTGCATTTAGTCAGTATGCGATTGATGGTTACAAAGCAAATGCTATAGACTATCTGATGAAGCCTATCAGCTATGATGATTTCTTAGATGCGTCTAACAGAGCATTGGATTGGTTCCAGACTACACATCAAGCAGAGAACGCCTCGACAGACCGCTTTATATTTGTAAAGAGCGAATATAAGCTGGTTAAGATTATGTTTGATGACATTCTCTATATAGAAGGACTAAAAGATTATGTTAAGATTTATCTTAATAATGACCATAAGCCTATCATGACACTGATGAACATGAAGAAGATAGAGGAGTCACTTCCTAAGCCAGAGTTTATGCGCATTCATCGTTCTTATATCGTGCACATGAAGAAGATTGATGGAATCGACCGTTTCCGTATTGTTATCGGTGATGCTATTCTACCAATCTCTGATAGCTATAAGACTATCCTTCAAGATTATCTTGACGGACACACATTATAAGTTTAATCTAAAAACTTTTATACATATAAAAGACATCAGCTCCTATCAACGATTTCAGCGCAGATAGGAGTTGGTGTCTTCTTAGTTTATTGATCCCATAATCAACTGTATGCAAGAGGCTATTAATGTTTACTAAAAGTAAGTCCATTGCGTAAAAGTAACCTCCTTTTACATACCAATGTTCTGAAGAGAATTATAATATCGCACATTCCCCCACCCTTTTACACAATGTTATTACCCCCGAATATCATCTATGAAAAGGTCAATTCTTTTGTGATAAATGATTAAGCTGAAAGTAGAAAATATTCAACGAAAAAGTATTCTACAACAGATAAACAAGATTAAGTTTGTTAGCAGGAAACTTATCTATTAAAGAAAACACATGAGAGGCAATATGCAAGAGAAAAAAGATTAGGGATTATATACCTTTATCCCTTATGAAAAACAATTATTCTACACCTGAATAAGTGTTTTATCACTAACCGACAAAATTCTTAAAAATAATTTTGCTGTCATATCTGTCATCATTCATAGGCTCATAACTATCTCGTTTACAGGATAAATACACGAAATGTTAAATATGACAGCAAAATGAATTTAAACTTTTCTTGTTATATAGAGTATCGTTTCTATCTTGTTTCAGAAAGATTTATCACTCTTTACTCCGCAAGTCCCGCCAATGGTAAAACATGGAAATAAACATATACCAAGAAATATCATCAGCTCCTAAGGCATGTAGGACAAAACGCCATTGGTAGTCAAATAGAAGACTTCTAATTATTTACTCGTAGATAAGCTACTACGTTTCGTACGCTTAAACGAGCGATAATCATCAAGTTCTATTTCAACATCTGGTTCTACCAATTCTCCTGCCCTCGGTAGCTGGAACTTCATATACTTAATATTCAATCCACGCTCAATCCATTGATTCTCATAATAAGTATGAATACCAAGAATCTCACGTGTCTTCTCGTCCATCTGAGAGTCCGCCATTTCCTTTTCACCTAATTCATTGTTGTACAAATCTTCCGTACGATATAAGACAGGTAGTTTGTTCACATTGACCATGTAAGTGGTGTAAGTAAAAAGGAAATTAGAGTCTGTCTTTAGATGAACCAACCCACCATCAACCAAGAACCGACGATAACGATTCATGAAGAAAGTAGAAGTAAGACGCTTATGCACATTCTTCATCTGTGGATCTGAGAAAGTAAGCCATATCTCCTGCACTTCATCTTCGCAGAAAAAGCGGTCGATAATTTCAATACTTGTACGTAGAAAGGCTACATTATCCAATCCTTCATTCAAGGCCTGCTTTGCTCCCGTATAAATACGAGCACCTTTAATATCAACACCGATAAAATTAATATTTGGATAGACACGTGCTAACCCAACCGTATATTCTCCTTTACCACATCCTAATTCGAGGACAATCGGATTCTCATTATGGAAATACTGCTCTCGCCAATGTCCCCGCATCTCAAACGGAACTTCACTAACAACGCTATAAGGGTATTGGAAAACATTCTTAAACGTCTCCATTTCTGCAAATTTCTGTAACTTACCTTTACTCATAGTGCAAAGGTACAACAAAAATAAGGAACAGGCTGTAAGGAGTAGAATTTAATTTATTTAGACTGACTGTATATCTATTATTTTATCTCATTACAAGATATTTTTGTATCTTTGTACACTAAAACAGATACATCATGGCAATAAAAGCTGCATTCTTCGATATAGACGGGACATTAGTATCCTTCCAATCACATCAGATTCCAGCCTCCACAATACAGGCTATCAAACAAGCAAAGGAACAAGGTGTGAAGATATTCATTTCTACAGGTCGCCCTGTAGCGATTATAAATAATATCGACTCTATTCGTCATCTCATCGACGGATATATCACTTTCAATGGGGCAAGAACTTTCATTGACGACAAGGATATTACGCTTATGCCCATACCCGAAAACGAGGTGAGAGCTATGCTGGACGATGCAAGTCGACGTGACTATTCTGTTTTGGTATGTGGTAGAACTGATGTGGCGCTTTACAATCATAAACATATCTTTGATGAGATATTCGTCCAAGACTTGAATGTGAACAATATAGACATTCAGAAACCTGTAGAACCGCTTCTCTATCAACCAGTCTTACAGCTCACCCCTTTCTTCAGTGAGGAGGATGAGAGAGGTGTCTTACCTTTCATGCCACATTGCACATCAGCACGTTGGCATCCAAGTTTTACGGACATAACCTTACAAGGAGCTGACAAGGGGAATGCTTTAAGGCAAATGGCAAAGCATCTTGGACTGAGTTTGGAAGAATGTATCGCCTTTGGTGATGGTGGAAACGATATCAGTATCCTACAAACAGCAGGTATCGGAGTGGCAATGGGCAATGCGAATGACAGCGTAAAAGCTGTGGCTGACTATATAACAACAAGTGTTGACAATGACGGAATACGCAATGCCTTTACGCATTTTGGTGTCATCAATAATTCATAAACAAAGCTTATAACATTCAGACGTCAGTATTGATGTAAACAAATTCTAAACATAGGAAATAAAGAAAGTAATGTCAAATAACATAGAACGTTCTTCACAAGAGAAGCGTACAGCCTTTGTGGTTATCTTTGCCTTCTGTGTAATGATTGCTGAAGTAATCGTGGGACTATCTTCCCATTCTATGGCACTCTTCGCAGATGGCGTACACATGGGGTCACACGTATTGGTTATCGGACTTAACTGGGCTGCTTACATACTCGTGCGCCGATTGGAGAACAAGGGAACAACTCATTATGACACAGAGAAAATACTGAACCTATCGGCTTTCACAAGTGGTATTCTATTGATTCTCATGGCTATCTTTATAATCGTAGAGGCAGTAGAACGCTTCACTGCTGAGAGGGAGATTCTCAACTACGAACTTGCGCTTATCACAGCTGGTATAGGCTTAGTGGCAAATACGATTAGTGCTTCTGTACTTCATGGTCACGACGGTACAACAGATTACAACAGTCATGCAGCTTATCTCCATGTTCTCTCAGACGCATTAACAGAGATTGGAGCTATCATAGGAATACTCTGCGCTATGTTTTGGCATATAACATGGATAGACTCTGCAGTAGCTGTAATAAGTGCGTTGGTCGTTCTTCGTTGGGCTAAAAGACTACTGTGGGATACGGGGAGGTCGCTTACAAAGGCATAAACCTACCCTTCTCTGTAGAAAGAAAGGTTTTCCAAAAATATGGACTAATAATCTAAAGCTTATATTATTATAAGGTACACAAATATACAGAGGCTGTCCCCTTATCATTCAAAAACTCTGAAGGGTCTTTATTCTCTCACAGAACGACACAGAAGAACAGATTTTACAAAGGTACACAGAAACGTTAAGTCAACGGATAACACAGAACCATTCAGCTCACATTAGCTATAACGCTCTGTGATATCTGTCGTCGCTTGCCGGCGTTTGTGGGTTCTCCCTGTGAGCAGAAAGGCTTCTGTTCATCTGTGAAAATCTGTGAGAGATAAAATCCCCAACGAGCTACCACAAAAAAACTTGCCCCATGACACCAACCATGGTGCCAGGGGCAAGAAACGAAAATTAAATTACCGATGTATCGTCATTGATATCACATCAATGCCTTCCCGCTGGAAACATAATTAAAACTAAATTAATCAATTCAGTATTATTAAAACCGAACTTTTTCTTTCTTTAATATTGGCCTTATTAGGCTCATTAGCCTTATTAGCCTTATTAGCCTCATTAGGCCTTATTAGCCTTATTGGCCCTATTGGCCCTATTAGCCCTATTAGCCCTATTAGGCCAATTAGCCCAATATCCTTTCCTATCCTTGGCCCGCTACTGGGCCACTTCCTCCTCCATTCTTTTTCTTATCCTCCTTTTTCTTATCCTTGTCCGTCTCTTCCTTCTTCCTCACCGACTCGTAGGAGTTTGCGGCTAACTCTCGCTTCAATTCTCCGCCAGGCGTGAAGACGACACGAGGCTTAATGGTTGCGGTCTTAAAATCCTCTTCCTTCTCGGCTCCTTTGCTCGACAGTGTGACACGCATCGAGCCAAACTCGCCCAACTGAATACTGAAACCATCACGGAGATAATGGGGCAGACAATCGATAAAGTTATACAACACGTTCGACACATCACCACGAGTCAAGGACGAACGCCCTGCAATGTCACGTGCAATGTCATCGAGCGACTTATGCCCAAGGTTAACAGGGTTAGCATAAAACTTTACTTCCTCCCGCTTCTGCGGATTTTTCTTTGGTACTAAACGAATTTTCATGATTCTTCGTGTTTAAAGTTATACATTAGATTCTTATTATCATAGCGTAGGGCAGCACGCTTCTGCAGCTTTCTTTGCGCTTCTTCATGCTGCCCCATTCTATTTTCTTGGTTTGTTTCCTGCCTTTCATCGTCTCTTCTTCCTCCTTTCAGCATCCTTCTCCTGCTAAATACGTATTCCCTTGCTGCGCAATGCGTATCTACGTGCCGTTAGATGCGGTGAGCGCTGCTGCTAAATGCGGTGAGCGCTGCTGTTAGATACGCATCTGACAGCTGCGCAATGCGTATCTACGAGTAGCTAAATACGCATCCGCCAATACGTAGATACGGTGAGCGCAGCGACGGAATACGCATTTATCAGAACCCTGTCCGTTAGGCACTCCCTCCCCTTCGGGGAGAAGCAAGGTGAGACCTTCTTAAACAAAAGCTACTCAAACAACGGCTCAACTCTGTATCCGAACTTTCGACGGGTATTGTTGATAAGAACATAATTTTTGTCGAAAGTCATGCCGAACGCATAATCACTACTCGATAAAATAGTACTTGACGACCAATAGTGACCGTACTTGTCTAGGTCTTGTAGCTGACTTTCTTGCCGATCATCCCCGTACATACCCATGGCAGGCAGATAGAAATAATTGCCTGCGTCAACAGCAGAAGGCAGGAGCTGTCTTACAAACCATCCATTGCCGTTTTCGCTTGGGCGCCAATCGGTTTCATCAACAGCGGTATTTGCATTGTATCCCTGTATATTTGCCTTCTTCTTAAACCATATACCACCTTTATATAAATGATTCATAGTAGTCCATAGCTCGTCTGCGTCCCAACGAGGATCGCCCTCTGCGGCGTACCATGTCATCTCATTCACATTGGGAAGATTTTTGCATGAATGGATAGCTTGAGATACATTAAGGCCCTCGTGATAGTAACGTGAATCCGTATTGTTCTGGGCGTAATCGCTAGAAGTTGTTCCGCCTGGGAGAATCCTATTAAGTGTTGGCTGGCTTCCACCATGGTTCCATTCGTGATTCTTCCAATAATGATCTTGTGCGTCCCACATATAATAATGATTGGCGTCATAATTATGCGGATTAAGGTTAGCTGTAATATCATGGATAGAACCTGCTGTACAGTTAAGTGTAACAATTTTAGAAACTGTTCCTTCTATTGCGCCTTTTGGATTGTCTGTTGTATTGCGAAGCCAGTAACGAATACGGAAAGTATGAGTACCAGGAGCAACGACTGCATAAGTAGCATTCTTACTCATATCATCAGCGGCATTGTCTATTGCAAAGCCCGAACCAGTTGTTACTGTAATCGTCTTAGAACCACCTGAAGTAAGCGTAAGTGTGCCGTCTGCAGCTATATTATAAGTTCCAGCAATCTCATCATCGCTCATAATCTCAACTTTAATCAACGTGCTGCGCTTTACATATTCGTTGTTGGTACGAGGAATTAAGCAAAGATAGGAAGCCTTATGGTTAAGTGTGAATGTATAATCATTACCAGCTTTATTACCTGTGGCTATTCCGCAATCTCCCGATTCACCTGCATGATTAAAGTTATTTGGTGAAGATTGTGTTTGTTCTGTCTTTATCTCTACTTGTGGTTGAGAGCCTGTAACAGCCTTATTGGTGTAAATAATATCATGTGAAGCACCTGTGTATGTACCTGACAACGCAAACGTAGCATAAGACTGGTTTGCTGCAGAAGGTATTGTTGCCGCAGCACTCTGCTGCCAAGTACCAGCATCATCCTTTACCCATATTTTGTCACTGCTACTCCAATTCACAGAAGCACCAGCACCCTTTGTATGGTTAAGGATTGCCGTACGTGTTGTTGCCTCTGGCTGAGAAGTACCTGTAAAGACGGTTGAACCTGTAGGGATATCGCTTTTCTTCTGTTTCCCCTCCTGCACCGTATCATCATTGGCACAGCTGGCAGTAAGCAATAAAGCTGCAAAACCATAACACATGCCTTGCATTACCGAACTTATAGTTAATCTTTTCATAAGTTTATTCATTTTCTTATCAAACAGTTATTAGTTCTTTTCCGTATTATTCCAAGAAGCATCATCCAATTCTTGCTCACTAAAGACATTTCGTTTTGCCTCTCCTGTTACCGTACCAGGTTGAATTTTTCCAGCATTACCACTGGCGTTATTCAACAAGAATTCTGTCTCCGTGCAAACTATGCTGCATTGAGGCTTTTGATAAATCATTCTTTCAGTTACTATCATTTCGTTTAATTTTTAGAGGATACATAAGTCAACGTATCCTGTATTATTGATTAAAATAAAGTTATTATTTCGTACTTAATTTCTTTTTATTTCGTTTACGTAGGGACACAAAAAAGCGAACAAAGGAAACTTCGAAAAGTCCTTTGTTTACAGGGGTTGCACGGCACGCCTCGCGCGCGTATGCGTGAAGAAAAAAGTGGGGAGGTTAGGCCTGGCCTATATGAGAGAG
>NZ_JH114140.1:0-99688 GCF_000224595.1 Prevotella sp. C561 | reverse complement strand
CACAAGTGCCATGAACTTAAAGCACGATGCGAAAGAATATTTTTTCATTGTTTTCTACTTTTACTTTGTTCTTTTAGTTTATTACTCTCTGTTAGTATTCCATGCTGGCGTTTCTTCCTCGTATTCTGACATCCAACCTGGTGTTTGCTTAGCGTCTCCATGCGTTCCACCTAGTTGTGCAGGATTATGCTGACCATTAAAAGGAGAGCCTGCCATCAAATAAGTGCTTTCGTTTACCAAAACTATTTCACACTTTGGTGCAGAATAGTTCTTCTTTTGTTTCTTTTTCTCCATTGTTTTATCAATTAAAATAGTTATTATTTCGTGCTTAATTTCTTCTTATTTCGTTTACGTAGGGACACAAAAAAGCGAACAAAGGAAACTCCGAAAAGTCCTTTGTTTACAGGGGTTGCACGGCACGCCTCGCGCGCGTATGCGTGAAGAAAAAGTGGGGAGGTTAGGCCTGGCCTATATGAGAGAGAGAGAGAGAGAGAGAGAGAGTACAAAATTATTTGGAACTACCAAATAATTTGCGATATTTTTTTCATCTTTCTTCGTTAAAGAATCTAATGCAGCACAAAGTGTGTCTGCGCCTTTATTTCCTAATAAAGTGCAAACATTTGCTGAATTAATATTCTTTATGACTCTCATCGTTATTACGAGTTAATTTTAATTTAACTGGGCGCAAAGGTAGTGAGAATATATGAAACAAACAAGAAATTAGCAAAAAAATATAAAAAAGAAAGCGAATTATTGCTGTCCGATTTTCCCAAACTCTATGTGGCTACTCAAAGAAACCTTGTATTGAGACATAACTCATAAGTAGAATTCTTATCATTGTTGCCAAGCCTAAGAAGCCCCTGGATCTCTTTATTTTGTTCTTTACAAGTGTTATAGGCAGATTGGCTATAAGCGTAATCCATATTTGTATTTTTATATCATTCGCACTTTCTCCATAGAAGTATCTTAGAGGGAAATTCTGTTTTAATTGCTTAAATAAGGTCTCTATTTGCCATCCTCTCTTATAGATAGGTATAATATCTTCTGCCGACATCTGAAAATCATTGGTCAGCAGAGATATTAATCTGATCTTCCCTTTCTTGGTCTTATCCTGATATGTGATTTTTCCTACTTTATGGTAGATATCTTTTTCTCTGGTATTCTTCCTCTCACAGAGTTACACTGAAGAACAGGTTTCACAAAACCATTCAGAGGTGTTTAGCCAAACCGATAACAGAGAGCGTTTCAGCTATTGTTGGGTGTTAGGTGTTAATTGTTAGGTGTTGATGGTTAGCAGAAAGGCTCTGCGATATCTGTCGTCGCTTGCCGGCGTTTGTGGGTTCTCCCTGTGAGCATAAAGGTTTCTGTTCATCTGTGAAAATCTGTGAGAAAGAAAATATCCAACAAGCTTCTTGTGTTCTAAAAATTTATGAGAGACAAAAAGTTCAACGAGTTTTTCTTGTATTTGTACATCACAATATTCAACTTATCTATACACAAAAGTAAGGAAACAAGATTGGGGATATACTTCTCCTTTTATCCATACGAACATTAAAGTCGGATAAAAGAGACGTATATCCCCAAACTCTTTCTATCTAATTTATCAAGAACTTATTCCGTGTACAAGAAGCGTTTGATAGATTTCTTTGGTGTCTTCTCAAACTCTTCTTCATGAATACGTATCTCTGAAACCTTACAATAGGCTGGTACAATAGCATTCAACTGTGTACGATTCTCTTCCATAATATTCTTAATGTCATCAGCATTAAGTCCTAAGTTCTGAGCTTCATCATAATCAGGGTGTACCAAAGCTATAAGCTTCTCGCCACTCTGAATAACCAAGCATTCATTTACAAGAGGAAGAGAGTTTAACTTGTCTTCTATCTCTTCTGGATAGATGTTCTGCCCATTACTACCTAAAAGCATATTCTTCGAACGTCCTTTAATAAAGACATTCCCGTCTTCGTCCATCAGACCAAGGTCACCAGTATGGAACCATCCGTCCTTATCAATTGTCTGACTTGTGTCTTCTTCGTTCTTATAATATCCTAAGAGGACATTAGGACCCTTGGTAAGAATTTCTCCTGGAATGTTCGTTGGATCAGAACTATCTATACGTACTTCTTGATGTAAGGCAGCTTGTCCACAAGAACCTTGCTTAAAGCTATGCCAATCACGATAACAAATAATTGGACCACACTCCGTTGCACCATAACCTACCGTATACGGGAACTCTATACGACGTAAGAAAGATTCAATCTCACCATTGAGGGCTGCCCCACCAATAATAATCTCATATAGATTACCACCAAATGCTTGATAAACTTGTTCACGTATTTTGGCACGCACCTTCTTATTAATAACTGGCATATTAAGAAGCAAACGCATACGATTGTTCTGTATCTTTGGAAAGACCTTCTTACGAATAATCTTCTCTATGACCAATGGTACGGCAATCATGATTACTGGCTTAACTTCCTGCAAAGCTTGCGAAATAATTGCAGGAGAAGGTATGCGAGTTAGGTAATAGATATGAACACCTGAGAGGAACTCAAAGATAAACTCAAATGCCATTCCATACATGTGGGCCATCGGAAGGATACTGATGACATTATCGCCTGGCTTTATGATATTACCTAACACATGCTTTGCGAAATCAGCATTACTCCACAAAGAACGATAAGGAAGCATAACACCTTTTGAACGTCCTGTCGTTCCACTGGTGTAATTTATCAAAGCCAATTCATCTGGACTCTGTTCACGATAGTAATGGATATTTTCTTGACGGAAATACTTCGGGTAACGACGCCCAAACTCCTCATTGAGATGTTCGCGTGCATAGGTTAATTTGTCCGTGCGACTTACTACCAATGAATAATCTGGTATATAGATGATACCTTCCAACTTTGGCATCTTCATGGCGTCAACCTGTGTCACTACGACGTCACCAACAAAGAGTAGTTTTGCATCAGAGTGATTAACAATATTATGAATCTGCTCTGGCATAAACTCATGTAAGATAGGTACAGCTACTGCGCCATAGGTGAGTACGGCAAGAAAGGCAGCTGCCCATGCAGAAGAGTTCCTTCCACAAAGCGCTATCTTATCTCCTCGTTTAACACCACTTGCCTCAAACATAATGTGCAATTTCTCTATCTTTCTTGCAACATCATGATATTGAAGGGTCTTACCCTTATAATCGGTTAGAGCATCACGATCCCAAAATTCGATGATACTCTTCTCTATTAATTCATTAAAACTTGGAATCTTTTCCATTGCACAATATTTCAAACTCTGTGCAAAGATACATATTTATAAGCACATTTCAAAATATTATGTGCAGAAAAGTACAAAGATGAATTGAAAAGAAACATAAAAAGCGACGCGTCTAAACGAACAAAAAAAATGCCCCCTTGACACCAACAATGGTGACAGGGGGGTGTCATACGTTCATACGACTTGCCCAAAACGAGTGTATACAATATTAAAGAACTCAAAGACAACAAGCCATTTTATCACAATTGTAACATCTTAGAAGACAAAGGGTACATCAGTACGGAAAATCAACTTGACATTTTTGATACTGTCAACATCAGGCTTGAATGTCCATATAGGCTTATCCAAAAGAACTGAAAGCCAACCTTCAACCCTATAGCAAAGGCAAGAAAGAGGATTGAAACAGTACTTTCACAACTTACAAACCAGTTCCTCGTCATCAGAAAGTACGCCAAAGAAACATGCGCTCTTTTTGTCCGAATAGTGGGAAAAGTCTGTGCGATGACCGCATTAGAACACATCAACTACATTATCAACAAGCCTATAAGCAGGTTCAAATACACACTGATTTAATTCCACCAATGGGTTGAGACTATCAAATATACCCGAAAAGCATAATATACATCAAATGTCAATACCCTTATAAAATTATGTTCAAAGTGTTTGGTAATCTCGAGAATATCGTAACATCTGCTCTGTGTATGACTCAGAATAATCTACGACAACATCTATTACTTCACCAAAATCATTATATATAGGTGTAAGGACTGGGTTTATAAACCCTTTATAAGGTGCTATATTCAAGTTTTCATAGCGACGTAATACTTCTGCATGAAGAACAGAATTCAGTTTGATAGCATACTTCTCCACTAAAGCACGAGCCATATAGAAGTCTCCTTCGCTCTTAATACGCTGTATCTCTGCAAGTTGATAAGCAAAGATATACCGTAAAGTTTCATAGTCATTAATACGCACAAATGTTTTTGATTGGCCTGTCTTTTCATCTTTACAAGTTACAAGCTCTACAACATTATCATCTTTTCCTAACTCCAAAGCCCATTGCGCAATAAGTGCACGGTTCTGCATGTGCGACTCTTCTATCTGTTTGCCAGGTTTAATACGGACTTGTTGGGTGAGCAAACCATTCATCATATAGCTATAATACTGCGCCTTATAAGCTTCTTCATTATCTAAGAGTCCAAGCTCTAAAAGTTTCAGATCTGCTATATAATATAACCCAAATAAATCAGCACGAGCCTCTTCTATAGTATTACCATAGTTCTTCAACGCATCAGGATCAGTACCAGGCAGTAATCGTCCACTCCCATGTCCTAAGCATTCATGAAGATCTGTATGAAGATCATCGGTCTTATCAGCATATAGTTCTAATAGTCTTCGTGTATCATCGTCAATGACAAACTCCTCCCGAAAGCCGTTTCCTTTTGCAGCCATATTGTAAGCATGGGTAAGATTAGATATTGTCACACTCTTCGAACCATGCTCTGCTCGAATCCAGTCAGCATTTGGCAGATTTATACCTATAGCTGAAGATGGATACTCATCACCTCCCAACATTGCAGCACAAACAACATTTGCTGTAACACCTTTTACAACCTCTTTCCTAAACAAAGGCTTAATTGGTGAATGGTCCTCAAACCACTGTGCATTAGCAGATATAGTTTGTGTACGATGTGTGGCTTTAAGATCTTTATATTCAACGATACCTTCCCATGAGCCTTTCAATCCCATAGGGTCACCATAGACCTCAATAAAACCATTGATAAAGTCTATTCGACCATTCTGCTCACGTAACCACTCTATAGAATATGTATCGAAATCATGTAAATCACCTGTCTCATAATAACGAATTAACAATTCTATCACACGTTGCTGTCGTTTGTTTTCAACAAATTCTTTTGCACGATTTAGCCAGAATACTATCTTTCTAATCGCAGCCCCATATTTCCCTTCTACTTTCCAGACATCTTCACGGATTAAATCACCTTCTTTTACAAGAGTAGAATTTAATCCATAAGATGGAACTTCACTTATTGGGCCTTCTTGCTTTAACTTAGCATAAAATTCTTCAACCTCCTGCTGAGAAACTCCGTCATAATAATTACATGCAGAGGAGCGTACAATATCTTTACCATCCGACTTATCAACTCGCTTTGGAAGAACTGTCGGATCAAATATTACAGGGCATAACTCATCAAGCAAAGACGTTACTGTCTCTCCCTCGTTAAGCGGAAGCTGATTAGTATCAAGCGCTAAGACTTCTTTACGAAAGAAATCTTCTGTAAATAATGGTGAGAACTTATCGCACGCATAATGATGATAAATACCATTAGCAAACCAAACGTGCTTCAGATATTCCTCTAAAGCACGAAAATTATAATCTAACTTTTCACCATTATAGTTCAAATAGACAGCCTCTAAAGTCTTTCTAATACGGAGGTTGTATTTGCCGAACTGATCAAATGTTATATCACGTCCAAATAGCGTAGCTTGCGACAAACAATATATTAACTGTTTTTGCCTAATTGTCAGTGATTCGAAATCCGGGAGCCGATATCGTAATAGTTGTATATCGGCAAACCGTTCATCCTGAAAGTTAAAAGTTTCCTCTCCTATTGATTCGATCATTTTTTATTTATTTCTTAAGCGGTTTCTTCACACGTACATCTTCAGATGAGTGTTGTGTTGAATGCCGCATTCTATAGTCACGTGGGGTGACACCATTTAGTTTATAGAAAGAAGCATAGAATGATTGTCTGTTTGAGAAACCCACCATATCACTGATATCTTCCATATTCAGCTCTTGATAACGTTTATCAACCAATAGAGCCATAGCCTCCTCTATTCTGAATTTGTTAACGAATGACGTATAGTTCATGTGAAATCTCACATTTACTACCGCCGAGATGTAGCGTGTATTAGTCCCCAAGTCCTCAGCAAGTTGCTTGGCAGAATAATTCTTGTCTTTGTAACGTTGCTGAATAAGAATGATATTAAGGATTTTCTCCTTTAATTCATCCATTAGTTGCGGACTGACCAAACTTCGGTAAGCAGCTACCTTCTCTTTCTTTTCAGTTAAATTGTACTTAGCCATAATCCGTGTATTTTTAGTTACCTATTTGTTATTACACTGCAAATATAACATTTTTAATTAAGAATGTCAAGTTTATAGCAAGTTTTTTAATATCTATTAGTTATTATATTTCACAAAGAAATAATTACACTCTCTATTATCCATGTATAAATTATTTACATATATAATCTTAACATCTTTTTATACAAAGCGTTTCCGATTTTATCTTTTTACGTTCTTCTTTACATAAGACAAATCTTATACGTCGTAAACAAAGAACCACTACCTTTATATTTTTTTAACCTTACCCCGTCACAAATGTTACCTTGTTCACTTTCTTTCATCATATACCTTTGCATCCGAAAATAACATTATTGAAATAAATATAGAACTAAGAAACATGGCAGAAAACAAAATGTTCTGTTTCCAATGTCAGGAAACAGCAAAAGGTACAGGGTGTACTATTCAAGGTGTATGTGGTAAGAAAGCAGACACAAGCCGTTGGCAAGATTTGTTACTTGGCGTTGTAAGAGGTGTTGCTACTATAGCAGATTCACTTCGCAAAGCTGGTATAGAAACGAATCAAGAGGTTGGTGATTATCTCGTAGACGCACTTTTCGCTACGATTACAAATGCCAACTTTGACGATCAAGCTATATTAAATAAGGTGGACAATGGTGTTCGAATTAAGCACGAACTTCTCTCTCTTGCAAAGGAGAAGAATGTAATTCTACCTGATTACCAAGAAGTAAATTGGGGAGGTGAGAAGGCTGACTACGAAGCAGAAGGTAATCGCGAAGGTGTACTCCGTACAGAGAATGAGGATATACGTTCGTTGAAAGAGTTGACAGTCTTAGGTTTGAAGGGTATGGCTGCTTACTACGAGCACGCTTCACACCTCAACGAGCGCAACGAAGACATCATCGCTTTCATGGAGAAGGCTCTTGCTACCATTTCAAACCCAGCTGCTGACATGGATACATTGCTGGCTACAGTAATGGAAACTGGTAAATTCGGTGTAGATGCAATGGCATTGCTTGATAAAGCGAACACGCAGGCTTACGGCAATCCAGAACTTACAAAGGTTAATATTGGTACAGGTAGCCGTCCAGGTATACTTATTTCTGGTCATGACTTGAAGGATATTGAGCAACTATTAGAGCAGACAGAGGGTACTGGTGTAGACGTTTATACTCATGGTGAGATGCTCCCAGCTCACTATTATCCACAGTTGAAGAAATACAAGCACCTTGTAGGCAACTATGGTAATGCATGGTGGAAACAGAAAGAAGAGTTCGAGACATTCAATGGTCCTATCGTCTTCACGACGAACTGTATTGTTCCTCCATCACCAAAGGCAAGCTATAAGGATCGTGTCTTCACGACTAATGCAACTGGTTTCCCTGGTTGGAAGCACATCGTAGCTGATGAGAATGGTCACAAGGACTTCTCTGAAGTAATTGAGATCGCAAAGACATGTAAGGCTCCAACAGCTATCGAACAGGGTGAGATCATCGGTGGATTTGCTCATGCACAAGTATTTGCGTTAGCTGATAAGGTCGTTGAGGCCGTTAAGAGTGGTGCTATCCGCAAGTTTGTTGTAATGAGTGGGTGTGATGGTCGTATGAAGAGCCGTGATTATTATACAGAGTTTGCAGCTCAGCTACCAAAGGATACTGTTATCTTGACCAGTGGTTGTGCTAAGTTCAAATACAATAAACTGAACCTTGGTGACATCAATGGTATTCCACGTGTATTGGATGCAGGACAGTGTAATGACTCTTATTCATGGGCTGTAGTTGCATTAAAGCTGAAAGAAATCTTTGGTGCAAACGATATTAACGACCTTCCTATCGAGTTCAACATCGCATGGTATGAGCAGAAGGCAGTTATCGTCCTACTTGCCCTACTCTACCTTGGTATCAAGAATATTCACATCGGTCCTACATTGCCAGCCTTCGTTTCTCCAAACGTTCTGAAGGTATTGGTTGAAAACTTTGGTCTGGGCGGTATTACCTCTGTTGAGGAAGACCTCAAGAACATGGTAGGATAAATTAATCACATATATAAACTTGAAGCTCATTCTTTTTTTGAATGGGCTTTTTTTATACCTTTCAGAGAAATGAGAAATAGAACCTGTTAAAGAAAGGAGATATACATCTACCTCCTTTCTTCCTTCTACAAGTGAAAATCTAAATAATAAGATTTCAGCTATAAAGAAGCTAATAAAAGAAGTGAGAACGTTAAACAAACACGAAGAATACGTTAGACATTTCTGTGGTTAATCCCCTTCTATTTGAGGAAAGGGCAGGAATAAGACTATTACTCATGCTTTTATGTCAATACTTTTCGCACCTATCAATCCTAACACATGCTCTATAAGTTCATAGAAAAGCCTTATCTACGTTCAAGAACATGCCCTTCTTACATATTGAAGACGCCCTTCTTGAAGCAAGAGAAGCACCTTCTTTTACTATGCATATAATCTACTGAAACACAATTTATTATACAACCAATGCCAAGAGGAGGTATAGTATTATTTTGAGAAGATTACACACATCTTAATGTCATGCTTTTTCATAATCCTACCGATTACCTTGAAGTGTAGAGCAATTACTGATACATCATTATGAAGATGCTGGCAAATAAAGTAAAGCAAATCCATCTTTCATTGAGAAATGAGAACTGCCAACGACTTTCTTGCGTGTTATCTTATGAGTAGAACGAAGTATCCAACAACTTGAGGTATACAGAGAGTGTACATGTGAAGAGCTTACAACAATCACAAACTTAATCAAAAAACATGCAGAGAAACAAGTTCTAAAGCATAGGAAAGTTTGCACATATCCCTCGAAAAGGATGATAAACTAAACAATAGTTGAGTTCAAACATCATAGTTAGAATTAAATTAAATATAAATTTAAGGTTTATTATCCGTAAAAAGATAAATTATTAATAATAATTTGTATCTTTGTGCAACCATAGGAATATAATAATATCATCATAAAATATAATGCAGAAAAAAGCACTTATCACGGGTATTACAGGCCAAGATGGTTCTTATTTGGCAGAATTGTTACTCGAAAAAGGTTATGATGTGCATGGAACTATCCGTCGTTCATCAGTAGATTTCCGTGAGCGTATAGCTCATTTAGAGGGACGTCCTCATTTCCATTTGCATTATGCTGACCTCAGTGATTCAATGAGTATTCTTGGAGTAATCAGCAAAGTACGCCCTGATGAGATTTATAATCTTGCAGCGCAAAGTCATGTACAGGTCAGTTTCGACTCTCCAGAATTTACAGCTGACGTCGACGCTGTGGGCGTATTACGTATTCTTGAAGCTGTTCGTCAGTTGGGAATGACAGAGACTTGTCGTATCTATCAAGCTTCGACATCCGAATTATACGGCAAGGTTGAGGAGGTTCCACAGAACGAAAACACCCCATTCCACCCTTACAGTCCCTACGCAGTTGCTAAGCAATATGGTTTCTGGATTGTGAAGGAATATCGTGAGGCTTATAATATGTATTGTTGCTCTGGTATTCTTTTCAATCATGAGAGTGAGCGTCGTGGAGAAACCTTCGTTACTCGTAAGATTACACTTGCTGCAGCTCGTATCAAACAGGGTAAGCAAGACAAGCTCTACTTGGGCAACCTCGGTTCTCTTCGTGACTGGGGATATGCTAAGGACTACGTAGAGTGTATGTGGTTAATCCTCCAACAAGAACAACCAGAGGATTTCGTTATTGCAACGGGTGTACAACATAGTGTTCGAGAGTTCTGCTATTACGCTTTCAAACGTGTAGGAATAGAACTTGAATTCCAAGGCGAAGGCATGGACGAAAAGGGTATTGACAAGGCAACTGGAAATGTTATCATTGAGGTAAGTCCTGATTTTTATCGTCCAACTGACGTTGTCAATCTCTGGGGAGACCCAACAAAGGCAAAGGCAAAACTTGGATGGAATCCTAACAGTACCAGCTTTGAAGAGCTTGTCAACATTATGGTAGACAGCGACATGGCAAAAGTTGCATCTGAAGGTGCTGCTGAGAAGGTTAGGACAAATCTTGAAGAGTATTTGGAGAAAGGTATCGTTAAGTAGGACATCTTTCGTCATTCTCTCTCCTCACAGATAGAGATAATTACCGCTTATGCTGATAGTTGGCGATTCTCAATAGTCGCTTTCTATCAGCTATTGTTACTTTTTACAGTCTATTCAACAAATACGCAATGAATAAAAATAGTAAGATATACGTCGCTGGACACAATGGATTGGTTGGCTCAGCAATATGGAACAATCTTCTACAACGAGGATACAAGAATCTTGTTGGACGAAGTCATAAAGAACTGGACCTAACTGATCAGCAAGCTGTAAAGCGATTCTTTGATGAGGAAAAGCCTGATGCTGTTGTTCTCGCAGCTGCATTTGTAGGAGGAATTATGGCTAACTACCTCTATCGGGCAGACTTTATCATGCAAAACATGAAGATACAATGTAATGTTATCGAGCAAAGCTATCTTCATGGAGTAGAGAAACTCCTCTTCCTTGGTAGTACATGCATCTATCCAAAGAATGCACCACAGCCAATGCATGAAGACTCTTTATTGACTTCTCCTTTGGAATACAGTAATGAAGAGTATGCTATTGCAAAGATAGCTGGACTGAAGATGTGTGAAAGCTATAACCTTCAGTATGGTACGAATTACATAGCAGTTATGCCAACAAACCTCTATGGGCCTAATGATAACTTCCATTTGGAGAACTCTCATGTGATGCCAGCAATGATGCGCAAGATTTACCTTGCCAAACTAATCCACGAGAATGATTGGGATGCTATACGTAATAATATGAACAAGCGCCCTATCAATCCAACCGACAAGTTGCGTGCAGAGATTGGTGAAGGTAATGTTGATGGTAAGAATACAGAAGAACGTATCTTGAAAGCTCTCGCTTTCTATGGCATTGAGAATAATAAGGTAACGCTATGGGGTGACGGAAGTCCATTACGTGAGTTCCTTTGGAGTGAAGATATGGCTGATGCCAGCGTTCATATCCTATTGAACGTAGATTTCAAGGACATCATTGGAATTGAGAAATACTCAAGTGTTTTCTATGGTGCAAAGGTTGATGGTGTAGTCGACCGAAACAATTCTGAAGGCCGTGGTGGTGCTATCCCATCATTAGGAGAGATTCGTAACTGCCACATCAATGTAGGTACTGGCAAAGAGCTTACCATCAAAGAACTTGCAGAACTTGTCAAGAAGACAGTTCACTTTGAAGGAGATATAATCTGGGATACTGAGAAGCCGAATGGTACACCACGAAAACTCATTGATGTAGAGAAGTTGCACCGCCTTGGGTGGACACACAAAGTGGAAATTGAAGATGGAGTTGAGAAACTCTACGAGTGGTATCAAGAAAGCTTAAAGTAATTTATATCATTGATTGGGCATATTGGGCATATCAGCCCAATAAGCCTAATTAGACTAATAAGTCCGCCCTACCGCAAACAACATTAATTCATTAAAATCTTTACTATATGAAGAAACAAGTATTACTAACCGTAGCATTATTGTCTGCTACAAGCATGATGGCACAGAAGCTAACGTATCCACAAGCTCCTAAGGATGGGACTGTAGACACCTATTTTGGTGTGAAAGTTGCCGATCCTTATCGCCCATTAGAGAATGATAGTTCCAAAGCTACTGCTGAATGGGTAGCTGCTGAGAACAAGGTTACACAGGAGTATCTCTCCCGTATTCCGTTCCGTGGGAAACTCCTAAAACGTATGAAGGAGTTATCAAACTATGAGAAGATATCAGCTCCTTCCTACATTAAATCTATTGGGAAGTGGCTCTTCTACAAGAATGATGGTCTGCAGAACCAGAGTGTACTGTATATTATGAATCGACTTGGGGATGAGAAGAACGCACGTGTATTCCTTAACCCCAACCAACTGTCATCAGACGGAACCGTTGCATTGAAAGGTATCTACTTCTCACACAACGGCAAGTATGCAACCTACTCTATCTCTCGCAGCGGAAGCGACTGGCAGGAGTTCTATGTAATGGATGTCAAGACAGGAAAACTGCTTGATGACCATATTAATTGGGCCAAATTTTCTGGCGCATCATGGCAAGGTGATGGTTTCTACTACAGTGCCTACGATGCTCCACAGAAAGGACATGAGTTCAGTAATGTCAACTCTGTCCAGAAGATCTACTATCATAAGATAGGTACTCCACAGTCTGAAGATGTCCTCTTCTACCAAAATCCAGCAAACCCAATGCGGTTCTATGCTGTAAGTGTTAATGAAGAAGAGACCATGATGTTCCTCTATGAAAGCGGTGCAGGCTCAGGCAACATTGTCTATGTACGTGATCTCCGTCAACCTAATAGTCAATTCATTCAGATGACATCTAATCTTGACCTGCAGTATAGCCTGATTGAGACTATTGGTGATAAGATGTACTTCCTTACTAATGATGGTGCACCTAAGAACCGACTGATGGTCACAGACCTCAAGCACCCTGGTTTCAGTGAATGGAAGACCCTTGTACCAGAGTCTAAGGATATGCTTGAAGGGGTTACCTTTGCTGATGGAAAGATGATTCTGAACTATATGAAAGATGCTTCCAGCCACGCGTACGTTTATTCTATGGATGGTAAACAACTCTCAGAGATTAAACTTCCTACGTTAGGTAGTGCAGCTTTCTATGGAGAGAAAGATCGTAAAGAGGTTTTCTATTCCTTCTCTTCTTTCACCGTACCAACTACCATCTATCAGTATGACCTCAGTTCTGCAAACAGTAAGGTATATGCAGCACCTAAGGTAAAGTTCAAAGAGTCTGACTATGTCTGCGAACAGGTCTTCTATCCAAGTAAGGACGGAACAAAGATACCTCTCTTCATCACTTATAAGAAAGGTTTGAAGCGCAATGGTAAGAACCCAGTATTCCTCTATGCATACGGTGGATTCAATATAGCTTTAACCCCTTACTTCTCTTCTGTACGTATTCCTTTCATCGAAAATGGTGGAATCTATGCACAAGCATCCCTTCGTGGTGGTAGCGAGTATGGTGAGGATTGGCACGTAGCTGGTACAAAGATGCAGAAACAGAATGTTTTTGACGATTTCATTGCAGCTGGTGAATGGCTTATCGAGAATAAATATACAAGTAAAGATTACCTCGCTATCGTTGGTGGCTCAAATGGTGGTTTGCTCATAGGAGCTTGCATGACACAGCGTCCCGACCTTTATAAAGTATGTATCCCACAAGTAGGTGTTATGGATATGTTACGCTATCATAAGTTTACTATTGGTTGGAACTGGGCACCAGACTACGGAACAAGTGCTGACTCAAAGGAGATGTTTGATTATCTCCACGCTTACTCTCCACTCCACAACCTCCGTCCTGGTACAAAGTATCCTGCTACTTTGATAACAACAGCCGACCATGACGACCGTGTTGTACCAGCTCACTCATTCAAGTTTGCAGCTACATTGCAGGCTGACAATGCTGCTGACACACCAACACTTATCCGCATTGATACCAAGGCGGGACACGGAAGTGGCAAACCTCTGTCTAAGCAGTTGGAAGAGCAAGCTGACATCTACGGCTTCATCCTTTATAATATGGGATTGAAATATTAAGAGATTAAAGGGGTTATGCCTATTGCTCATATCCAAAGGACTATCTTTAATAAAGGTATAACCCCTTACCTTTTTTATATTTCTCAACAGGTAAAATATAGTCCTATCTCCATTTCACCCTTTTAATCCTAAGTTTTCAATCAAATGCAGATACTATTAGCATCCGCTAAAATAATGAACAGTACCACAACGGTACCAACTCCTAACACTCATCTGCCTCGTTTCCATAAAGAAGCGGGGCAGATGGCATTAGAGCTAAGCAGCCTTTCTGTAGAAGAACTTGCCCAAACGATTCCATGTAACGCTAAGATAGCACTTGAAAACAAGCTACGCTATCAAGATTTCTTCAATGAAGAAGCCTTTCTCCCTGCTCTCCTCGCCTATTACGGACAAGCATATAAATGTCTTAAAGCACACGAGTACAGTCAAGAAGACTTCAGCTATGCAGACAAACATCTCTGGATAACAAGTTTTCTCTATGGCCTCTTACGTCCATTAGACCTTATCCATCCTTATCGTCTGGAAGGGAAAGCAAAGCTACCATCGGCTGAAGGCAAGAATATGTTTGCTTATTGGAAACCACTCCTCACAGACCTCCTCATAGAAGCAGTGCATGCTGACGATGGTATCTTAGTACATTTAGCAACAGAAGAGTTCCAACATCTCTTCGATTGGAAACGATTACAAAAAGAGGTACGCATTATTCAGCCACTCTTTATGGTTGACCAGGGAAGTCGTCTGAAGGCTGTCAGTGTGTATGCAAAGAGTTGCCGTGGTGCAATGACAAGTTACATCCTCCGTAATCAACTGGCCTCGCCTGACGAGCTCCTCACCTTTGAGTATGATGGTTTCACCTATCATAAAGATTATGGAGATGAAGACCATCCACACTTTATCCTAAAGCCTTAATCAGTATTCACACCTTATTATAAATGTAAAAGTCAAATTAATTATGTCAATAGAAGAATATCGTCAACAGATCCTAACCTCCCTACTTGCCAAAACCAATAGTAAGGGAGAACCACGTTTTGATGAAGCAGCTGCAAAGGAACTACTCGCTCAACTGTCAGACGAGGAGTTAGAAGAAGGCATCATGTTCAATACACCTGATGATGTAGCAGAAGTTCTATCAGAAGTCGGAAAGCTTTGAAAGATAGTCAAGGGGTTATTAACCTTGAAATAGAGTGATTGACTAAAGAGCAATTATACATCTTTCACATGCCTATCAAGGTTTAGTAGGAATACAAAGTGACATTTCTACACATGCCGTAAAAATGGCTCTAATAAGAGAGAGACTATAACCTCTATTATATAAATAAAGTTTTAAATTCATTTGCTGTCATTTTTAACATTTGATGTAAGTATGCTATAAATTAATAAGTTAAGTGTCTACGAAGAATGACAACAATGACAGGAAATTAAGTTTAGACGAATTAAGCTACTTAGTCACTTGAGACATCGGATAAGTCTATTATTATCGTTATTAGACCATCCAACAAAGATCAATTATGACAAGAGCAACAAAAAAGGTAAAAGAAAGAAAACTCCTTTACCTTTTATGCTTTATATCTTTATATAAGTTCCTTAGAAACGATAACCAACAGTGAGTAGTAACTGACTTCTGTTATTCTTAACATCAGTAGTTGTAGCCACGTTAGACTCTGTTACAGTTGTCGTACCAGCCGGTATAGATATGTTCCTAATATTAGAGAATGGAGCAAAAGAACCTTTCTGTGCACTATACTGATAAGCCAAGTCTATATTGAACTTCTTAACCTGATAACCAACACCTAATGTGAAGCGATTAATTTCGCCCCAGTTTGTGTAGTCTGTTGTTGAAGCATACGTTGTACCTAAAGAAGCAAGACCGGGATCTTTCTGCGCATCACTTACATATTTTGGACTTACATAGTTGTAACCTATACGTAAAGCAACATTGCTTACAGGCTTGTATTCAACACCTAACTTCAAAGTGCTAACGCCCTTCAGAACTTCCTTAGTGTGGTTATTCATAGTCTTGTCAGGGCTTGATGACTTGTAGTACTGACCGTAATAATCATAGTATCCACCATCGTTGACTCTACTGTTTATATTACTGAAGTTCTCATACTCGTAAGTTGCACCCAAGGCGAGGTAATTACCAACGGTGTGACCAAGAGAGAAACCAAACTTCCAAGGTGTCCACAGCTTGAAATCGTATGAGTTGCTAATAGATGAATCCGTGCTTCGCACACTCGTTGTACTTGGGGAATAAACAAGACGAGTATTATTTGATGTCGTCAAGTCATACCAGGTAGGAGTCTTCACGTATGCACCAATTCTGAAAGGGGACTCAGCTACAGGACGAACAATTACACCAGCAGTGATATCAAAACCTGAACCTGTAATCTTTCTCTCATCTCGGACAAGTACACCACCAGCATTGCTGAAATTCTCACGATACTCGCTATATCCCTTATAATTAACATCCTTCATACCGAATGTCAGACCAAGATAAACCCTGTCATTGAAATTCCCGCTCACAGCAAAGTCATAATTACCAATATAACCAGTGTTTGCACGAGCAAGATTATAGCCCGAAGCCGACTCATAGTTAAGCCTTCCTGTATTTTTATCAGGGATAAGATTATTCCAATAGAGGTAATCAATCTGACTCCAAGTGTATGCGACATTCTCTGATGTAGAATTTACATAACCGATATTCTCACCATACTTATTCTTATCAACAAAGAATCCACCAGAATTCTCATTAGCAAGCATACCCTTAATATATGACTGCTTATTCTGTGAACTTCCGTCCAATGAGTTAGCAGCATTGAGGATATAATCAAAGTTCTTACCCTTATGATAGTTGAAACCAAAGTTAATGAACGATTTCTGTCCAGTACGAGTAGAATAAACACCACCTATCTGGTCGAAGCTCAGATTAGTCTTTTTGCCGTTAGAGAAGTCCTTACCATCAGACTGCATAAGTAGTCCACCACTGATACTAACATTGCTATGACGGAACAGACCGATACCAGCTGGGTTAGTACCAATAGTAGAAATATCAGCACCCAAAGCTTCCATAGCTCCACCCATACCAACATAGCGTGCAGTACCATTCAAGTCCTCGCCTGCTAACTTAGCATTCTCGTATGTCTCTTGTGCATTTGCTGACAAAGCAGCAAACAACGATACTGCGAAGAAAATATATTTACTCTTCATATCTGATATGCTTTATTAATTAAACATTCATTATCCAAAATACTATCTATGACTACCAAAGGCACTGCGTGAGCCACCAGAACTGCTGCCTCCACCGCCAGAATATGAACCACCGAAGCTACCACCACCTCTTGCACCACCAAATGAGCTTGGTGAAGGCTGTGAGAATGTAGAGCGCTCTGGCTGAGAATAAGAGCGTGTCTGATTCTCAAAACCATTCTGACGTGCACCACCAAAGCGGTCATAGTAATTGCTCATGTCATTACGTGGAGCTGCTGTATTACCATACTGGTTCACATTACCACGACGATTTGAGTATGTAGATTGTCCATTGCTATAGACATTACTTCTTGCCTGAGAGCCAAAGTCCCTTTGAGAACTACCCCAGTGATTGGCAGTACCAGTGTGTCCATTGTAAGCATAGTAGCCACTCCTTCCGTAACCATAGTAAGGATAGCCACCATAATAGCCATAATATCTGCTCCAAGGACTGTACCAACCATAACCAGCATAACCATAATAGTATGGATAACCGCCGTAGTAGCTATAATATGGATAGCCACCGTAATAACTATAATAAGGATAACCACCATAATAACCATAATACCATGGTTCGTCCCAAGTGTCATACCATCCACTATAATAAGGTGAACGCCATCCCCATCCTACATAGAACGAAGAGCGACCAGCAAACCATGGGTCATAATAGCCACCCCAGAAGCCATCGAAACGACTCATTCTTCTGCTATAAGCAAAGTCATCGTTATCACTTTCGTACTGACGAGTAAAACCTCCATAGATAGTATCTAACACTACAGAGTCGCCATGCAACGTAGAAACACGTGACATAAAGATATCATTACCCAAAGAGTCAACACCTATCTTCTTATAGTTATACTTACCACGACGATTGTATTCGTCATTAGACTTACCAATGCCACTATAATAGACAGGACGATCTTCCTCTATCTTATTCTGTTGATAAGCAGACTGCTCTGCCTTTGACGGGGTAAAATAAAGGTCATCTTGTGCCATTGAAAGTAATGGCATAGCTCCAAACAAAACCGAAAGAAAAACTAATCGTTTCATATACCCTATATTTAATTACTAACTATTCTTTAACACCAATAATAATGTATGTACACTATTTCGATAGTGCAAAAATAAGACAACTTTACTTGCAAATATACGGATTTTCCCTAATCCATGGTAGGTTTTTCCCTATTTTTTATAATTTTGCAGTAGAAATTTAACACCAAGATGAAATATATACAAGTAAAGTTTACGGCAGAACCTGATTCTCAGGACGTAAGAGACATTATTGCAGCCCTTACAGGTGAAATAGGATTCGACTCCTTTACGGACGAGCCTGACGGACTCGTTGGCTACTGCCAAGAAGACCTTTTCAACGAAGATACACTCACTGAGACCCTACATAACCTGCCTCTACCAGACGTAACAGTTACTTTTACGGCTAATCAAGCCGAGGATAAGAACTGGAATGAGGAGTGGGAGAAAGCTGGCTTTGAGCCTATTATCATTGATAATCGCTGTGCTATTGTCTGTAAGAATATGGAAGAGGAAGCTATTGCTAACTATCCCCAGCTTGAGACTATCCCAATGAAAATACTTATTGACGCACAACAAGCATTTGGCACAGGTACACATGAGACGACACAGATGATTGTTTCCTTGTTACTAAACCAAGACCTGAAGGACAAGAGAGTTCTCGACTGTGGCTGCGGTACGGGTATCTTAGGTATTGTGGCCGCAAAGTGTGGTGCAAAGGAAGTTGTAAGCTATGACATTGATGAGTGGAGTGTGCGCAATGCCGAGCATAATGCCGAACTAAATGGTGTAGAGTTAGATGTGCTTGAAGGCGACAAGCGAGTCCTCTCTCACGTGAGTGGAGTCTTTGATGTTATCTTAGCAAACATCAACCGTAATATTATCCTTGAAGACATAGACGAGCTTGTCAGTGTTATGACAACTGATTCAAAAATTATTCTGAGTGGTTTTTATGAGCAGGACGCAGAAGCTATCCTTCAGAAAGCTAACGATCTCGGTCTGAAAGAGAGTCAACGTTTATTGAATCATGACTGGTGCTGCTTACTTCTTGAACGTCAGTAACATCTTCTTGTATAAGTAGTTGCTGCAAGTCATAGAAGCTACCATTGTAGATGTTTAAGTCTACGTATCCCTTAATACCTGGCAGTTTCCCAGCATCGGTATGCTGCCAGAATTTCCAATTCCCCTG
This sequence comes from Prevotella sp. C561, assembly GCF_000224595.1. Classification (NCBI taxonomy): domain Bacteria; kingdom Pseudomonadati; phylum Bacteroidota; class Bacteroidia; order Bacteroidales; family Prevotellaceae; genus Prevotella; species Prevotella sp. C561. The sequence goes on along the minus strand of NZ_JH114140.1, from coordinate 80,199 downwards.
ATACTCCATCTGATGAACATAGTAGTGAGCTATCCAATAAGGGTAGTCATCAAAGCGAGAATCTGAGAGATATTGGTCCTTAAACTTATAATAGGTGTAGATGATAGGCTTCACATGATACCTATCTTCTACTATATGCAACCATGTAAGAATATTCTGTTGGAACTCTTCCGTACTAATATTCTTCGGTTTGTGCTCAACATCAAGTACAGGAGGCAAATCTCCTGGCTCAAGATGAACCATAGCCAAGAAGAAATAAGCTTGTCTGCGCGCAGAAGAATTATTACTCCAGAAATGATAAGCGCCACGTATAAAGCCCGACTCCTTTGCATTATAGAAATTATCCCTAAACTTCATGTCAACATGACTGTCGCCCTCTGTTGACTTAATTATGATGAACCGTATGGGTAAACGGTCTATCATTGCATTCCTAAGACGGTTCCAATTAATCGTACCTTGATAACGACTCACATCAATACCATATATCGTGTAACCCTCAGGATAATCAGGGTCACCATAAATAGCACGCCATCTAAAACCAGTAGGTGCGACAAATAGGAAATAAAACAAGAAACTATATCCTGCAGCAAGACACAATCCTACAACCCATCTCATCCAACCTGGCATCTGACTCCAGGTCTTTCTCAATGAATGAAGCACTTTGGGAATAAACATGTTCTTACTGATTGATAATTTAGAGTTCTACTTTATCTTGCATTAGACGGTTACTTTCACAAAATCTTTTCATGAAAAAAAATATTTCTTGTCGTGAAAAAAAATATTTTTTATCGTGAAGAGAATTATTTCTCTTCATGAAAATAAATTAGTAAAGCAGCTGAATATGCTGAAAGAATACCGTTTCTTTTAATTTAATAAACAATGAGGAAGCCAACAATTAAGCATGGATTACAGTCGTAATCATACGATTGAGGACTTGTATTAACACGATAATAATAGATTGAAAACCAAAGGTATAACTAAACCTTAATAACTAAACACTTGAAATAAGTGTATTGTATAAGAACAGACAATAGTAAAAAACAAAAGAAGAAACAGAGGACACAATTATCCCCTATTTCTCCTTTATGAATATACTATTACTTAGCCTGCTCTAATTCAAGCGTCTTAGTAGTCAAATCACATACTGAAGAAGGACCCCAGTACTGGATAGGACCTGGATAAACATAGCATGTTTCCTTAGCCCACTTATCACGCTGAGCAGCGAAAGTCTTGAATGGAGCACCATCAAGCTCAACCAGTGCCTTACGGATAACAGGCTTCATTTCACCATTACGTCTCTCCATGTTCATCATCATAGTGATTGGCACACCACCAGCCTTCCACTGGTCAGCAGGTGCTGTGGTATTCTTAACGATAGCCATATAGCCCGTCTTGCCATTAGCAATCAGCTGGGCTGCAGATGAACCGAGTGCATAGCAGTAGTCTGCATCAAAGTTAGAAGGAGCTGCGCAACGACCCTCATAACCGAAGAAGTGGTGCTGAGCAGCAAACTTACCTGTATATTTGCCTTCCTTCTTCCACTGATCAAGCTTCGCAGCAACCATCTCTGAGATAAGTTTCTCAGTCTCAATGAGAGACACCTGTACGTTTCCGTGTGGGTCACGGTCAAGAGAAAGCTGACGTGCTACACCTTCTGGGAGTGTTTCGAAAGTAGCCTTGTTCTCTGCAGAGAGATGTTCAAGGATATATACACGCTGTGCCTGCTTGTCAAGGTTCAAGTATTCTGCACCGTGAGCAGCCAACAAGTCATTCAATTCCTGGATTAGACGACCAATAGCAGGGACAAATTCAATAAGACCCTCTGGGATTAATACAACACCAAAATTATTTCCCTGTGCTGCACGATAAGCAACAACTTCAGCAATGTTCTCAACGATGTCGTTCAAAGTCTGGTCCTTTGCCTCAATCTCTTCAGAGATTAGACAGATGTTAGGTTGTGTCTGCAAAGCACACTCAAGCGCAATGTGAGAAGCAGAACGGCCCATCAACTTAATGAAATGCCAGTACTTACGAGCAGAGTTACAGTCACGCTCGATGTTACCGATAAGCTCAGAATAAGTCTTCGTTGCTGTATCGAAACCGAAAGAAGTCTCAATCTGACTGTTCTTCAAGTCACCGTCGATAGTCTTAGGACAACCGATAACCTGTACGCCATACTGTTTAGCAGCATAGTACTCGGCCAATACGCAAGCATTGGTATTAGAGTCATCACCGCCAATGATTACTACTGCCTTGATATCTAACTTACGAAGAATCTCAAGACCCTTCTCGAATTGATCCTCTTTCTCGAGCTTTGTTCTACCAGAACCAATCATATCGAAACCACCAGTGTTGCGATAAGCCTGAAGACTCTCGGCTGTTATCTCGATATAATTGTGGTCAACAAGACCGCCAGGACCCATGAGGAAGCCATAAAGACGGTTCTCTGGGTTCAACTTCTTAACCTCATCAAAGAGACCAGAAATAACGTTGTGACCACCAGGAGCCTGACCACCAGAGAGGATAATACCAACGTTGATCTTTGCATTGTTAGCTGAATCAGCTGGAACAAACTCAACGAGAGGCATTCCGTAGGTGTTAGGGAATAGCTTCTTGATATCTTCCTGATTGTCAACACTCTGTGTAGGAGCACCTTCCTGCACCTTTACTGCACCCTGAAGAGCCTTAGGCAACTTTGGCTGATAGCCTGCTCTTTCCTTCTGCAATGCGCTAATTTCCATGTGTTTAATTTAATGTTTGAAATATAATAATTCTTTGTTATATCCTTATCTACTCTGCAAAATTACTTTTTTTATCCGATAATAGAAAGGAAAAGACGCTAAATTAAAATTTTAACTCTATTTTTATGTAAGAAAGCCTTGCCTTTCTAATTTTTTACTTATCTTTGAACGATGAATATAAATATAGCTATTTAGGATTAATATGAGCAACAAAAGAGATTTAAAACGCACCATCAATTATATTTGTGGTGACTTGTTTACAGAGGGTATCGCAGCATCCCTCTATGGTGAAGAGCATGATAATGATAATACTGAGGCAATCCTCACGTCAATATTGGTAATGCATAGCAACTACATCAGACGCGTATCTCATGTAGAACCAGGCATGCCAGCCAAGGTTTACTTCAATGATTTGAAAGATAAGTTTAGTAAAGAAGTCAATGAGATAGTAGACCAACTCAATAACCTTGCATAATGTTACAGGCTATAGCTAAGTGGCTACTTTATAGTTTTATGGGGTGGAAGAAAGATGTTAGGTACACTTTACCTAACAAAGCTATTATTTGTCTTGCACCCCATACGAGTAATTATGATTTCCTTATAGGACAACTCTACGCAAGGGCCGAACAACAGAAAAGCAACTTCCTAATGAAGAAGGAATGGTTCTTTTGGCCGTTGGGTCCTATCTTCCGTAGGCTTGGTGGAATTGCTGTATGGCGAGACAAGCATACGAGTATGACCGACAGACTGGCCGAACATGCTATGAAGGCTGATAGTTTTCAACTATGTATTACGCCCGAGGGTACCAGGAGTCTGAACCCAGAATGGAAGAAAGGCTTTTATTATATAGCCTTAAAAGCGCAGTTGCCCATCCACCTTTATGGCTTAGATTACGAAAAGAAGCTAATTCAATGTTCGAAAGTAATCATACCATCAGGCAACATTGAGGAGGATATGAAGGAAATCAAATTGTATTTCAAAGACTTTAAGGGTAAACATCCAGAACTGTTTACGATAGGAGAATTAGACGGATAATGAAGATAAAATTGCTTTGTACTGCACTTCTTGCTATGTCATTTGCTACGACAAATGCACAAACAGGTAAGGCGTCATGGGGAAGAACGAATTATGAAGATGCACCTTGGGTTAAGAATGTATCCCGCCCAAATGAGATAACAGATGGCTTACAGAACAGACACCTTTCTGTTTGGTCGTCTCATGGAAGATATTATGATGCTAAGAAAGGTGGATGGAGATGGCAAAGGCCTATCTTGTTTGGTACTACCGAGGATCTTTACACACAAACGATAGTTCTCCCTTATCTCATACCGATGCTTGAAAATGCAGGAGCAATTGTCTACTCTCCACGTGAAAGGAACTGGCAAAGGAATGAAATCATAGTTGATAATGACAATAGAGTCAACTATAAAGAGGAAAGTCTTAAGAAGAAATGGAGTAACACAAACGAGAAAGGCTTTGCACTTCACTATGGTAGTTATAACGATGGAGAGAACCCGTTTACTGCTGGTACGGCTCGACAGGTCAAGGCAAGAAAGCGTGATAGCAAGCTGAGTTCCGTTGTCTATCAACCTACTTTCCTCGAAACAGGACGTTATGCAGTATATGTAAGCTACCAGACACAGAAGAAGAGTGTGGAAGCAGCGGAGTATATTGTATTCCACCAAGGCCAAGAAACTCATTTCCACGTCAACCAGCGCATGGGTGGCGGCACATGGGTTTATCTTGGAACATTTGAGTTTGACAAAGGAAACAGTATCAACAACTCTGTTGTACTGACTAATCATAGTTCGCATAGAGGCATAGTAACTACTGACGCAGTACGCTTCGGTGGTGGTATGGGTAACATTGTTCGTGGAGGAACGTTGAGTGGCTTACCTCGATTCCTTGAAGGAGCAAGATACTCAACACAATGGGCTGGTGCGCCTTGGAGTGTCGTCAGCAAGAGTAATGGCTCTAACGACTATAACGACGACATCAATTGTCGCTCACTGATGACGAATTGGTTGGCTGGAGGTTCATGTTATCTCCCTGATAAGAAAGATGGGAAGAAGGTGCCTATCGAGCTTGCTTTGGCTGTTCATAGCGATGCTGGATATAAAGCCGACAATAGTTTTGTGGGTACCTTAGGTATTTGTACAACCCAAGAAGGGAATAAGACATTAGGAGATGGCCTTTCACGTAAGGTTTCAAAAACACTTGCAGAACAGTTGGTTAGCAATGTTAAGAGAGATATAGACAATGCCTTTCATGTGAACTGGGCCACTCGTTCTGTGTGGGATCGCAACTATAGCGAGACTCGTCTGCCTGAAGTACCATCAGCCATACTTGAGACACTATCACATCAGAACTTCCCTGACATAATGTTAGGGCAAGATCCTAACTTCAAATTCACGCTTGCACGCTCGGTCTATAAGACTATCTTGAAGTATGAAGCTAACATGCACGGTAAGACTTATAGCGTACAACCCCTTGCACCAAGTAATTTCAAGATTGAATACATATCCCCTAAGAAGATTAGACTACAATGGAAACCAACCTTCGATGCCAATGAGCCTACAGCAGCTCCTACCTCTTACAACGTTTATGTTGCTATGGGAACAACCGGATTTGACAATGGTATGAACGTTCGTAACCCGTCTTTTGAGATAGAGTTACAGCCTGGTTTAGTCTATAACTTTAAGGTAACGGCTTGTAATCGTGGTGGTGAGAGTTTCCCTACAGAGACCCTTTCTGCCTTACGTAACGATGGTGCAAGTCAGACAATACTTATTGTCAATGCCTTCCATCGCCTCTCTTCTCCAGCTGTGGTGAACACAAACGCAGAACAAGGGTTTGACCTTGAGGCTGACCCAGGCCTTAGCTATGGTCCTGTCGCTGGATGGGCAGGAAGACAAGCTAACTTCAACAAGACAATGATTGGTAAGGAAGGACCTAACGCCTTAGGCTATGGAGGAGAGGAACTTGTTGGTAAGATTATAGCAGGAAACGACTTCAACTACGTAAGAGAACATGCAGAAGCACTACGTCATGCTGGTAGATACAACATTGTTAGTTGTAGTAGTAAAGCCGTTGAGAATGGTGAAATAAACCTTTCAAAGTATGCTATGGTAGACTTACTCCTTGGCAATGAGAAAGATGATGGGCATAGTTTATTATATTATAAGACCTTCAAACCATCCCTTCGTCAACAACTTACAAAGTATCTCAATGGCCGTGGCAATCTCTTTGTCAGTGGTTCTTATCTTGCATCAGACATGCAAGGGACTGACGAACAAGACTGGTTGAGAAACAACCTCAAGATTACATTTGACAGTGCTAACCCTGATAATTATAACTCTATTGTCACGGGTATGGGTATGTCGTTCGATGTCTATCGAACTATCAACGAACAACATTATGGTGCTTACACGCCAGATAACATCCAACCTGCCGACAACGCCTTCAGTACATTGACTTATGCCGATGGCCATACAGCGGCTGTAGCCTATAAAGGAACCAACAACAGTGTGTTTACACTCGCCTTTCCTTTTGAATGTATCAAGGATGCTGCTACCCGCAATAGTATTATGAAGGGAATAGTTAACTTCTTGCTAAAGAAATAAATAGAATTATCTAAAAACGCAATTACTATGTATAAAATTCAAGCAAACGCTTCTGGCACACGAAGCATTGAGATAACAGACTGCCATCTTGAGACTATCAAGAAGTATTCACTCCTATCAGGACTGGTCAATTCCAATGGGATTATCGACGAAGACATCCTTGACAAACTTAAGTTTAACGTACGTGGTCTGCTTGAGTCAGAACCGGGTAAGGACAAAGACTTACTTGACTTATGTCTTGATGTCATCTATAATCAAAACATGAAGGGTATCGGACTGAAGAATCTTGTTGCTCTCTACAAAGAATGGAGTTTGTCTCATCAAGACACTGAAGAGTAGACGATGATGTCTATCTATCTGTGTTCAAAACAATAACAAGCCCCTATGCGTAGGAGATAGTTTATCTCCTCTGAAAGTAAATCAATTAAAACAAACATCATTTGAGTTCACAAAAAGGAAATACAAGACCTGCTAAGCAGCATAAGAAAACAACACCAACTCAACAACAGAACAGAGAACGTGCTGTTAAGAAAGAAGAGAAAGTATTAAAACCATCAAGATTTCAACTAACAGACTTCCTCCCTACCACTAAAAAAGAGGTGGAACTGCGTGGTTGGGACCAGTTAGATATTATCCTCTTCTCGGGTGATGCCTATATTGATCACCCTGCCTTTGGAGCAGCTGTCATAGGTAGAACACTTGAAGCAGCTGGCTATAAGGTGGCTATCGTACCACAACCCGACTGGCATGGAGACTTCCGTGACTTTAAGAAGTTAGGCCGGCCGCGCCTTTATTTCGGTATTTCACCAGGCGCAATGGACTCGATGGTGAACAAATATACCGCTAATCGCCGTCTACGCTCGGAAGATGCCTACTCTCCTGATGGTAGACACGACTTGCGACCAGAGTATCCAAGTATAGTCTACTCTAATATTCTCCGACAGCTCTATCCCGATGTTCCTATCGTCTTAGGTGGCATTGAGGCTTCACTACGGCGTCTTACCCACTACGACTATTGGAAAGATTGCCTTCGTAAGTGTATTCTCTGCGATGCACATGCCGACATGATTATCTATGGTATGGGCGAGAAACAGGTGGTTAGCATTGCACAGGAGTTAGAGAATGGGGCTCATATCAAGGACTTAAAGCATATTCCACAGACTGTTTACCTCTGCAAAGAGGATGATATCCCAGGTGGGATTAATGAGGATGACATCCTACTTCATTCGCATGAAGCATGTCTTCATAATAAGAAATATCAAGCGGAAAACTTCAAGCATATAGAAGAAGAGTCTAACAAGAAACACGCACAACGTATTCTGCAGGCTGTCGACAACGTCTATGCTGTCGTCAATCCGCCCTATCCTACTATGTCAACAGCAGAGGTAGATGCGGCTTACGACCTCCCATACACACGTGAACCACACCCAAAGTATCGTGGTAAGACAATCCCAGCATACGAGATGATTAAGCACAGTGTGAACATTCATCGTGGATGCTTTGGTGGTTGTTCGTTCTGTACCATCTCTGCTCATCAAGGTAAGTTTATTAGCTGTCGCTCAAAAGAGAGTATCTTGAAGGAGGTAAAACAGGTTGTTCAGATGCCTGATTTCAAAGGCTACCTCTCTGACCTTGGTGGTCCGTCAGCAAATATGTATGGTATGGCGGGCAAAAACCAGAAGGCGTGCGAACATTGCAAACGTCCAAGCTGCGTCAATCCAGAGATTTGTCCTAATCTCGAAACCGACCACACCAAACTACTTGAAATCTATCATGCTGTAGACGAGCTGCCAGAAATCAAGAAGAGCTTTATCGGTTCAGGTGTACGCTACGACTTACTGCTTCATAAGAGTAAGGATGAGAAGAGTAATGAAGCTGCCAAACAATATACGCGCGAACTGATAACACGCCATGTCAGCGGCCGTCTGAAGGTTGCGCCAGAGCATACCTCTGACCGAGTACTCCACCTCATGCGCAAACCTTCTTTCCAACAGTTTTATGCGTTCAAAAGGATTTTCGACCGCATAAACCGTGAGGAGAATATGCGACAACAGATTATTCCTTATTTCATTTCCTCCCACCCTGGATGTCAAGAAGAGGATATGGCCGAGTTAGCAGTACTGACGAAGGACCTCGATTTCCACCTCGAGCAGGTGCAAGATTTCACCCCTACCCCTATGACTGTCTCCACGGAAGCATGGTACACAGGCTACGACCCCTATACGCTTGAACCTATCTTCTCGGCAAAAACACCAAAGGAGAAACTTGCTCAACGCCAATTCTTCTTCTGGTATAAGCCTGAAGCACGTCGTGACATTGAACGAGAACTTCATCGCATTGGGCGTAGTGACCTGATAGCCAAGCTCTATGATAATCCACCTAAACAGCATCCACGTGCTGTCTACGACCCTAAGGCGATTGGAAGTACACCTGACGTCCCTAACAAGAAACGTAAAGGACGCGAAGAAAAGCCGACGGACAATCGCAGAAAATCGGCAAAACAAAATGATAAGCGACCCAAGAGTTTCAATCCAAACTTCACTGGTAACCATCGACGCAAACAAAAATAAGACATCTGAAGAAGGAGTTATGACCCATTAATCATAGCTCCTTTTTTAGCTTTTAATGATAACAGAGACGAGATTTCACTGTCGAATAGTTTTTATAACATACCAAGTACTTTGAGTGAGGAAATACAGAAAGGACTATGAAAACTAACTCTACATTGTTATGAAATAATATGACAAAACAAAAGATAACCAGTTCATAATCCTTCTCAAAGGTAAGCTCTCAATAAATTCATAACCAACTAATATCCAAAGAGATAGAAACTGCGACAAAGAAGAGGCTTAGCTTGGTTCAAGAAGGGCGTTAGTAAGCCCCAAGAAAGGCGTCTTCAACAAGCAAGACAGGCCTTGTTTAGAAGTCAAAAGAGCATGTCTAATTTTCTTGCTCAGATTTTTTATTACAAAACAAAGGGATTAGTGGCGAATAAAGAGACGACAAGCAACTCCTTTTATCATCTATGACACGATAAAGGATGGGCATAAATGATATACTTTAGGTATATTCAGAAAGTTTATAACTAACAGATTGCCAGTGTGATGAGAGTTCCTTTTCAAACCTCTGACTACAAAAGACTTTCAAGGTAGCAGTCATTGACTATTGCACTGCACGAATCAGTCTTTCCCTATAGGCAACCCGTGCTTTGGTTATTATGACCTCTGCTGACTTCTGACAACAAGCTTTACTCCGTTATGGTATAGCAAAGACATCATCTTCACCTGCGCCCATGAAACATCCTCAGATACACCCTTTCTTTAGCTATGTAATTCCCGCTATCATGCTTACTCGTGATTTGAACCCGTTAGATAATGCTCATGCCGGGCATACCAAAGAAAGAACATGCATTCTCGTCTGTCCTTACTTTAAGCATATTGGTAAAGGCAAACATGATAAATTACTATTAAGAATGATTTATTATACTTGTGATATTATTTAGTTAGTTTAACAATATGGTAGTAGCACAGATACAAAATAATACGTATTTTTGCAATAAATAAAAGAAAAATAGTATGTGCGATATTAAGGACGTAGCCAGATATATTGGCTTATCATTAATTAATAAAGGCTTATCAGTTAGTCCATTGAAGCTTCAAAAAGTACTTTATTATGTTCAATCATGGAATATGGTAATCTTTGGTCGGGACAAAACATTGTTTCCTCAAGCTCCACAAGCTTGGGTTAATGGTCCTGTATATCCAGAGATTTATTATGAATACAAAGATAAGGTACCGAATATGTGTGATCATTTAGATGAAACTAATTTTGGTACTGATAGTGCTCATATCGATAAAACTCTTCAAGAACTGGCAGAGAAATTATCGTTCTCAAAAGACCAAATTGAGTTATTTGAATCAATATTCATGCTGTATGGCTCGAAATCGCAGAATGATCTTATATTTTTAACTCATTCTGAAAAGCCATGGGTAGAAGCCCGTGGTAGTCTTAACCCTTTTCAACGTTCAGAAAAGAGTATTAGTCTAGATACAATGCATAGTTTTTATAAAGATAGATACGATAGAAATCGGAAGCACCATGAAGCTCAATGAATGTGATATTGATATACAACGTGAAGAATTAGAAACAATCAATAAACCTGATTCTTTTAAGAATAAGATTCATACAGATGATGTTTTGATATCAAAGGATTTACCAATAGTCATTAAGTATGATTATATTGATTTGGGCAAAACTGATTATCATTTCCATCAAGATTTTACTTTGAGAGATACGCAAGCCTATTTCTCTAAGATGAAAGAGATATCATCTAACACTATAAACAATCTAGAGAAAATAGCAAAGGAACATCACTTCTATTGTTCACCATTCACAGGGAAGGTAAGAGAGAATATTCTAAAAATTATGCCTAATGTAGATGAGAGCATTATTATCTATCATTTTGGGCTATATGAATGTGATAGCAGAGAAGCAAGAAGAGAAACTGGAGAAAGGTCTCCTAGAATCTATTTTGTGTTAGGCAATTATGGCTTTATCTATATCTTATTTTTTGATCCTTTCCATGAATTAAATCCTTAAATAAATACCAGTGAGTCTGTCCAAAATTAAATCAATACATGACAAGGTTATTTCTTACCTTATGTCGATAATAAAAAAGAGCTATATAATACCTTAACAATATTTAAAGAGGTGAAGATAACTATCTCACCCTTTTTTAGTAATTTTGCATTTGATTCAGTAAGAAGGGCTCTTAAATACATAAGTGAAAGTAGCAAAGGAGCCTACTAACAAGATGAATAGATAACAATAAGAAGCTATAAATAAGAAAATAAATTCAAATTATGAGTAAGCAAACAGAAAAGATCAAAGCACTCGTGGAGAAGCGCGAGTTAGCACGCTTAGGTGGTGGTCAGAAGGCCATCGACAAGCAGCACGAGCGCGGAAAGTATACTGCACGTGAGCGTATTGAAATGCTGGTTGACAAAGGCAGCTTCGAGGAATATGATATGTTCAAACTCCATCGTTGTCATAACTTCGGTATGGAGAAGAAGCAGTACCTCGGTGATGGTGTTGTTGCTGGTTCAGCAACTATCGACGGTCGTCTCGTCTACCTCTATGCACAGGATTTCACCGTAAACGGTGGTTCGCTTTCTGAAACAATGGCTCAGAAGATCTGCAAGGTAATGGATATGGCTATGACCAACGGTGCACCTGTCATCTGTATGAACGACTCTGGTGGCGCACGTATTCAGGAGGGTATCTCTGCTTTGGCAGGTTACGGCGAAATCTTCGAGCGTAATATCCTCGCTTCTGGTGTTATCCCACAGATCTCAAGCATCCTTGGTCCATGTGCCGGCGGTGCGGTTTACTCTCCAGCATTGACAGACTTCATCATCATGAAGGAACAGACAAGTTACATGTTCTTGACTGGTCCTAAGGTTGTAAAGACCGTAACTGGTGAAGATATCGACGCAGAGCACCTTGGTGGCGCAAGCGTTCACGCTTCAAAGAGTGGTGTAACAAGCTTCACAGCTAAGACTGAGGAAGAGGCAATGGACCTTATCAAGAAGCTCCTTTCTTACATTCCTTCAAACAACCGTGAAGAAGCACCACGTGTAGAGTGCACTGACCCTATCGACCGTAAGGAAGACCTCTTGAACGAGATTATCCCAGACGATCCAAACCAGGCATACGATATGTACAAGGTAATTCAGGCTGTAACTGACAACGGAGAGTTCTTCGAGGTTCAGCCAAAGTTTGCTAAGAACATCATCACTGGTTTCGCTCGTTTCAATGGTCAGAGTGTTGGTATCGTAGCTAACCAGCCATCAGCATATGCCGGAGTATTAGATACCAACGCAAGCCGTAAGGGTGCGCGCTTCGTTCGTTTCTGCGATGCTTTCAATATTCCAATCGTTTCACTTGTTGACGTACCAGGTTTCCTCCCAGGTACTGGTCAGGAGTATAACGCTGTAATTCTTCATGGTGCACAGTTGCTCTATGCTTACGGTGAGGCTACAGTTCCAAAGATTACTATCACATTGCGTAAGAGCTATGGTGGTTCACACATCGTTATGGGTTGTAAGCAGCTCCGTTCTGACCTCAACTTTGCATGGCCAAGCGCTGAGATTGCCGTTATGGGTGCATCTGGTGCTGTTGCCGTTCTCTGTGGTAGAGAAGCTAAGGAAGTTAAGGAGCAGGGTGGCGACGTTAAGCAGTTCCTTGCAGAGAAGGAAGAGGAGTACTCAGAGAAGTTTGCTAATCCATATCAGGCTGCTCAGTTCGGCTACATCGATGATGTTATCGAACCACGCAACACTCGTTTCCGCATCTGCCGTGGCTTAGCTCAGTTGGCTCATAAGAAGCAAGACTTACCAGCTAAGAAGCATGGATGTATGCCAATGTAATAAAGGAGGCACACGACTATGGATAAAAACGTATATGCAGCTATTGCAATGGCACTCTATGAGTATGCCGGAAACAATGTTCACGATAACGAACCTGGCTTTATCACTATTCTGCCAAAGCAGACAATGTGGGATGCTAAGTTCGAGATAATGACAAAGAAACCATAATAGACAACAATGAAAGAATTCAAATATACTATCGACGGCAAGGAATATAAAGTCGAGATTGGTGAGATTAATGCCGAGAATGTTGCAGAAGTATCTGTCAACGGCGAGCAGTATGCAGTACAGATGGAACAGCCTGCTGAACCAGAGAAGAAGAAGGTTGAGCTTGGTAAGCCAGCTGCTGCTGAGGCAAGTGAGGAGGCTACTCCTGCTGTTGCTATCAACAGTTCTGCAGCTGTTAAGGCTCCACTTCCAGGAACCATTACATCTGTTGAGGTGACTGTTGGTCAGGAGGTAAAGGCTGGCGATACTGTTGTTGTCCTCGAGGCTATGAAGATGCAGAACAACATCGAAGCTGAGATGGATGGCAAGGTAACTGCTATTGCTGTGAAGGTCGGTCAGGCTGTGCTTGAGGACGACCCATTGGTTGTTATAGAATAATTCCGTTATCAGCAGACTAATGTTGCTGACACTGTATAGCATTTTATTAAGGAGGGTATGTCGACATGATATACCCTCTCTTTTTAGTATCTCATCTTTCCATCTTGACGTATGGCTATCTTCTTATAAAACAAGAACTGGATTCAAATAAGAAATGTACAGAATGTAAATTGACCAAAAATAATTTTGCTGTCATTCCTGTCATCGTTCATAGTAGTATAACCAATTAGTTCACAAAGGATTATACGAAATGTTAAAAATGACAGCAACTTAATTTAAAACTAAATCGTAGTATTAGGTTAGTATTATACGTACTTGTATGATGCCCAATATGAGCATCACAAAGGAGTAAGATTCTTTCACTTATACCTTACCCTTTCTGAGAAGAACTGAAACACGAATTATCCTATGACTCTACAATTTATAGAATAGTATTAGAAACTCTGTAACACGATATAGGAGAAAGAAGATAGATGGACTATATTATATAAGGTATAGTAAGTCACACACAATAAACTGATATAGGCTAAACTTTTATCGTGTATCTCTCAATAAAAAACAGACAACCACATATCCTCCTCCAAGTTACCCAAGCACCGATTTATTATAAGTTCGAACTTATTAATAAAGGCCCCTTTGTCGAACAATGGAGAACGAAATGTGATTGTATGGTTATAAAAGTGTGAGCTATGCACACACCACTTATAAATTCGAGGGATTAAAGTCCCTACAACCAGCTTACAATATCTACTTACAGTTTATTACCTTCCTTTGGAAAGACAACAGAAGGCTTAAAGGATTTTGCTTCTTCAAAATCCATCAGCGCATAAGAGATGATAATCACCTCATCACCAACTACAACCTTGCGAGCTGCTGCACCGTTAAGACAGATACAGCCAGAACCTCGCTCACCTTTTATAATATAGGTCTCGAAGCGTTCACCATTGTTGTTATTAACAATCTGAACCTTCTCGCCTGCTATCATATTAGCCGCATCCATCAAATCTTCATCAATGGTAATGCTTCCCATATAGTGGAGATTGGCCTCTGTCACAGTGGCACAATGCAACTTACTCTTTAATACTTCAATCAACATCTTTACTTATTATCCTCTGTATTTTATGTGGTCAATAAGGCGGATTGGCGTATGACCACAATAAACCGTAATACAACCAACAACATAATCCTCCCATGTATTTACTTTAAGGAGTGTGTTGCCATCTACAATCTCAAAATATTCAACCTCAAGTCCGTCAACTGCATTAATCTCATTAACGACCTTCTCTTGCGTCTCAGCAACACTATGCGACTGAGAGTAATCAACACTCTTGCGCAAGGCCTCATATATCTTCGGTGCTATCGCCCGTTCATCAGCAGTCAATAGCATGTTACGAGAACTCATAGCTAAGCCATCCTGCTCACGCACGATTGGACATTCCACAATAGTAAAACTGTCCTTCATACCGATAAAGTCGACAAGTCGCTTAATGACAGCTATCTGTTGCCAATCTTTCTCACCAAAGTAAGCCCTATCAGGACGAACAATATAAAACAATCTACTGACAACTTGGCAAACACCATTGAAATGACCAGGACGCTTTGCACCCTCCATCACTGTAGACTGGGGCGAGAACTCAAATTGACGATTATCTGGTTTTGGATAAATCTCTTCAACTGTTGGAGCAAATACATAGTCTGCACCACACGCTTCAAGAAGCTGGCAATCAGCCTCTAACGTACGAGGATAACGTTCTAAGTCACCCTTATCATTAAATTGTGTAGGATTAAGAAAAACTGAAACGACCGTTACATCATTCTCCTTGACACTTTGTTTCACAAGTGAAGCATGCCCAGCATGCAACGCCCCCATCGTAGGAACTAAGCCAATCGTCTTATTGTTCTTACGGTAAGAGAATAGTTCGTTCTGAAGTTCAACAATCTTTTGAATAACTTTCATCAATCATTATAGTTTTTGACAATGCAAAGTAACAACAAAATAATTAAATAGACGAGATTTTAATTAAATAATCTCAATGTGCTCTACTTTTTATTTGTTTTCAGAAGAAAGCAACTGTATTATCAGTTTTTTTAGTAACTTTGCACCCAATAAGTTGCGCCTTGGAGTTTATACATTCTTGGCGCATACTTATTATAGTTGCGAAAACAAAAATGATAAGATAAGAATGGGAAAAAAGTATTATTTGTTAATCAAGAAATCATGCCCTATGTGCCAAAAACAGAGATGTCTTCTTATGGCGCTGAAATGCCACACATCATGCAAGAAGCGGGATTCGAAATTCGCACTTTCATGCCAAGATGGGGGAATATCAACGAACGTAGAGGGCAGTTGCATGAGGTTATTCGCCTTTCAGGTATGAACTTGATTATAGACGATACCGACCATCCATTGATTATCAAGGTTGCAAGTATTCCACAAACACGTATACAGGTTTACTTCATTGATAATGAAGACTATTTCCAAAAACGCCCAGCTATGACAAAGGACGAATTAGGAAATGACTACCCTGATAATGGTGAGCGTGCCATCTTCTTCGCAAGAGGAGTTCTTGAGACTGTTAAGAAACTTAGATGGACACCTGATGTAATCCACTGCCAAGGATGGATGTCATCTGTAATCCCATTTTATGTAAAGACAGCTTACAAAGATGAACCACAGTTTGCCAACTCTAAAGTAGTTACCTCACTCTTTGCTGAACAACCACAAGATAGCTTAGGAACAAACTTTAAGCATTGTCTTGAGTTCCGAGATGCAAAGGCTAAGTACTTAAAGGAGTATGGTGATAACTTTGATTTTAAGGAGTTAGGTAAGTTAGCTATTGATTATTCGGATGGTGTTATTGGAACCAGTGATGGAGTACATACTGACCTTATTAATTATGCAAAGAGTAATGATAAGCAGTTATTAGAACATCCTATTGATGACACTGAGCTTAAAGAGAAATATTCAGAATTCTATAACAAGCTATTCTGATATACTTAGATTATTACAAATACGATATTCTAAATGAGAAGGAAGATTATTGCAGCTTGTATGCTTGCAGCTTGTATCAGCATGATATCATGCGATGATACCACAAATACCATCGGCGACTCACTAATTGACAATGGCGACAAGCTCTCTATAACAGCAGACACATTCAGCGTAGCCTCTGAAACAATGGTTGCAGGACGAGTTATTGCTCGTTCATCAACTGGATATCTGGGTAGAATGGTTGACCCTGAGACAATGACAACTGTTACGGGTAACCTTATGTCACAGTTTCATGTACTGAGTAATTATGAGTTACCAGCGAAAGACTCTATCATGAGTCGTGATGCAAACAATGAAATTATTGCTGACTCTTGCGATATAAGATTGTATTATAGCACCTACTATGGCGACTCTCTTAGCCAGATGAAAATGACAGCATACGAGCTTTCAACACCTGTTAAGGAGGGAGAGAGCTATTACTCTGACTTTGATCCAGAGGCACAGGGTTATATCCGACCAGCTGCACAAGGTGGTATAGCAGAGAAACGTTCCTTTACTCTAACAGATTATACGGAAGCTGATAGCATAAGAAATAGAAGAAACTATAACAGAAACATCATTGTCCGTCTGAATAAACAGTATAAGGATAAGAATGGAGTAACGTACAATAACTATGGAACTTACCTGCTACGCAAGTATCAGCAAGACCCATCTGCATTCCGTAACCCTTATCGCTTCTTACATGAGATTTGTCCAGGATTCTACTTTAAGGTAGATGGTGGCTCTGGTTCAATGGCTCACATCCAGCTTGCACAGCTGAACATCTATTTCAAAAATAAGCAGAATGGTAAGGTATCAGAGATATCTACTAACTTTGTAAGTACTGAGGAGGTACTTCAATTGACTAATTTCTCTAATGATAACACCAAGTTGCAACAATTAGCCAACGAGTCAGGACATACTTATCTCAAGACTCCTGCAGGCTTATTTACAAAGTTGACGTTGCCAATGTCTGACATTATGGCAGGACATACGAATGATTCTATCAATACGGCAAAGGTTGTTCTTCACCGAATAAACAACAGTTCAACTTCTGACTATCAATTCGGAATACCACACAATGTCGTGATGGTACCTGCAGACAGTCTGCAATCGTTCTTTGCAAATAATCGTTTACCAGATAATAAGACTTCGTTCATGGCTACTTACAATAGTAAGACAAACGCATACGAGTTCAATAATATATCTGGCATTGTCAATCTCTTCTCACGCAACAGAACTATGCCTGCATGGGGAAAGGTAGTTGTAGTACCCGTTGAATTACAGTCTGTTACACAAGGAACTGGTAGTAGTAAAAAAACAGTTATTACCAAGGTCTCTAATGATATGGGCCTATCAAGTACAAAGCTCTTGGGTAACACATCTACAGGCAAGAATATTCAGATTTCGATAATATACGGTAAGTTCAATGGCAGATAACTATTTGGAACGACATCGTGAGGAATATGAGCAGCGCAAAGAGAGGTGGCTTCGTAAGAAAAAGAACCTGAGACGACCTGTGAAGGTAAGACTTCAGAAGCCAGACGACGAAGCACTATAACATAAAATATACATATAGAATCGAACTTACAATATAGATGTACGTTCGATTCTTATGTTTTTGGCACAACATTTGTTTGTAATGACCAACTAAAAGAGGACATGTTGTCCACAGAAACAAGCAAAAAAAGAAAGGTTAGGATATGATGAATCAATTTTCACCAAAGGTTTCTGAGGTTCTTTCATTCAGTAGAGAGGAAGCAGAGAGACTGACGAGTAAGTCGGTAACTCCCGAACATATCATGCTTGCTATCCTACGAGAAAAGTCAGGACCAGTTTGGGAACTATTCAGTAAATGGAAGGTTGATATAGACAATATAAAGAGAGAGATAGAAAAGAAGGTTCAAGAGAAATCCATTGATACTACGGTTTCAATACCAGACATTATTTTGGACGAGCAAGCTAATAACATTTTAAAGTTAGCTGTACTCGAAGCTCGTATGCAACATGCTGAGACTGTAGATATTCTACATCTATTCCTTGCCATCCTACATGACTCATCTAACAATGGTGCAAAGGTAGTTTTGGAAGACAGTGGATTCAATTATAACAACGCAATATCAATGTTACAACAACGTGCAAACCAGCCAAAAGACGGTATAGGGATGGCTGATGAGGAAGAAATGGATGATGACATGATGTCGTCGTCATCTAATAATGGTGGTAACACAAAGACAACACAAAGCTCACGAACAAAGTCTAAGACGCCAGTACTCGATAGTTTCGGTACCGACCTCACTCAGGCTGCAGCAGAGGGGAAGCTCGATCCTGTTGTAGGAAGAGAGAAAGAGATTATGCGCGTTAGTGAGATCCTTGGTAGAAGGAAGAAGAATAACCCAATCCTTATCGGTGAACCAGGTGTTGGAAAGAGTGCTATTGTAGAAGGCTTAGCACAACTTATTGTAAAGCATCTCACCTCTCCTATCCTTTTCGACAAACGAGTCATCACACTCGACTTGACAGCTGTAGTTGCAGGTACTAAGTATCGTGGTCAATTTGAGGAACGTATCCGTGCATTGATAAAGGAAATTGAGCAGAACCCAGACATCATCATCTTCATTGATGAGATTCACACGCTTATCGGGGCAGGTTCTTCTCCA
Source organism: Prevotella sp. C561 (assembly GCF_000224595.1). Lineage (NCBI taxonomy): Bacteria > Pseudomonadati > Bacteroidota > Bacteroidia > Bacteroidales > Prevotellaceae > Prevotella > Prevotella sp. C561. The sequence continues at coordinate 61,110 of NZ_JH114140.1, read as the reverse complement.
GGCTCTATGGACGCTGCTAATATCTTGAAGCCAGCCTTGGCAAGAGGTACAATACAGTGTATCGGTGCTACGACACTTGATGAATACCGTAAGTCAATTGAGAAAGATGGAGCCTTAGAGCGTCGTTTCCAAAAAGTTTTGGTCGAACCAACAACAGCAGAAGAGACGCTTCAGATTCTTGAGAATATTAAGGATCGCTATGAAGGCCACCATCATGTACGCTACACAGAGGACGCTTTGAAAGCTTGTGTTAAGTATGCTGAGAGATATATCACCGATCGCTCATTCCCAGACAAGGCGATAGATATTATCGACGAGGTTGGTTCACGTGTTCATTTACAGCATGTTAAGGTACCACAGTCCATTCTCGATATTCAAAAAGAGATTGAAATAGCACAGGAGAAGAAGCAGGCTGCTGTAAAGAATCAGAACTTCGAACTTGCTGCAAGCTTCCGTGATAAACAAACGGAACTTGAACAAAAATTGAAAAATGAGCAGGAAAGATGGCAAAATGGCGACACCGAAGATAAGATTGAGATTGGAGAAGATGCCATTGCTGATGTTGTCTCTATGATAACAGGTGTCCCTGTTCAGCGCATGCAAGAGGCCGAAGGCATCCGATTAAAGAACATGAATGACGATCTCAAGCAGGTTGTCATTGCTCAAGATGCTGCTATCGACAAGATGGTTAAGGCTATTCAGCGTAATCGTGTCGGTTTAAAGGATCCTAATCACCCTATCGGTGCGTTTATGTTCTTAGGTCCAACTGGTGTAGGTAAGACTTATCTTGCCAAACGCCTTGCTGAGATGATGTTTGGATCAGCCGATGCCTTGATACGTATTGACATGAGTGAATATACGGAGAGTTTCAACACCTCACGCCTTGTTGGTGCTCCTCCAGGATACGTAGGATATGATGAAGGAGGACAGTTAACCGAGAAAGTGCGTCATCATCCCTACTCTATCGTCCTACTCGATGAGATAGAGAAGGCACATGGCAACGTGTTCAACATGCTTTTACAGGTACTTGATGAAGGTAGATTAACTGATGGTAACGGTCGATTGATAGATTTCCGCAATACTGTCATCATTATGACATCTAACGCTGGTACACGTCAACTGAAGGAGTTCGGGCAGGGTGTTGGTTTCAAAGCAACTAATCTGAATGGCTTATCACAGAATGAAGGTGACAAGGAGCGTGCTCGTGCTATCATTCAAAAGAGTCTTAGCAAACAGTTCGCACCAGAGTTTCTCAACCGTTTGGACGAGATTATCACCTTCGACCAGCTCGACCTCGAGGCTATCAAGAAGATTATCAACATTGAACTCAAAGGTTTGTTCAAGCGTGTGCATGAACTGGGCTACGAGATGGAGATAACAGATGAAGCCAAGGAGTATGTGGCAACGAAGGGATATGATGTACAATTTGGTGCACGTCCATTGAAGCGTGCTATCCAAAATCACATCGAGGATGGATTAAGCGAACTCATTCTCTCTGGCGAAATCAAGGCTGGTGACACCATCAAGATATCAAAAGAGAAAGATAATGATAAACTGAAATTTGATATTCTACCAACAGAATAACAGCTAAGAGTGGGAGTTATATCTCTCCACACTTGTGCTCTATATCATCATAAGTCCGTCTTTGGAGATAAATTAAAGTCTACATGATTTCTCATTAAGCTCTAATGAACATTCAAAAGAGACTTAGTTAATATTCAAAAGGTGTTTAGTCAACAGCTGACTAAGCACCTTTTTTTATGCTCTTTTGTCATTCTTATTGACTGATAAATTCAGATAAGAAAGGATAACATGCTACTCATGAAAAGAGACAGCCGTAATTACGTATTATTACAAGAAAAGTTTAAAATTCATTTGCTGTCATTTTTAACATTTCATGTAACTATACTATAAGCTAACAAGTTAAGTTCATGAAACGAATGACAGATATGACAGCAAATTTAAAACTATGGGAAAACACTCAATAAGCCGTCTATTAAAAAGTGGCCACATCGGGATGCGATAACTTCATATTTCTACACAATATAGAGAATATAATAGTTCTACAAAATAATTCATATCTAACAAACGCAGATTTATAGATATTATATAATACTCGCTTTTATTCTTACTAATACCAACATAAAACTTTACTCGTCTTAAAAAGGGTATGCAAGGTTTTATATGTACAGAAATATCAAAAATAGTATCAGAGAGCTACCTCCCAACTTCTCCTCCATAGTAATCACTATCTATACCACCAACGATTCAAAGAGGAGCAGAAACTGTGCCTGAACCACCTAATCAACAAAAAACTGCACTACCTTTTCTAAAAGTATTCGATTATTTTAATTGTTCTTCTATGACCAAGGAAAATAAAGGTCTATCACAAGAATGATTTTTGTAAGCCCTTATGTAAGATTCAGATCTATTACAACTGTTTTGCACATAATTGTAATATGACTCACTTTGAGTCCTATCATAATACCAACTATCATCTAAGTCCTCTATTGTAGAATCAGTCAAACTATATACATCACCACCTAAGATTGGAATCAATAAAAGTTTGCATATTTGCACTATTTTAAGTGCTTCTTGTTCTGGGAAAGCATAACCTTCAATACCTAAATGGTTCAAGGAATAATATTCAGAAATATTATTATCTTGAATAATAGACATTATATCACTTTTTTCCATTTACAAGAGACTAAATAATCTATGACTTGAAAGGCTAAAATATCAAATAGCGTAGCACACTAAAAGAGACAGAAAGCTATCCAAAGAGTTATATACAAGAAGGCAAAAAACAATAAAAAACAGGAGTTTCCACAAATAAAACTTTATAGAGACTCCTGCTTTAACTATAATATAAAGCCCTCGCAAATATTATCAAAGGCTAAAAATAGACCATTACAAACCCAAACTCTTCTTGATAGCTTCAATCTTTTCACAAGCACGCTGCTCGCAAGCAGGGAAATCAGAAGCAGAGTTCATTGTATCCTTTATCTCAAGATAGAACTTAATCTTTGGTTCAGTACCTGATGGACGAACGCTCACCTTAGTGCCATCAGTGCAGAACCACTGGAGAACATTGCTTGTATCAGGCATATCCATCTTCTCCTTAGAACCGTCAGCCTTCGTTAGTTCAAGGCTCTGGAAGTCCTTATAAACATCGATGACACTACCGCCAAGCTCCTTAGGAGGATTAGAACGGAAGTTCTTCATCATCTGCTGAATCTCGTCAGCACCGCTCTTACCAGGACGCTCCACATTGACTGTGAACTCATGGCTGTAACCATACTCCATATAAATATCCATAAGAATATCATACAAAGTTTTACCATGATCCTTTGCATACGCACAAATCTCTGCCAACAAAGCACAAGCACTTACAGCATCCTTATCTCTTACGAAGTCTTCTGCAAGGAAACCATAGCTTTCCTCACCACCGCCAATATATTGCTGCTTACCCTCAGAGAGTGCAATCTCACGTGCAATCCACTTGAAACCAGTGTAGCAATCACGCATCTCTACGTGCTGTTTCTCTGCAATCTTACGAATAACCTCTGTTGTAACAATGGTCTTTACGATAAAGTCTGTTGGCTTCATCTTGCCCACAGCCTGACGATTAGTGATAATATACCACAAGAAGATCAAGCAAGTCTGGTTACCATTAATCAGTACCCATTCGCCATCACTATTCTTACAAGCCATACCTACACGGTCAGCATCTGGGTCAGAAGCCATCAAGATATCGGCATCGAGAGCCTTCGCATCACGCAAACCGAGTGTCAAAGCTTCTGCTATCTCTGGGTTTGGACGGTCGACAGTAGGGAAGTTACCATCTTTCACCATCTGTTCCTTCACACAATGAACATTGTCAAAGCCCCATGAAGCCAACGCACGTGGAATAATTACGCGACCAGCACCATGTAGCGGAGTATAGACAATCTTAAGGTCATGCTGATTCTTAATGACCTGCGGGTCAATACTGATAGTCTTTACCTTATCAAGATAAATCTTATCAATCTCTTCGCCGATAATCTCTATCAGTGCTTTATTACCTTCAAACTTAACATCCTCGACCTTAACTTTGTTCACTTCATCAATGATTCCCTTGTCATGGGGCGCAAGTACCTGTGCACCATCCTCCCAGTAAGCCTTGTAACCATTGTATTCACGTGGGTTATGACTTGCTGTAATGTTCACACCAGCCTGTGCCTTCAAATGACGAATAGCAAAAGAGCACTCTGGAGTAGGGCGAAGATCGTCGAAGAGGTAGACCTTTATGCCATTAGCAGAGAAGATATTAGCAACAGTCTCAGCAAAGAGACGAGAGTTATTACGGCAGTCATGACAAACAACGACGCTAATCTGCTTCATATCCTTGAAATTAATCTTCAAGTAATTAGCAAAGCCTTGAGTTGCCATACCCACAGTATAGATATTCATACGATTAGAGCCAGCGCCCATAATACCACGAAGACCACCTGTACCGAACTCTAAGTCCTTATAGAATGACTCTATGAGGTCAGCCTTATCTTCGTTGTTAATCATAGCCTCAACGGCTGAACGAGTCTTGTCATCGAAAGCAGGAGCCAACCACTGCCGTGCTTTCTCTTCGCATTGAGCGATGAGTGTTTGGTTATTGTTCATAATTTAAGTATTTTCTCATTTATGACTTATATCTGCAAATGTACTCAATAATTCTGAGAAAGCCTCTTTTAGATAGAGTTTTTTTGTATTTTTGCACCTATAAGATTTGGAGTTTGCTAAGAACATCATGTTTATTAGCATTTCTCATATACTTACAATTAAATCTATTCTTAAACTTATTTGAAATGGAATTGAATTTTCAAGGTATTCTACTGGCCGTGTGCACGTTTCTTATCATCGGACTTTGTCATCCATTAGTCATAAAGACAGAGTATTATTTTGGTACAAAACCATGGTGGATCTGGCTCTTAGCGGGTCTTACTTGCTGTGTTTCTGCTCTTTTTATACAAAGTCTTTTCTGGTCAGCATTGCTCGGTGTGCTTGGAGCTTCCTTCCTTTGGGGCATTGGCGAACTCTTTTCTCAAGAGAAGCGTGTGGTCAAAGGTTGGTTTCCGATGAATCCTAAGCGTAAGGAACACTACGAGAAACTTAACAAGGACGACTCTATCTGTCCTGCTTGCAAGCATAAGAAATAAGCGTTCCTATTTATTTCTTTTCGTCGTGCAAAGGCTAATAACTGATGGGTGTTGGGTGTTGAATGTTGGGTGTTAATGGTTAGAGTAACTATTTTCCATTGTTTATAACCCATAAACCTACAGCATACTTTATCTCGTTAGACACCTACTTTCATTCGAGCAGAGGGGTAGAGAAGAGAGCTTTTCTTTACCCTTATGTCAACTTTTTTCACTCCTCTTGACTGTAGTACACGCCCTTTAAGGTGAAAGAAGAGGCCTAACAATCTTCAAGAACATGCCCTTCTTGGATATAGAAGACGCCCTTCTTGGGGCAAGAAAGGCGTCTTCTTCAATGCTAAACATAATACATTGATATCTTGATGGTTACAAACTTGATTACAGACTATATTACACTCCTATTTTGAAGGTACTTTGCACTATATTATGTAATTATTTTTTATGTTTTTATTGATTCTTTCGTTGTAGGGTGTTATAGCGATTTCGATAACATGGAAAGGTGGCCCCTCCCCCATCCTCTCGCCCATAGAATGTGGTGTAATTACCATGTTACACCAGAGAAGATACTAATAGAAGGGAGAGCCTACTCCATCATAGAGATTTTATAATCTATCCTTTGAATAAGACATTATACTCACCAAAGCCATAATATCAATTAAACAAACCCACACTAAAACCTACATTATATAGATTAGGATGCCCAGCGGAGTTAGCAGAAGTAAAGTCGCCGAACGCTTTCACAAACCACATAGCACGTGATTTCTTAATAGTTAGGGGGAACTGATACATCACCTGCAAGCGTCCATGAAATAGGTTGGCATCATAATAAGGTAGGTCTTTCAGCAAGACACGCTGTGCCAAGATAGAAGAGTCATCTGCTAATTGCAGATCGGCACGTGTAGAAACACTATATCCAAGTGTCAGATCTGCCGTAAGATGCTGTTTGAACAATGAGATACCATTCTCCAACTGAAAATTAATACGGCTATAATCAGATGATGACAACGGTAGAAGATGACGATTGCTTGCCTTGTGCGTATCTATTGAAAAGCCAGTATAACCTTTGAGGGAGGCCGTTGCCTGCTGAAGAAGACGTGAGGGAGCATCGTTGAGGAAGTTGGCACGATAGCGGAAAGCGCAATCGAACGTACGCACCTGATAGCGTTTACGAAACTCCAACTGTTTCTCGTATGTGTAAGACGTTGTCCCTATCTGTGGGTCATTCTTGATAATCAACTGTTGACGATACTCATCTGCATAGCCTTGTTGCCAATCCATACGGACGTCAACTTGGTGTAACACGCTCCCAGTAAGCAATCTGTTTTGCGACTGTACATTATATAAATAGGTGAAGTATCTGCCCGGTTCGTATTTATACGTACCGTATGCATACTCCTCTCCACGACTAATACCAAAGCTATTCAGCGTATGGAAGCTATCAGACCGGTATCCGTAATCCATAGCTGCACCCACTTGGTGGTTCACCCACTCCCTATTAAAGCTCGAATAACCGCCTATTGTCCCCGTTGCATACTCCATTCCAGAGAAGAGATAATAGGTAAGTGTGGCATCACTCTGCACTGTTACTAATGGTCCCATCTTCTCTTTACGACGGTCGTAATAGCCCGATAAGCCCAGCGTATGCCCACCCATCGTGTAAGAAACAGACGGAGTCAAACGGTAATCAAGCAACTGCGAACGTGAACGAGGGTCACGAAAGCGGGAGAGATCGCCCAACTGATAGTTTAGTTGAAGGCCGAAACGCCATCCAGAGAAGTCTGTCGTACCTACAGAAGCTACCATATCAAAGTCTTGATGGTCGTAACTTCCTGCAATGTCACTACCCGACTGGTAGGGATTAGAGTTGTAAGGACGATACTGGTCGGCAAAGGCACGGTCCTTGGTACGGCCGAGGTTGAAGTCTACCTTACCATAACTATATAGATATCGACCCAATCGTTGATAGCGTTCGGTAAAGAACTGCATGTTATTCATTGCTCCCCCCTCCTGCACACGATGGTAGTCGCCACCACGATGGTTGAACCCTATGGAGGCAAATCCACGATTAGGCGAATCGTCAAGAGAGAGTCCAGCGGCATTACTTGTGTTATGCCAGAGTTGTGTAAGGTTCTTATAGCGATATTCAGGCTCGCCCACAAGAGAGTCAGAAGGCGTCTGTGCCATCGTTGGGAGCGTAAACATCAATAAGAAAAGCCTTCCCCAGCCTCTCCGAAGAGAGGATTGTACAAAGGCTGAAAAGGTGGAGAAGGAATATGAAGTATTCATAAGCGATGATAATTAATATGTATGTGTGTGCAACAACAATAGTTTGTAAAACCGATAAAAGTCTCTGAAAGAATTGAATACGCAAAGGGCTTACGACATTTCAACCCCTTCAGACACGATTCAAACTACCTTAGAAAGTCCTTGGTGCTATCGTTGTTGACACTTGAAAATCGTTAGAACTATTGTTTGTATCCATGAGTATGCTTTGTCCAGCAGCTGTTGTAGAAGTCACCTTACGGTAGACGACCTCACCCGACAGACCTGCTGTGGCATTAATACTTATATAACCCGCATCAATATCACCATAAAGACGCTTCTCGCCAACGTCCGTCCCTGTTGCCTTATGACGAAGGAAATCAACGCCATCAATGATATATCGCTTAGGTAGAAGACCATACTGACTGCGTTTTCACCTTGTTTTATATACTATTTCATGGTCGTAACCTCTCCAAACATTCATTATTTTCATGAGAGTAGATGGTAAACACGGCATAAGGCGTTGGGCAGTAATCAGCAGAACTTATAGTAAAAAGCAAACGTCCATAGTAGCGTTTATCATTCTACTATGGACGTATATTATAACCATAAACCATGAATACACTTCTCGTCTATGGCATGAAAGGCACTAAAACGATTACTTTACGGTCACACGACGCTCACGAATCAACTTAATCTGACGCAATAAATCGTTGTAATGAAGGAGGTTGATGCCTTCACTCTGTGCTGCTTGCGCCTTACAGAACTGCTCAACAGTATCCAATTGCTGCATAATGTAGAGCATTATGTCAGAGTTGCTTGCACGGTCAGCAGCACTTGCCTTATCTTTCGGGACAGGGTTCAAGAGTGTATTCAACTGGTCTACATAGTTGCGCTCAAGCAATCGGCGTGTACGTACCTGCATATCATTAAGACCATTTAGTGGCTTCCAAACGACATGGAACAGGTCATTCAGATAGTCTTTGAACTGATAAGCACCTGCCTCACGCTGGTCCTTATAGATCTTATCCATGATAGTTCCGTTCATCATCACCTTTAGTATGCGGTCTTGATAAGTACTGATTTCGTCGACAAGGTCGGTACCTGCGATGTCTGTCATTGCTGAAGGATAGAGCCAAAGCGGTGCTTCAAACACCTGCCGGCCGATATAATCGACAGCATCACGGCCCTTCTTGGCTGGTGCAACCTCGTAAGGTTTCTTCCCAGGCATATTGTTGATATAGCGACCACCTATGTTCTTCAGTACGTGATTGGTGTAACGTCCATACTGTCCAACAACACTTCGCCACATTTCCATGCGGTCCTCATACTGGTCGTTAGGCTGACGTGTCCACTCAGGGAGCTTTGCTATGATACGTTTTAAGTTCTTAATACCATAGTCACTCGCCTTAACATTGTCATCACCAAGGTCCTCTGTCTGTGCACGTGGGTCTTCATTCTTACCCTCACCACCAAACCAAAGGCGTGGATTCTTCGCAAGGATGGCAGTAGTCTCAGTCATTAACTTCTCCTTCTCGTCCATCTCATCTTTGAACTCTGGCCGATACTGATAGCCCCAACGGATTGCCCACTTATCGTAATCATTCACACGTGGGAACAAGCCACGCTCTGAGACGCCATCTTCTGGTTGTGCAACGTAATTGAAACGAGCGTAGTCCATGATGCTGGCAGTGTGCCCGTGTTCCTCAACCCATTTCTTATCACGTAGCTTCTCTACTGGTGTAGCATGACTTGCACCCATGTTATGACGCAAACCGAGTGTGTGTCCTACCTCATGACTTGACACAAAGCGAATCAGTTCACCCATCAGTTTGTCGTCCATGTGCGCTGTCTGTGCTCGTTTATCCAATGGAGCGCACTGCGTAAAATACCACTTTGTCAAGAGATTCATCACGTTATGGTACCAACAAATATGACTTTCGATAATTTCACCACTACGTGGATCAACGATACGAGGGCCGTAGGCGTTCTCAATCTCAGCCGGAAGATAACGGAGAACATTGAAGCGAGCGTCGTCAACACTCATCGTTGGGTCGTCAGGCCACTCCCTTGCCTGTATAGCATGCTTAAAACCAGCAGCCTCAAAAGCAACATTCCAATCCTCAATACCCTTCATCAAGTATGGAACCCACTTCTTTGGAGTTGCTGGATCGATGTAGAATACGATGGGCTTAACGGGCTCTGAGAGTCTACCCTTTGCGTATGCCTTCTTATCTTTAGGCTCCAAACGGAATCGAGAGATAAACTGCTCGCGGTCTGTCTTTGTCTGGTCGTCACTGAAGATGGTATATCTATTTGTGAAGTAACCTACTCGATTGTCCCATACACGCTTGCGCATAGGTACTTTTGGAAGCAGGACAACACTGGTGTTAAGTCCGATTGTCATCGCACCCGTATAAGAAGCGGGTACAGTAGAAGGTGAGCTTGAATAAGTGCGGGTCGTAGCTATCTCCACATTAATAGGATAGACTTTCATCGTGTCAATGAACGTCCGGTCGGCCATTAACCCTCCTAACTTCAGCTGCTTAGAGTTGTCTGACGACACACTCAGCACTGCATTGTCTTTAATAAACAATGGTGTGACATCAATCAACTGCGCCTTTGTATCCTTGTTACGTCCAATCACCTTGAACGAAGCAACGATAGGGTCGGCAGTAGATGCCTTCAACGTACGCGAAATACTACTTTTCGGATCAGCTTCTTGCGTAAGTACGTATGCACGAAGCAACAATGTCTTGTCATCACGTTGCTCAAAATAAACCGTCTGTTGGTTTACTGCCTCTCCAGCAAACTTTCCAAAGTTCTGTGGAACGGCTGTAAAACGAGTCACAGCGAGCAAGTAACGACCGATAACAGAGTCTGGAACCTCAAAGTACCATTGGTCGTCAATATGCCTAACTGTAAAGAGTCCTTGCTGAACACTTCCTTTCTTCTTTACAAGTTGGTCGTAGGCAGAAGGTTTATCCTTCTCTTTCTCTGTTGCTTTCCCTTTCTTAACATCCTGTTTAGTAGTGTCTTTGTGCTGCGTGATAGTATCTTTTACGGCACGATAGACAAACCTGTTACTTGCCACACCTACTCCACTTCCGAGCATAAAGGCTAACAGACAGGCTGCTGCTTTTCTGTTGATTGACATAAATTTATTAGTAACTTTACATTATATTTACAATTAGCAATAATAAAGACAACCTTATTTTATTATGGTTGCTTTACGGATACGGACATCAGCCAATGGTCGGTCGTTGGCATCAACAGGCTGGCGTTGGATACGATCTACGACATCCAATCCGTCTAACACCTGTCCAAAGACTGTGTACTGTCCGTCTAAATGAGGTGAGCCACCCACTTCTTTATACATCTTTCGTACCTCTGGTGTCATCTGCACCGTACTGTCTGTATGTTCGTTAAGGCGCTTCTGTGCCCAGTCGAGCTGTCCGTCAGAGAACTTTATACCCCATACAATATAGAATTGTGAGGCAGATGACTCACGTTTAGGATTGACATCATCGCCCTCACGTGCCGCTGCGACAGCCCCACGACGGTGTAACAACTTAGGATAAACAATCTCTGCTGGGAGCGAATAAGTCTCTGGTGTGTCACCTAAAGCCTGTCCTGGCTTTGCGTTCTTAGACCCTAAGTCGCCCGTCTGTATCATAAAGTCTTTCACAACACGGTGGAATAACACACCGTTGTAAGCTCCACTACGTACCAACTTCAAGAAGTTGTCGCGATGACGTGGCGTTTCATTAAAAAGTTGGATACGAATGTTTCCACTGTCGGTCTCCAACAATACTTCATGACGTAAGGTGTCTGTCATAGACTGTGCTTGAACATTTGCAACGAACAAAGCCAGCAATAAGGATAATAGTAACTTCTTCATCTTTCTTAAATAAAGCGTAATTTATTCGCAAAGATAAACATTTAAGAACAAATATCCTAATTAAGAAGGAACAAAAAAACGCCCGATTGCCCACATATATCAAGTAAACAACGTACCTTTGCACCATGAATGCCAGCCGTAGATAACGTCTCTTGTGAATTATTTAAGTGAGAAGAAGAATTTATTTTCATGACAATAAATATTTTTTCTCACGTAAATAAATATTTATTGTCATGAAAAGAATTCGAAAGAGGAGGGTTATTAGTAGTAAAGAAAAGGAAGAGAGCATCCGTAATTACGGCTGAAATTCAACGAATTAACATCATTCTAAGATTTCAAAAACAGCAAATGACACAAACAAAGAGTATATTTCAACGTCCACTATGGGTGGCCGTCTTTGCGCTAACAGCTGCGATTGCATGGGGTTGGGCTTATCCCTTGATTAAATTAGGCTACTCAGAGTTTGCCATCACGGCAGATATGACAGGCTCGAAAATGCTCTTTGCAGGTATTCGTTTCTGTCTTTCTGGACTGATTATATTGGCGATTGCAAGCGCAAAGAAGCGTAATTTCAAAGTGAGAAAACCTATGCACTGGTGGTATATCCTTCTATTTTGCATGATGAATACCACCTTACATTACGCCTTCTTCTATTTCGGTCTTTCGCATAGTGAAGGCTCAAGAGCAGCCATTCTCAATTCGTTAAGTGTCTTTTCTGTCGTCATCTTCGCATGTATCTTCTTCAAGAGCGACCGCATGACAGTGAAGAAAGTCATTGGATGTATTGTCGGGTTTGCAGGTATCTTGTCGCTGAACTTAGGTGGAACAGAGAGTGGACAGTTCACTTGGATGGGTGACGGAATGATTATTCTTAACGCCCTTTGTGGTGCATCAGCATCACTACTTACACGTGGATTAGGCAAGCGTGTAGATGTCTTTGTCGGTACTGGATACAGCTTAGCGATAGGGGGTGCATTGCTGATTATCCCTGGTTTGCTTTTAGGTGGCGACCTTCCACAAAACACTCCATTAGGTATAATCTACCTACTCTTACTCATCACTATCAGTACATTAGGTTTCACACTCTACAACAAACTGCTCACCTGCAATCCTGTTGGTAAGGTAGCTATCTACAACTCACTCATCCCTATTGTCGGCGCCATCACCTCTTGTCTGTGTCTCGGCGAAACATTCCATTTCAAATACATGATGGCGGGTGTCTTAGCAGCGGGTGGAATATACATTATCAATAAGAGTTAGTAGACTAAGCATGCGTTTAGTACAATGAAACCATAGCCATAGATTTTACGAATACAAGGACATCTATGGCGTTCTTTGCCGATAAAAGCGTGATAAATCGATGAATAGTATATAATATTAAATCAATGTACAGACTTCGTACTAAAGTTCCCCTTTAATTGAATGCAAGCCTCACAGACACGCAGAAGGGCGTTAGTCAAGATATGACTAACGCCCTTCCGTATTGTAAAAATAAATATCTCTTATCGCTATCGACGACCATGATAGCCCATTCCATGCTTTTCATCGTGGGTAAAACGAGTTGTGAAATCAGGCTTATCCATCTCAATCGGATTTGCATTCAACCCCGGTTCACCCATCCACTCAACAATCTTATCCACCCATTGAGCAGCTCCTTGGCGTGTCGGATGAATACCATCTGCACGAGAAGCAACGACTGAACTACTATCAAAGAAGCGACCTTCACCCGTACAATCACGTATCAAGTCGACTATCGTTCTGTCTTTTATCTTCTTCCAAGGGAGTGGTCCAATCCATACGTATGGGATATTACCAACACGACTCAGGATAGTCTGAATTGCAGTTTCACGTCTACTATAATCTTTATAACCTAAGTCATTGGTACCTAAGCTGATAATAATATATGTAGGACGCACTCTCTCAATCTGATATTGAAGGTCGGCAGCAATCGCCCAGTCGCGTGTTGTGCTACCATACCACACTATTGAATGAAACTTAAAACCATTCTTCACGGCATAATCATTAAACCGAGAGCCCAGACCATCAGCCATAGAATCGCCAATAAGTAGGACTACTTGATCGCGACTCTCCGCTACCTGTGACACATGCGTTGTCGATGACGGCAAAGGCTCTACTGTCATCTCTCCTACCGAAGCAGGAGTTGACTGCGGCATAGCGGCCGCTGGCATTTCATCAGGCTCTACTGACTTAGCTGGTTCGACATCTTCAATGTTTATTCCATTCGTGTCCTGCGCTGAAACAGCAGGTGATAATAGGAAAAGAGATAATACAACTATACAACACTTTATTGTTCTCACAATTATTCATTTATGCGTTTAATGGCGTGGTCATGCCGCCATATCTCAACACTGTTAATAATATTCTGCCACAGAATGTAGCAGCCTGGCCCCACTGTAGACAATGGATTCAGGTAAGTATAGGCTATCCAGATAGCAAAAGCAGTGTTCTTCTGCCCCAAGGCCTGGCCCGCATTGATCGTACTACGGAAGAAATGACCGATATATCTACCAATGACAAATTGTATCAAGCAAAGTATTAATGCCAATACTGCTATCAACAAGAGGAAACTAACAGCCACCTCAGCATGGACAATATTCTTTACTGTTGTGCCAGAAACGATGAGCAATGAACAGCCCCACAGATAATAACTAAGGTTGTCAACACTGATTACCCATTGATAGAACCTGCATAAAGCGTGCCAATGTTTCGTTATATAGGCCAAAAGCATCGGTACAACCAACACTAAACAAACCTTATAGAGAATCATCACAAAGGCACTCCAGAAAGTTAATCCTGCCCCAGCATCAAGCAAGGGGAAGCAGACTGGTATCAACAAAGCACAGAGGAAATTGGAGAGGAAGGTGTAAGTCGTCATTTCCTCAAGGTCGCCTCCTAACTTCTGTGTGACCACCGCTGCCGCAGAGGCACAAGGACAAATGATACAAGTGAGGAGGGCTTCAAGCAGTATGAGCGTCTCACCCGTAACATGAAAAGTCAGAATAACGCCAATGACAACCGCCACCATCAACACTTGGGAGAGTGCTATCCAAAGATGCCAACCAACAGGAATTAGCTTGCGGAAATCTACCTTGCAGAAGGTAACGTACAAGACGAGGAACATAAACAATGGAAGAGCTGCGTCAAGGATAGGAGCAAAAACAGTTGCTGCGCTTTCCAAGGCAGGAATAAAGGCAAAAACAAGGTATAGAAAGCTACCTGTAACTATTGACACTGGTAGTGTCCAGTCCTTTATGAATTGAATAAGTCTCCTCATCTTTATCATCACGTCAAACCGACTCTATCGTCCTTTTCTGACAAAGAGTGGGTTGCAAAGTTACGAAAAAAGTCTGAAAATCAGCAATCTAATTGCAGAATCGTAAATATGATTAAGACAAATTCAACCTTTACTATTATGAATTACTACCTTTAAACGACTAATATAAAGACAAAAATCCCACCAACTTCGCAGTTGGTGGGATGCTATTCAAATATATATGAAGCAATAGAAAAGCGATTAGCTTTTATTATCTTTCATGTAGACCATTTACTGCTCCAGCGCTCTTCTTCGCATAGTCGTTCTCCTTAGCAGAACCGAAGGAAACCTTACTTGAAGCTCTCGTAAATGCATTCGCAGCCTTTGCGTTTGCTGGTCTCTGCCGTGCAAGGTCGAAGCGCATGACATCTGTTGTGTTTGTACTACGTGCTACACCATAGAAGGTGTCATACCCCTTTGTTTCATCATATCCTAAGTGGAAACCATCATTAGTAGCATTGATGTCAAGAATGAAGATAGTTCCTGTCTTTGAATACTTTATTTCGATGTTTCCATTATCCAAAACTTTCCAAGAGAATGATAATGTCTTTGTTTTACCCTGCGCATCAGTATCGACCTCAACACCATTACCTTGGAGCGAATTAGCAGAAGAATTATATTGGAAGAACTTCATGTTAGCTTTGAAACTATCACTCTTACGCTGCTGCGTTGCGTCTTCCGTATACTCAACTGTCATATTACCATCCCACTCGCCAGTTAACGTCTGTGCCTCAGAAATCAGTCCATTAACTTGTTTATTCTCCTGTTGACGATAGTTATTGTTCCAATTATAGTTATTGTTACTACCCACAGCATCCATGAAGGCATAGAACTCTGAGGTAGTTGCCTCTGGGTAATAATAATAGAACCAGTTGTAAGCTGTATAATAACTTGAGCCACTTGGGTATTCACGCAGATAGTTTCGTACCGCATCACTCACCAAATCATTATAATAATAGTTATCATCTCCCCATGGATCATTATCACAGCTTGCTAATGTCAAAGGCCCCGCAACTATTGCAAGTGCCAAGAATAACTTTGAAATCCGTCTCATACTCATATCTTATTAAATCCTTATTCTTTCTTTGTTTACTGGTGCAAAAATAGTGAATTTATAAGATGCTCTCTGCGTAAATATACTATTTGAAGATAGGGAAATCCCTATTATAAAAGATAAATCCTCCTTTTATCAATACGAATGAAGAAACTCTAATAATCTAATACAAATTTAATTGAATACTAAAAAACTACTAAACAATGAAGGAAGAAACAAATAATTTTAGTACATTTGCATCTTACTAATAAGTAAATTATATAAAGAGAAGATAAGAAACAGAAATGAGAACAGTTTATGAATTCTCTGTCAAAGACAGAAAAGGTAAGGCTTTTTCACTGAAAGAGTTTTCTAATGAAGTGCTATTGATTGTAAACACAGCTACGAAATGTGGTTTCACACCAACTTACGAGCAGTTGGAGGCACTCTACGAGAAGTACCATGCACAAGGATTTGAAGTACTTGATTTCCCTTGCAACCAGTTTGGACAGCAGGCACCAGGTACAGACGAAAGTATCCATGAGTTCTGCAAACTTACATACGGCACAAAATTTCCACGCTTCAAGAAGGTTAAGGTGAATGGTGAAGACGCTGACCCGCTCTTCAAGTTCCTAAAGGAACAGAAGGGTTTTGCAGGTTGGGACGAGTCACACGAACTCTACCCTGTCCTTGACAAGATGCTTTCTGAGGCTGATCCTAACTATAAGGAAAACCCAGACATTAAGTGGAATTTCACAAAGTTCCTTATTAATAAGAAGGGACAAGTTGTTGCCCGCTTTGAACCAACAGAGAGTTTTGAGAATATCGCAAAGCAGATTGAGGAATTACTATAGGATAGTGACTTGCCAATAGGTTCCTCTCTAAAAAGCATAAGGACTATTGGCAAGATAACATACAAACATAAGATAAAAGGCAGAGAGACTAATACTCTTTGCCTTTTATCTTTTTATTACGGTCAAAGACAGTACCTTTATAATCTATATAACATGATTCATACTGACGAACTTATAGGAAACTTGTTTATTCGTCAACATAGTCTACAAAAGAGTTTACTGTCGTTTCTGTCCATTAGTTCACTTTCTTGCAGGGAAGAAATAGCATGCGGAAAATGTTATTAAACCATTCAACATCAACAACTCATAGCCAAACTTGTAGCCAGTAGTGGCCGAAACAATTGTATCTAAAGCAAAACAAAGAAGTGGACTGGCTACAGCTATGTAAGGTGTCAACCTATCATTCACTGCTCGTTTTGTACATAAGCCAAACGCAAAGAGACCTAAGAGTGGACCGTAGGTATAAGAGGCTATCGTGTAAATAGCATCTATAAGACTCGTCGAGTTGACATAACGGAAGATAAGGATAAATAGTATAAACACTACAGACACCCCAAAATGTGCTTGTTTGCGCAGTTTCTCATCCTTGGGACGATTACAAATGTCTACACAATAGGTTGTTGTCAATGCCGTTAGGGCTGAATCAGCACTGGAGAAGCAGGCTGCAACAATACCAATCGTAAAGAGTATGACAACCAATGTACCTAATTGTCCACCTGCAACTGCTTGCAACATCAGATTATCTGGTACATCTGGTAGGGTCTGCCCTATGCTCTTGAAATACATCATCAACAGCACACCTAATGACAGAAAGAGTAAGTTGGCTGGTACAAAAGCAAATCCGTATGTACACATATCCTTCTGTGCTTCATGCAAAGTCTTACATGTAAGATTCTTCTGCATCATGTCTTGGTCCAGTCCTGTCATGACTATAACAATGAAGATACCGCTAAGGAACTGTTTCCAAAAGTTCTGTGTTGAAACCCAGTCATCAAATACAAAAATACGAGAGTGGCCGTCGCTGGCTATTGCCTGAACTGCCTCAGGAAGCGTCATCCCCAACGTCTCGACCACCTTATATATAATAAGGATAAGCGCAAGGAGCATACAAAGAGTCTGAAAGGTATCTGTCAAGACAAGAGTACGAATACCTCCCCTACGCGTATAGAGCCAAATCAATGCTACGAGTGCCACAACAGTGACGGGGAAAGGAATACCGTATGCATCGAGAACGAAACGTTGAAGTATCATACAAACAACATAGAACCGCACAGCAGCACCTGTCATCTTTGACAATAGGAAAAAAGATGCACCCGTCTTATAGCTATGTTTGCCTAAACGTGTTTGTAGATAAGAGTAGATAGTGGTCAGCTTTAATCGATAATAAACAGGAAGTAACAGAAATGCAACAGCAAAATAACCAAGGACAAAACCTAAACAAGTTTGCATATAGGTCATATCGCTCAACATTACCATTCCTGGGACACTAACGAAGGTGACCCCCGAAATACTCGCACCAATCATCCCAAAGGCCACAAGATACCAAGGTGACTGCCCGTTTGCACGGAAGAAAGCATCGTTATCAGCCTTATGTCCAGTTGTTCGACTTATTAACAATAAAATGCAAAAGTATGCAAGAATAGTAGTGATAATTATCATAATGGCAGCAAAATTACTAAAAATATCATCATTTCATGCATTAAGAAAATCATATTTTGTAACTTTGTTGTACATAACCTTTCATATTATAGTTATCTATCATTTAATTTCAATAGCGTATGACACGACAGAAAAGATTTATACTTGACGAGAAAGATATCCCGACACAGTGGTATAATATACAGGCAGACATGCCTAACAAACCCCTACCTCCGCTTCATCCTGTAACACATAAGCCTATGACAGCAGAGGACTTATCCGAGATATTCAATATGGAATGTGCTAAACAAGAGCTTGATTGTGAGCATCCTTGGATAGACATCCCCGAGGAAGTCTTGGATATGTATAAGTATTATCGCTCCACACCTCTCGTCCGTGCATACGCATTGGAGAAGGCTTTGGGCACACCAGCACATATCTATTTCAAGAATGAAAGCGTTAATCCACTTGGCTCACATAAGGTTAACTCGGCCATTCCACAGTGTTACTATTGTAAGAAAGAAGGTGTTACAAATGTGACAACAGAGACTGGTGCGGGACAATGGGGTGCTGCCTTATCATACGCAGCAAAGGTTTATGGACTTGAAGCAGCAGTCTATCAAGTAAAGATCTCTATGCAACAGAAACCCTATCGCTCACTGATTATGAAGACATTTGGGGCTATGGTCGAAGGTTCACCTTCTATGTCTACACGTGCAGGAAAGGATATTGTCACACGTGATCCGACTCATCCAGGCTCTTTAGGGACAGCTATCTCTGAGGCGATCGAGCTGGCGAGGACCACACCTAACTGTAAGTACACCTTAGGTTCAGTGCTCAATCACGTTGCATTGCACCAAACTATTATTGGCTTAGAGGCTGAGAAGCAAATGGAGATGGCTGGGGAATATCCCGACAAGGTTATTGCCTGCTTTGGTGGTGGTAGCAACTTCGGTGGTGTTGCATTCCCTTTCATGCGTCATAATATCCTTGAAGGAAAGCAAACAGAGTTTATTGCAGCTGAGCCAAACAGCTGTCCAAAGCTGACACGAGGTAAGTTCGAATACGACTTCGGTGATGAAGCAGGTTACACACCATTATTACCAATGTACACACTGGGACATGATTTCAAGCCAGCAAACATCCATGCAGGTGGTTTACGTTATCATGGTGCAGGCATCATCGTGAGCCAATTGCTCAAAGATGGGTATATGCACGGAATGGATATACCACAATTAGAAAGCTTTGAAGCAGGTATTCTCTTCTCTCGAACAGAAGGAATTATCCCCGCACCGGAGAGCTGTCACGCCATTGCGGCAGCCATTCGCGAGGCGAAGAAGGCAAAGGAAACAGGCAAGCAAGATGTTATCCTCTTCTGTCTCTCAGGGCATGGTCTCATTGATATGACGGCATACGACACCTATATCAATGGTGACTTGAGAAACTATACACTCTCAGACGAAGACATAGAAAAGAACCTTGGAACGGTTCCAAAGGTATAATAATAGGTTTATAAATGCCTTTCTTTGAGGACTATCAGTTCTCAAAGAAAGAATAAAAGATATCTACTTTAACTTACTATATAACAGTCTGGTATAAAGAAAGATTACAGGTGCTTCGTAGACAATACTACAAAGTGCCTGTAATCAGTTATCAGTAGATATTAAATCTTCTTTAGCTTGTCTGCTTGAAGTGCCGCACCAATCGCAGTACAATACTCTGAATTCTTCGGAATGATAAAGCGTACGTCGTATATCTTCTCCATTACAGGGAAAAGAAGTTCGCATTGTGGCAACAAGCTAAGATTACCAATGAGTACAAAGTCACGTATATCGCTATTCAAAGAACTCAATATTGTTGCTGATCCAATAGACTGTAACACCAGACCTATCAATCCTAAAGCAATATCTTCACGACTGGCATTAGCCTGTGCGTTGGCAAAGAGTGATGCAGTTGCATCCATTGGTAAACCAGGAAGAGGACTGGTAGATATGTCCTTAATCTGCAGATTGATACGAGAGATATCCCCTTTATTAGCCAAAGCGATAATTTCATTGATATTGTCAGTCTGTAGAAGAAGTCGTGAAAGGCCGCTCAATGTTCCCCCACCAATACCAATACCACCAATATGACGCACCTCACTGCCATCACAAAGTACAAGAGAAGTACCCGTACCCATTGAGACAACGATCATACGTTGTAGCTTTGATTCAAACTGAGCACCTAAGCCATCGGCCAAGAACTCATCAGCCTTAGCTGTTGGCAGACCATAGACAGGTTTATCAATATAGTGAGCACCAACACCCGTAAGCATAACATGCTCAACATCAGACAAATCTATTCTATTGTCATAAAGATACTTTCCAAATGCTCCATACAAGGATGTCACTGGGTCAGTAGCCTTAATACGCAAAGGTTTAATTACCTTTCCCTCTCTGATACCAACAATCTTTGTTGTTGAAATACCCACATCTATACCGATGGAAATCTTCATACACCTTATATAATTATACAGAAGTCTTATAAATACTACTTTTTTTAAGAATAATGATTGGGATATGATCGAAAAGAACTAAAGACCACTTATCCCCTTATAAAGACTTGTCACCAAATAAGCCTCCAAACTATTACCCCCCTTTTAACACCATTAAATCCAATGCTTCAGGTCAGTCTGAAATACAACTTATACTGTCGCAAAGGTACGAAAAACATTAGAGTTTCAGCTAAATACCGAGATATTTTACAAAAAAGACACAAAAATATTTCTCTATTAAGCTGAAAATGAGTATCTTTGCACTCCGTTATAATGAGAAAGTAAGAATTAAAACATCATTAAAGAACAAAACGAAATGACGAAAGCAGATATCATCAATGAGATAGCAACGTCTACTGGCATTGCCAAGAAAGACGTATCAGCTGTGGTTGAGTCTTTTATGGAGACAATTAAAGACAGTTTGTTGGAGAAGAAAGAAAATGTATATTTACGTGGTTTCGGTAGCTTTATCGTTAAGCACCGTGCTGAAAAGACTGCTCGTAACATCTCAAAGAACACGACTATCACTATCCCAGCTCACGATTTCCCAAGCTTCAAGCCAGCAAAGACCTTCATCGAGGATATGAAGAAATAAATCAAACATACATATAAATAACAATTAAAAACAATTAAAGCTATGCCAAACGGAAAGAAAAAAAGGGACACAAGATGGCTACGCACAAGCGTAAAAAGAGACTAAGAAAGAACAGACATAAGAGCAAGTAAGCCCCAAGGCTGAAAGACTCAATAACTGACTTTCATTAATATGGCGGGGCATGTCATCGCAAGAAACTTCTCTTCCCTGGAGGTGCGACGACAGGTTCCGCATTTTTATTTATCCTTATAAGTATCTTTTAGCGTCATTGTAGATAAGATAAGACGGCTAAATGATAGTTATATCAAACGAAGAAGATGACAAGCGAAGTAATTATTGATGCCCAATCGAAAGAGATCTCGATAGCACTTCTCGAAGACAAGCGTCTGGTAGAATACCAGCGTGAGCCAAGGGAGGCGAGCTTCTCGGTTGGAAACATCTACGTGGCAAAGGTTAAGAAACTGATGCCTGGGCTGAACGCCTGCTTTGTAGATGTAGGTTATGAGCGTGACGCCTTTCTTCATTATCTTGACTTAGGGAGCCAATTCAACTCCTATGCAAAGTATCTGAAACAGGTTCAGAGCGACCGCAAACGACTTTATCCCATTCAGAAAGCCACTCGTCTACCCGACTTGCAGAAGGACGGCACCGTTCAAAACACATTGCAAGTAGGCCAAGAGGTGATGGTGCAGATTGTTAAAGAACCCATTTCCACCAAAGGACCACGCTTAACAGGTGAAATATCATTCGCTGGTAGGTTCTTGGTGCTCATACCATTCGGGCATAAAGTTAGCGTATCCTCTAAAATCAAAAGCGGAGAAGAACGCGCACGTCTCAAGCAGCTTATTCAGAGTATTACGCCAAAGAATTTCGGTGTAATAGTCCGTACTGTGGCTGAAGGGAAACGTGTTGCAGAACTTGATGCTGAGATGAAGGTCCTTCTGAGCCGTTGGAATGAAGCTATCACGAAACTGCAAAAGACGCAGGAGCGTCCTCAGCTTGTTTTTGAGGAGACTGGTCGTGCTGTTGCAATGCTACGTGATCTCTTCAATCCTACCTACGAAAACATCTACGTCAACGATGACGAGATATGTACAGCCGTTCGACACTATGTCTCTCTAATAGCCCCTGAGAAGGCGGGCATCGTGAAGAAGTACACTGGTAAGGTACCTATTTTCGACAACTTTGACGTTACGAAGCAGATAAAGTCCAGCTTTGGTAAGACCATCAATTATGGTCATGGCTGTTACCTCATCATCGAACACACAGAGGCAATGCACGTTGTGGATGTGAATAGTGGGAACAGAACAAAGGAGAAAGCACAAGAACAGAATGCTCTCGACACTAACCTTGGTGCTGCTGATGAGTTAGCTCGCCAGCTCCGACTGCGTGATATGGGTGGAATTATTGTCGTTGACTTCATCGACATGAACCTTGCCGAGGACCGCCAGATGCTGTACGAGCGTATGTGTAAGAACATGCAGAAGGACCGTGCACGTCACAATATCCTTCCTCTGAGCAAGTTCGGACTAATGCAAATCACTCGACAGCGCGTTCGTCCAGTAATGGATGTCGATGTAGACGAGACTTGTCCAACATGTTTCGGCAGTGGGAAGATACGTTCAAGTATTCTCTTTACCGACCAGTTGGAACGTAAGATTGACCGAT
This sequence comes from Prevotella sp. C561, assembly GCF_000224595.1. Lineage (NCBI taxonomy): Bacteria > Pseudomonadati > Bacteroidota > Bacteroidia > Bacteroidales > Prevotellaceae > Prevotella > Prevotella sp. C561. The sequence goes on along the minus strand of NZ_JH114140.1, from coordinate 38,103 downwards.
TAGTTAATAAGGTTGGAGTTAAGAAATTCTATTTACACGTTCATCCATACGTTGCAGCTTACATTAACAAAGGTTTTGTTTCATTGAAACGTAAGTGGCAACTGAAGTATGGACTGGGTGTTAACATCGTTCCTTCACAGAAACTTGCCTTTTTGCAGTATGAGTTCTATGATGCAAATCAGCAATTTATTGATATGAAGGAACAGAACGATAAATCCTAAACTAACTACTAAGTCGTTAGATAAAGAAAGGTTTTCAACATTAGACGTCCGTCACCTATTATATATAAGGTGGCGGATTTCTTTTATCCTCACGCTGTACTTTTCGCTCAATTGCCCTCGATGACTATACGTCCATCAGCTGTTAATAATCTCATCATACCGCTCTGTATTTGTTCATTACCCCACCCTTTCATCGTTAAATACGCCCATCTATCTTTGTGCAGTACGTTACTGCCCATTTAATACATTCTGTTTTATTCGCTCCCTCAGTTTTCATATGGTTCGAGTAATTTGTAGTATTTGAGTTATAAAGAACTTTGTAGAACCATGAAAAACTACGACAAAATTCACATAAAAGTCCGAGTACGAAAGCGAGGAGTATCTATAACATTCGAGCTTGTAACACTCACTGAACCAAACGTTTATGAAGAGCGAAGCAAAAGACGCCTTTCAAGGTCAAAGAAGGGCGTTAACAACACTCAAGAAGGGCGTGTTCTTGAATGTACTTAGGCGTCTTCTTAACCCTTGAAGGGCAAGTATTGGTTTCAAGGAGTGCGAAAAAGATTTACACCAAAGCCTCATCGTTTCATATTACCCAACCTTTCATCTACTTTTCCACCAATCATTCTTTTGTCGTCCCATTGCCTACCACCTCTATGTATTTAGACTCGTTACCTGCCATGCGGATGATACATATCTAAGAAGATTAGTCCTACCATAATCCACTTTACACGCAAATCACTTTTTATTTCAGTAGTTTGTCTGGGGTTATCCAACCTCTTGCCGAATAAAACAGTACTTGCCCTTGTTTGCATCAACCCCTTCTTATCCATCAAACTTTAGGGTTCTCTATGCCAACAGAAGACTCCCCGCAAGCCATTCTTCATTGTATCCTGTGAATGAGAAAGGCCCCCATAAAAGTCTTTCGAACAGTTGTAAACTCTTTTATTCCGCCTATCAGAAGATGAAAGAAAAAGCCCTCACCTATCTGAAAGCAGACAAGTAAGGGCATAGTTTATGTGAGATGATAAATGTTTTAAGCAGGAATTACCTTAAAGCGGATGCGGAAAGCGTGCTTCTCCTCATCCCAGTTTGTACCTAACATCTCAAAGCGTCCAATCTGTGCAGTAGAGCGAACGTGTTTACCGATACATAGACAAACATCGAAATCACCTATCCTTACCAACCGTAACATCTCTGAAGCATCCTCTGGAAGTTTGTCAACACTGACACTATCAGGGATGTTATTGCGGTCGATCATCTCGTATGTCACTGGTAAGTCTTCGGTTATCAGTCGGTTCATCTCAGCCTCTATCGCCTTTTCTTCCTTACGGTCAGGCTTATGATCAAGGATGAACGTCATCTTACTCTTCTTCCGTTCGATGTGCGCATTACTGCTCCGTTCTGTCCCAAACATCCTAATCATCACTTGATTTAACAGATGTTCGGCCGTATGAGCAGGCGGGAATTCTTCTTTGTTATGCGTATTGAAAGTATAGTCCATAGCCTACTTCTTTAGCACAAATTTATATATTCGACCGTAATTCCCCTCAACATCCACAGATACCTGCCCATTGCGCCGTAACGCAACCTGCTTTGTATAACCCGACAGCAAGTCGGTCATCTCAACAGTCTGTTCTGGTAGTCCGAGGAAGTCGAAGGCATGAGAAGGAATAGTAACATTGATGTTCACTCGAGCTGAGTCGAAGTTAGCAACGACTAATAGCACGTCATTATCAGCCTTACGCATGAAAACATACTGTTTATTAGGGTTGAAATGATGGCTCTGATTGTTGACATACATCAAATCAAAGGTCAATCCCTCTCGAACAGCTTTCTCACGATTACAGAAACGAAGGATTCCTTGATAGACAAGGGATAGTTTCTTCTCGTCTGTAGTCAATGCCTTGCGATTGAAAAAGCCTTTATAGATAGCCTCTGTTGACCAATAATCAAAGATAGTTGAGCGACCATCGCACCCAGAAAAACCTTCCTTATCCATGCCTCTCTCGCCGAACTCCTGTCCAGCATAGACCATAACAGGGTTCTGTTGGAGGAGAGCTGAAACAATCATACCAGGGATTGCCTTCCAAGGATTAGCCGCAAAGAAATCAGAAGCAATACGTTGTTCATCATGGTTCTCAAGGAAATAGAGCATGTGATCACGTATGTCATCAACCTTTTGCCACTCTTGTGTAATGGAAGAAGCAGGGCGCTCATCGCATATCACACCACGAACACAGTCGTACATACCCACTTTATCATACAAGTAGTCGAAGCCTGACGCCACATACAAACGATATTGATTAGGGTCATAGACCTCACCAATGAATATCATCGCCGGGTAGTGCTCCTTAACCTGTTGTGTTGCATGTGCCCAAAACTCGTGTGGAACCATCTCCGCCATGTCACATCGGAAACCATCAACACCCTTTGCAGCCCAGAAAAGTAGGATATCTGTCATCTTCTTCCATGTTGATGGGATTGGATGATAGTGATAACTCCTACCGCCAGCATCACAATAGTCTACGCCATAGTTCAGCTTTATGGTCTCATACCAGTCATTCTGCTGAGGATGAGAGTCGAAGCGGTCATTACCAGTACACTTTGCTGGGTACTCATGATAAGCCTCAGCGTTATGAGCATAGACATTCTCAACGACACCGGAGAGGTCGAGCTGCTCGCCTGGACAGTAATAGAAATTATTCTGAGGATCGAAGTGCTTCCCCGTATCATCACCTTCTCCAAGGTCCTCAACACCCTTTGGTTTAGCGATACTCTTATATTGTCGGGCAACATGATTGGGCACAAAGTCAATGATAACCTTCATCCCTTCTGCATGTGTACGAGCTATAAGTGCCTCAAACTCAGCCATACGTACATCTACATCGACCGCAATATCTGGGTCGATATCGTAATAGTCGGTAATAGCATACGGCGATCCGGCACGCCCCTTGACGACACGAGGGTTTTGCGTAGGTATGCCGAAGGCTGAATAGTCAGTACATGTAGCATGACGAATGACCCCTGTATACCACAGATGAGTGACTCCGAGGTCGTGAATGTGGCGTAACACATCCTTATCAAAGTCGCTCATTTTACCCGCACCGTTCTCTGTTAAGCTACCATACTCCCTCTTTGTAAGATTCTTATTACCAAAGGTTCGTGTGAAGACTTGGTAGATGACTAATTTAGTTCTCATAAACCTAAAAGATAAAGAAAAGCCCTCCAACGTCCCTCTCGCTATAAGGAAAGGGACGGAAGGGGGGCTATTACTTATTATATAAGGTGGGATTAAATACCGTGTGCATTAACGGTCTTGTCGATACGACCGAGCATACCTTGCAAAGCAGAGCCTGGTCCGCACTCAACAAACTCTGTAGCACCATCGGCAATCATGTTCTGTGCACTCTTTGTCCAGCGTACGCTTGAGGTAAGCTGAGCAATGAGGTTCTTCTGAATCTCAGCTGGGTCGGTGTGTGGCAATGCGTCTACATTCTGATAAACAGGGCACTTTGGTGCATTGAATGTAGTTGCCTCAATAGCTGCCTGCAACTCATCTTTAGCTGGCTGCATCAATGGAGAGTGGAAAGCACCACCTACCTTCAATGGCAATGCACGCTTAGCACCAGCAGCCTTCATCAGTTCGCAAGCCTCCTGGATACCCTCTGTTGAACCAGAGATAACCAACTGACCAGGACAATTGAAGTTTGCTGCAACACAAACCTTACCGTCCTTTGATACCTGCTCGCATATCTCCTCTACCTTTTCATCAGGTAGACCAATGATAGCAGCCATAGTTCCTGGATTTAACTCGCAAGCCTTCTGCATAGCATTAGCACGTGCGGCTACGAGCTTCAGACCGTCTTCAAAGCTTAACGCACCAGCTGCAACGAGTGCTGAAAACTCTCCCAAAGAGTGACCAGCAACCATATCTGGCTTGAACTCATCGCCTAAGCAAAGTGCAGAAATAACACTGTGAAGGAATACAGCAGGCTGAGTAACCTTAGTCTCCTTCAACTGCTCGTCAGTACCAGCAAACATTATCTCGGTTATCTTGAAGCCAAGAATCTCGTCAGCCTTATCGAAAAGTTCCTTTGCTAATGGGTTGTTCTCATAAAGATCCTTACCCATACCAACAAACTGAGACCCCTGTCCAGGGAATACAAATGCTTTCATATACTATTGAATTGTTTAATTATTAATGTTCTACAGGGTGCAAAGATACAGAAAATAAAGGAGATAGGAAAGAAACTAAGGGAAAAACACAACGTGTCGACCATTACCTTTACGCCGAAATAGACTGAACTGTCAATATATTTACCTCATTGAAAAGACATAACAAGGTGACGCCCGACTAATAAAGCAATGAAACCGAATGCAAGAGAAGCTATGATATATAGCGATGAAAGCATAAATCCGTCCCCTCCTTTTAGTAGTGTAGCATTCTCATTCATAAAGGTTGAGAACGTTGTGAAGCCACCGCAGAAGCCAGTAGTCAGTAAGAGACGAACGGCAGGACTAACTCCTCCATTGCTATTAGGCAACGAAGAGAATATACCTATTAGGAAACAGCCAAGAACATTGACTACCATTGTACCCAAAGGGAATGACCCTGCAATCGCCAACTGTACATACTTTGAGATTAGCATACGTAGACTGCCACCTACGAAACTGCCAACTCCAACTAAAAGAACATCCTTTATCATGACTGTATATGATTAATTCTATCGGTGATAATTAGAAGACTATATTGAAACCAAATCTAATACCATTCTTTGAAATGCCTGGAACGTTCGTATAAGTAAGTCGACGGACATAATCAACCTCCAAACATTTAAGGATATTATGTATTCCGAATACAAATTCCATGTATGGATCGTGTGTCATAACACGTGTGTCAGCAGGGAACTTGTATAAGTCTTGATCGTTAGCATTCTGTGGTAAATAAGGGTTGTTCTTATCTGTTAGATGTCCCCACATACCTTTGAAAGCTATATATTCACGCCATTTTAATTTCTTGATAAGCGGTAGACGATTGAATATCTTACCTTCTAAGTCCCATGCAAGATTAAATTGTGCATAGCGATCGTTAAGGAACTCGAGTCCTTTCATGAGGTTGAAGGTTCCTTGATGTTCGAAGTATGACGTGTTTACAGGAGGAGTGATGAGGAATTGGAAAGGTATTTTATTCCATTGCGCACCACCTTGTACACGTGTGTCAATGTGCCCCCAGCTTCCTAACCAGAATCTTTTGTATATCGAAACTTCTGTTAGATTACTGTCAAAGTTGCCTCCCAAGAAATGCTTAATACCCATTGTATGAGTGAGATTAAACTCGGGTGCATCAAGGTTAACAGCCATACGCTGTTGCTTCGAGTTGACGTATGATTGCCCCGGGCGGTAGGTAAGACTCAGTGTGACCTCACTCATGCGTACTTTATCAACCAGCGAACCATCCATCTTCTCGTAGACAAGCTTTCCTGTAGGCATGTTACTCTCTGTACGAAGTTCTAAACTTGTTGCCAAACCATAATCTGTCTCCCACGTAAAGGTGAGCTTCTGACGATTAAAGAAATACATTTGTTCCACCTCAACAGGACGGAAAGTCATGAAGATATTATCCTTATTGTGTTTAAGATACTTGTCAGAAGGAGACTCAACATCCTTATTTGACTCAAAGGAAATAGTCCGTATAGGGAATTCTATCGGTTGGTACTCTGGTTTATTGAATGAGTATGTAACCTTGGCATCGTAGTATTGCTCGTGAGACTTTGTCCCATAAGCATAATAACCCTCAAAGAACCAATGCGGATTGAACTTAGCTGTGGTACGAGCGGAGGCTCTCAGACGTATACCATCCACAAAGTTCTTTGATAGAAAGGTGTTTACAGGACCGATGTCTACCTTACTTGGCTTCGTTTCCGAGCCTGTTTCAATGAAGTTCTCAATTAAGGCTTTCGACGCAAACATAATCCACTTGAAGTGTTTAGTGCTTGCCATACGTTTGACAAAGGCATCCATACCAGCCTCACTCTTTGTCAGTTGCGTTGTTCGATGTGCTGCCCAAAAGTCATTATCACGCAATTTAGCGTTCGCATCATACGTTACCTTCGCCTTACCCTTAAATAGTTTATCATCAATAGGAGTAAAGGCATAGTTTGTCAGACCCGTTGTTCGGATAACAATAGCATGTTGTAAGAAATCAGTAATCTTAAGTTCAGCAACCATATTATCCGTAGTTAAGGCCCATTCCCCATTGCTTAACTTAGTGTACTCCTGCTCAAACTTCATCGCATCAACGAAGTTCACGCCCGTATTAGCAGGTAGTTGCATATCGCATCTCTTAACATGAAGGGAGCTATCGTTTAAGACGTAGAGTTCACCTCGGAACCCGAAGTCTTGTTGATTGGCTGGCATAAACTGCAAACGGATACACTTGTCTTGATTAACATAGACCGTATCATCTATATAGAAATGGTAGAATGAGATGGCAGTAGAGCCTATTGGCGATGGAAAACGCTTCTGAAGGAGATCAATCTGGTCGTCATAAAGGTTGATATCTTTAAAGAGATCCTTCACAATCGTGTTCATTGCCTCACCAGTCTGTATCAGTTTTGATATTCCCTTAGTAGACTGTCCCAACACAATGTCCTTCATGTCCTTTGGATCCTTGCGATAGATATGCTGCGTAAGGGTCTCATCAACAGAGATAGGGAGAATTAGCTTCTTATTATAAGGGCATGTCTCCACCTGGCTAAGGAGCCAAGGAGCCTTCTTGAAAAAAAGAACTTTCAAGGTCATCAGGAGTAAGGTTATTTAGCGCCATTGTCACCTTCTGGTATTTATCATACTGATAGAAGTCATGATTCTCCAAGTCACTTTGCTTCTTGGCAGCGATGACCCGTTTCATTAACTCTACTGCTGGATTATCTTTACGAGAATACTTATGGCGCCGTTTAGCCTTCACCACGATTCCTTGTAACTGCTTTGAATCTGCAATAAGCGTCACATGTAAGACCTTGGAGGTATTTGCTGTAATCTTAATATTACGTGGTTTATAACCGACAGCAGTTACTGTTAGTTGCTCGCCAACCTTTCGTTCAATCGAGAAATGTCCATCAGCATCACTTGATGCACCAATCTTTAGACTACGATAGATGGCATTCGCATACGGAATACTATCCCCTGTCTGCCAGTCAACAACGTAACATTGCAGTAAGGTGCTATCCACCACAGCTGGTTTAGTAGCCTCTTTTGCCAGTGAATCCATCATTTGAAACAAAGAGTCAGTGGCTATCACCATCGAATCCGATGCCGTCAATAAAGAATCCTTACCTAATATCAAAGAATCAACAGGTACATTATTAAACCGTGAAGTATAAGACCAAGACCTAAACCCACTTGCTTGTGCAGAGAATGACACGCACAAGAGGAGAAGAACGAGTATCACACTCTTCTTCACCACATGACTATCAACCTTTGACACACGCATGCCAATAGGGCTATGTTTATCCTTATTAAGTTTCAAATAACTATTCATTTCTTCTTTAGTTTTAGGACTATACGGGAACTGCTAAGTGCAGCCTTCCAGCAAGTATAACGTCCATTCCATCAAAGGGATGGGTAGAACATACGACAAATAGGGGTTTACTATTAATCAATCTCCTCATCAGCTTCATATCCACCCATCTCACGAATGGCATTCTTAAGCATTGTGTACTGTTCAAAGAGGTTATTGACAGCCTCTTCTCCACGTGTATAATCATGCATAGGGCTCTTGAGGAAGAAGCTCAAGAAGCGCTGAATACCATACCTACCAGCACGTGCTGCGAGGTCAGAGAGCAAGGTCAAGTCGAGAAGCAACGGTGCTGCAAGGATGGAATCACGGCAGAGAAAGTTTATCTTAATCTGCATTGGATAACCCATCCAGCCAAAGATGTCTATATTATCCCATCCTTCCTTATCGTCATTACGAGGTGGATAGTAGTTGATTCGCACCTTATGATAGATATTACCATAAAGGTCAGGCTGCTCATCAGCCTTACAGATGGTCTCAAGTGTCGACAACTTACTTACTTCCTTGGTATGGAAGTTAGCTGGTTCATCAAGTACTAAGCCGTCACGATTGCCCAAGATATTCGTAGAGAACCAACCTGCAAGACCGAGGTTACGTGTCTTGATAATAGGTGCGAAGCCCGACTTTACCAAAGTCTGACCTGTCTTGAAGTCCTTACCAGCTATAGGCATGTGCGTCTTCTCGGCTAACTCCCACATAGCAGGTATGTCAACCGTCGTATTAGGAGCACCCATGATAAACGGACAGCCCTCTGTCAAGGCGGCATAAGCATAACACATAGAAGGAGCTACATGCTCTCTATCATTTGACTTCATAGCCGACTCCAATTGCGCAAGCGTCTTGTGATAGGCTTCGTCGTATGGAACATATATCTCTGTTGAAGCAGCCCAGATAACAACAACACGCTCACAACCATGCTGACGCTTAAAGTCTTGGATGTCTTTCTGCAACTCCACCACCATTTCCCAGCGTGTCTTGCAATCTTTCACATTGTCACCATCTAATCGTTTAGCGTAGTTTCGATCGAACGCTGCTTTCAAAGGCTTGATAGCCATCAGTTCTTCACGCACAGGTTCAATATCCTTTGCTTTCAACACCTCGGCATATACCGCTGCCTGATAGGCATTTTGTGGATAGACATCCCATGTTCCAAAGACGATGTCATCTAACTTTGCCAATGGAACGATGTCTTTGTAATGAAGATATTTCTTATCGTCTCCACGTCCAACACGTATTTTGTCGTATTGAGTCATGGAGCCAATAGGCTTCGTAAGTCCCTTACGTGCCATCAAGACTCCTGTCATAAATGTCGTAGCAACAGCCCCACAACCAACGACCATTATACCTAATTTGCCTTCTGCAGGCCTAACTATATTCTGTTCCATTATTCTTCTTTCAATTTTATTATAACGTTTCAAAGTGGCATATATTGTTTTAATATAGGCTCTACTTCGTATAAATCCTTTATAATATAATCTGCTTCACACGTTGTTAGCTCTTCTGTCACCCATCCTTCGCCCTTTAGCCAAATCGTGTGGCAGCCTATCTCGTGCGCTGGTAGGATGTCTTTGGAATAACTATCACCAATGACAACGACATTCTCAGCCTCTACGTCCAGTGCCTTTACAGCTGATCTAAATATCTGTGGGTCAGGTTTTCTAACTCCTACAACGGCACTCTCTGTCACTGCATCAAATAAAGAGGCTAACCCAAATTCATCGAGTACAACCGACATATTGCCATAGAAGTTTGTTACCAAACCTATTCTGTATTTCTTCCTTAGCTCGGTCAGCACACTCCTACTTATTGACAAGTTAGCTTTCACCCTTTCGTAGACATCCTTCACAAGGGTTCTTTGCATCCTTTCGGCCTCTTCCTCATCCACTGCTATCCATCCACTACGAACTAAGTAATCAAATTCTATGCGTATCTTCGTTGTCAACATGGACAGAAAAGTATCAGTCGATTGTATGATAGCTTGCTTTCCTAAGGTACGCTCTGCATGTACATAAGCCTCACGAAACTGTCCTTCCGTTACAGGGATTGCGTTTCTTTCGTAGGCATGCCACAGGAACTTACCCCAGTGACAACCTACAGTATCGAGCGTTCCTCCAAAGTCGAAGAGTAGTGTTAATGGTTCTCTCGCACCACACTGAGCTGTGGCAAACACCTCTGCTTTCGATGATATCTTATTTAAATCTTTGTTCATTCTGAATGGTTTAAGTAATATTAGATGCTAACAGATTGATTATCAGTTATCGAACTAACCTACTCCAAGTATTCCTCCAACGTCTTCTAATATTCTAATTCATAGATGAGGACCATGATTGACTATAGCTCTGTCATGAGATGTCTACACAGGTCTTCATGCCGTTTGTGCATATAGATATATAACAAACTGTACAGGCTTACCTCTATCAACAGGTAGATCCATGGACAATTCAACAGACAAGTGATATAAATAAGGATAGCCCGACTGTTAAAACTCATGATGTTCGTGAAAGGCATTAGCGGTCTACTACCTGCTAAGAAACGGTCTTTTAGGTCTTGCGGCACCTTATCTATACTTCCATACTTCTCTTTCAAGGCTTTATGAAACTGCTGAAAAGCAGGCGTTCTACGCTCCTGACTCCTACAATAACGCTGATAGTTACTATGGAAAGCACGGTCCCAAAAGACTCCCTTCTTGCCTTTTAGACGCTCAACAATGGCATGTTCATTCTCGTAGGAGTCGAGCTCTGAGCCTTCTCTCCCCTTCAAGAAATAAAGGTGAATCTGCCGATAGTAGTCGCTCAACGAACTTTGTGACGAATGACATAACAGTCCTGCCACTGCTGCTAAGCCTAATCCCCAAAGTCCCCACACCATTGATGTGCCTGGAACAAACTGATGCCAGAGTCGGAGGACAATAGCGAGATAAATGGAGAAGAACCACACATCACCTGCAAAACCGTCTAAACACCGTCCTTGCATAGACTGTTGTCGAGTGAGCCGAGCCAACTGTCCGTCTGTTGAATCGCAAAAGTTAGCTAACATAAGGAGTATGATTCCCAACACATTATGTAGGGTGTCTGTGAAGAAAAACATCACTCCAGCACCTATACCAAGGAAGATTGAAAGAATGGTAATACTATTAGGACTCACACCCAAGCGATACCAGAATAAGGCAAAGGCTAAACCAATAGGACGAGTAAAGTAGATGTCAAGCCATTCCTCCGTATCCATAGACTTAAAGGAGGCTCGGAGAAGGCTCATAAAATTTGTCTTATTGCCCTTTCCCTCAAGTAGATAAGGACTACTGACACGCTCGGCTACATGGGCATCTTCCTCCTTTTGCTGAACAGAGGTTCTATTATTATGTTGTTCTTTTGTCATTGTTTCATACTATTTTATAGGTGAATTTAGATGGAGAACTATTGTAGTTCAACTAAATCTCACCATTCGCTTCATCCTCACTCTTGCCATTGTCGGCTGACGTTTGAGGATGCCTTGCTGTCATTCTTATAAGTTCAACGATTGCTTCTGCCGCCTCGTCTCTGCATCTTGAGAAACTTGGAAAGTCGTTAAAGTCGATGATAACATAACTACCGTCCGCTTTCACAATCGCATCTCCCCCATAGATAGGTGTCTGTAAGGGACGAGATAACGTCTCAGCATCGGTTTGTAAGTTTACTGAAGAAAATGGATAATATTGCGGTTTACCGTTTTTTGCTTCATGACCAAACTTTGTCTCTGCATCAGCACCAGAATAATAATAACGGAAGAAACCGACTCCTTCCACTCCATAGAACTTCACTATATCACCCTGTACATGAGCTTCTATCACCACATCAGTGATACCACGGAGGGCAAACTCGGCCTTCTTTCTATCCAATTCGACTTTATCTCGACAGAAGCAAACATCGTCTTTATGCTGAGCAGCCTCATCGGCTCGTTTTATCCAGTATCCTTCGCTCCCTTCATCAGGTGGGTAAGGGAGATTGTTTGCCTTCATCAACTTGACAACATGGCTCCGCCTACAAGCCCGAACAGCGGCTGAAGGATTGAGAACACACACTCCTCTCGCTTCCATCCGCTCTATCCAATCCAACACACGTGGGCTACGGGCCATAGAGACAACTTGGCCATACGCATCCGACAGGACTAACGACAATGCATGTGCTGACTGCTTTGACGTGTCAAGACCTTCGATTATCGCTTCCTCACTCAGCATCTCAGCATCTCTACAAAAGTCTCCTACCGCCTTCAAAATAGCTAAATCTTTCTCCTCGGAATTAGGCGAATAGCAGGCTGCCCGTTGTATCAGTAAGGTTTTCCCATTACTGTGAGAGGACGAAATCTCTACCTCTTCATTGGCTTTTCTGACATCTTCTGCATGGTCGATGTCAAACACCTTGGTAAGTGGATAGGCTTCCATCCGAAAACCAGAAGCAACTAAAGCACGCTGAAAATTGCGCATTCTGCTCTCACCTCTCTCTATACAGGCTTCAAGAATGGCAAGTGAAGGGGGCGTCAACCCATATATACCTGCTGAAATATAGCGAGAATTAGGCTGCTTTGTGTCATAATAACCAGTAATACGCATGGTATTGTCAACACCGACATAAAGTGGTTTTTCATCGTCTATATAATCAGTAACACCCATCAAAGCGTCTATGCCATGCGCTATCTTACATTGAAAGGACAAGACATAATCATGGAACTCACGCTCGTCAAAGATAGTGTCGACTGTTGTTAGTATAAATGGCTCATCATAAAGGAGATGGCGTAACTCATAAAAGCTATGCATCGAACTGGCAGTAGACATTACAACGAACTGCAGCGGAACATACTTACCATTCAATCCTTTGTCTTGGATTGTCTTCAAATGGCTTTTCACACCAGCCATCTGCTCATTACAAATGACACTAATCTCCGTGGCGTTGTTCTCCATGAAAATCCTTATCAGTCTGTCTATGAGCTGTTCTCCCCTCACCCTCACCAACGGTTTGGGTTCGGTGATACCTTCTTGAGCCAGCCTTGAACCGTCGCCAGCTGCAATAATCGCGAATTTCATCTCTGCAAAGATACATAATTTTAAGGAGATAAGCCACTTTCCATGTAACGTTTTTCTATCTGAACGGCACACTATCAAGGCTTTTAAGCGTATTTGATTACTAACTTTAATGAAATGAAACGACAATCTACCAAACTTAGATAACAATCACCCCTTTGTCGTCAGTCCTATTAACTCGCGATATGCTAAGCGGCGGAAAGTAGAGAGAAGATTAGAAGGAAAGAAGGATTAATGTTAGTGTTATAAACAACAACATGACTTTGATGTAAATCTTTTTCGTACGTCTCGAAAACAGTACATGCCCTTCTCGCTTCAAGAAGACGCCTTTCTTGCCTCAAGAACATGCCCTTCTTGGGGGGTTGAAGAGGCCTTTCATGGCCCAAGAAGGGCGTCTTCTTCAACACAGTTCATAACCATCTGGCACCATGAGGGTTACAAACTCGATTACGCTAACATGTTATCTCATGATAAAAAGACCGTTACACACTCTTTTTGTAATACTTTTTCATAATACTTCATCAGCGATTTCAGCCCAACAGTAAAACCTTAGATTGCCCCCCTTTCAAGCACTTATTCCTTTCTCAAAAACAGACAGGAAATAGCATTTAGCCCCCGTCCTAACATCTAAAAATTTAAGTTTTGGAAATTATTGAAACTCAAAGGGAAAACATAAAAAGCAGCGTAAAACAAAGATAACACGGCAAAATAAAAATAGATGAAATGTCGTTTTAGGTACAAACAATCACTAAAATGGTAGAAAACTAAGCCCCAAAAGGGGATTTATGGGCCTCTTCTGTTAATTTTATGTTAAAGAGCAAGGAATATATACAGAATATTTGCTTGTTTAGATATTACTTTCTATCTTTGCGTAGAGATAATTAGAGGATGATAACAACAACATAACACAACTTGTGCTAACTTAAAGATATAAATCCTCTATACATGTTCACCAGTCCTATTCGGCATAGAATAGACTCGTAAAGAATGAGAGAGGTTATAAAGAACTATTTCACTAAGGACATTAACAGATATACATAGCTACTTAGTTGCACTACCACGTAAGGATAATTCATGCAAGTAAGAGTACGAAATACATAGGTTAGTTTTTTAAGGTGAAGGATAACAAAATTGTCACAAGTCTCAGTTTATATGTTAGTAGGGACTTCGAAGACACTCAGTAAGTCTTGATTTCACGTCGGTGGGGTCAGGACTTTTTTATTTAAAAGATTTTGTTTTATCCGTGAAAGTGCCTATATTTGTATCCATATATGTTTAAGAACAGATACAAGCGGCTTGGCTGTCTGATATTATTCGGCTTCTTCGTGGGGAGAACAATGGCACAACAGCAACTGACCTTTAGGTTGGAACGTGTCAACGACTCGCTTTCATGGCTTTGCTTATATCCTAAGACGGAAAGTGAAAAAGCACTGAAAAAACAGGAGAAGAATAAAAGTAACAGGACAGCCGTTGCTAAATGGCGGCTTCCCTACCCTGTCTATCAACTATCAACAGGCGACGTAAATGGGGACGGAACAGACGAAGCAATGGTAGGAGTTACCAAACCGACACGCTTCTATCCACAGGCTGCACGCCGACTCTTTATCTTCAAGCAGGTAAATGGGAAGATACGCCCTATGTGGATGGGCTCTCAACTGGGTGGCATACTATGCGATTTTCGCTTTGTCAAACCTTACGTCCGAACATTACAAGCAACCACTGATGGCAAGTATGTTGTCGCAGACTATGTTTGGGATGACTTTGGCCTTTCTTTCGTACGCTTTTTAACCAGCGCCACCAGCCACGAAGAAGCTATTGAGCGATTTACTTCGGATGGATAAAGATAAAATATAACTATCATAAACAAAGCAAGATGAAACACAATTCCTATCACACTCTTTTGCAAAATGACGCATTTAAGACTGTAGCCATTGCATTGCTACTCTTGTTATTATCGCCTACTACATGGGCACAAAACGGCAATACAGAGGCCTATACAGGGGATGCTTATATCGAGCATACCCAAGAGAAGAAGACTCCGCTTATCCTTCAGGGTGCTGGAAAAATCAATATTGAGAAGCTGAAAGGTAAGATTGACACACAGATGGACCTCTCTAAGCTCAATCTGGCAGAGCTGCGTGCTATCCGAAACGCCTTTGCTGCAAGGCAGGGATACGCTTTCAAGGATGCAACCTTACGTGCATTATATAATACAACAACATGGTATAACGATGCACTTTGGGATGTTTCTGAAAAAGAAGAGACCACTGGTAAGAAGTTCTCACCACGCTATACGAAAGAACAACTTGCCTTTACAGAGCGTATCCGAGCACGTGAAGCAGAATTACGAAAGCTCAACTTCAAACCAGCGGACAGTAAGGACGTGGTGAATATGGATAATCTTATCAACCCATTCCAGCTGAAAGAGTTTGATTCTAAGCTTTATAATATGCTGGGAAGGAATGGTTTTGCTATCGTTCCTGCCGAACACAATCAGCTGTTCCACGTATATGAGAAGAACGACTATGCTGATTTCCCAAGCTTCGTAACCACCGACCTCTATCTACAACTTTTCCATCTCTATTTTGATTGTGTGTTGCGTGATGTGGAAGAGAAGCACTTAGACTCCCTGATGATTATCTTCTCGTCTCAAATGGAAGCAGAGATGAAAACACTTACAAGTAGTCAGGACGCTGAAGTTAAGGCGGCTGCAGAATTTGGCCAAGCATGGTTTGCCGTCGCATCTTGGCTCTTTAGTCATGATAAAGCACCTGCTTCAGCAGCTAAACTGAATGTTCCTGAGGCTTATAAGAAAATGGTCATGGAGGAAATAACAAAGGCTTTCGATGCTGAAAATGGGTATTCTGATATGTTAGAGTACTTTCCTTCTGAGGAAATGTTTGGTTATTCGCTCTTTCGCCCACGTGGTCATTACACCCGCTCGAAGGTTTGCAGCCGTTACTTCCGTGGTATGATGTGGCTGCAGACTGCCCATTTCGGTACAAACAAACCATCAAAGATGAAGCAGATAGCACTCATTGCTAATGTCTTCAACCAACAGCCAAAACTAAGAGCTATATATAATAAGGTGAGTGAACCTATCACTTACCTCATGGGAACACCTGATAACGTTACGCTCATACAGGTTGCTAATCGAATTAAAGAGATGGGACTCCCCATAGAGCAACTGCTATCTTCAAGAAAAGATATGGCCAACCTAACGAAAGACATTGAAGAAATAGCGAAGAGACAGATGCGGATTGAACTGAAGAAAACACGTGGTAGTAAATATGTAGTGGACATTATGCCACAACGTTACCAGCCTGATGCAGAGGCACTGATAGCTACTACGGACCAGGATAGCCCTGTCTCGCTCCGTCCATGCCCTAAGGGCCTCGACTGGATGGCTGTGATGGGATTGCCAGGTGCCGAGCGTATCCTCATAGACGAGCTGAAGGAAACGCAGAGATGGACAGGTTTTCCCAAAGCATTGACCACAGCTCGTAAAAGAGCTGCTACTACTCAGTGGGAGGCTTGTGTAGCTAATCAATGGATGTACACGCTTCAGTCGTTAGGTGACACCGCTCAGTCGCTTCCTTATTTCATGCAGTCTCCACAGTGGCAGAAGAAGAACTTAAACACAGCACTTGCCTCTTGGGCTGAATTAAAGCATGATGCTATCCTCTACGCAAAGCAGCCTATGTTGGCAGAGTGTGGTGATGGAGGACCAGAACCACCTGTCGTGAAGGGGTATGTAGAGCCTAACGTGAAGTTCTGGGAGAAAGCTATTGCACTTGTAACAAGAATGGATAAAGTTCTCACAACTTATAATTTACAGACAGAAAAGGCAAAGGCTGTATATGAACGAATAAAGGAAATGGCTGAATTCTGCCGTGATATCAGTAAGAAAGAACTGAATGGTGGAAAGATAACTGACGAGGAATACAACCAGATTGAGATTATCGGTTCGACGGTGGAGAACATCTCTTTGGAGCTTGTCAGTGAGGATAACGAGATGTTGCAAGGCTGGTCGGATGTGGTGAGCACTGACAAGAAGGTCGCTGTCGTGGCTGATGTTTTCACCGCTTCAGGCGAGAATGTTGCCATAGACAACAAGTGTGTACTTTACGAGGGTGTTGGTCCGGCTTACGAAATATACGTAGTAGTTGAGATAGATGGCTCGCTCTATCTTACACGCGGCGCTGTACTCTCCTATCGTGAGTTCACTCGTTTGTTGTCAGACCCACGCATGACGGACGAAGAATGGCAAGAGGAATTAAAGAAATCACCAACAGGTGGAACGCCATCATGGATGAATGAGATCATTGCTCCAGCCAAAGGAATGAGTGCAGATGACGAAGAGACCTTCTATAGTTCGGGTTGTTAAAGCTTTCACATGCCTTTTAGTCCCTATCCTACTATCTTTTAGTGGGATAGGAGATGGCGTATTTACGAAGAAAAGACTTGCTTCGAAAGGTGCAGAAGATAGTCTACGCATTATCATTACAGGTGACCTTCTATTGGATAGAGGGGTAAGGCAGAAGATTGACATGGTGGGTGTAGATGCTCTCTTCTCCCCTTCTATCGACTCGTTGTTCCATGCTTCAGACTATGTCATTGCCAATTTAGAATGCCCAGTGACCAAGATTAGGGAACGGGTGTTCAAGCGCTTCATCTTTAGAGGTGAACCTGAATGGTTGCCAACACTACGGCGTCATGGGATAACTCACCTCAACTTAGCCAATAACCATAGTATTGACCAAGGAAGAAATGGACTTTTAGACACACAAGAGCAGATAAGAAAGGCTGGAGTGATACCTATTGGTGCAGGTAGGAATATGGCAGAAGCATCCGAGCCTGTACTCATCTCTACAAAGCCACGCCATGTCTGGGTGGTTTCCTCATTACGCTTACCATTAGAGAACTTTCCCTATCTACCTCAGAAACCATGTGTTAGTCAGGAGAGTATGGATAGTCTTATTATGCGTGTTGAACGCTTACGGGCGGCTGACAAAGGTTGTTATATCCTCCTTATACTACATTGGGGATGGGAACATCACTTTAATGCCACACCACAACAGCGTGAGAACGCACGCAGACTGATAGAGGCTGGGGCCGACGCCATCGTTGGTCATCATAGTCACACGCTCCAAACAATAGAGAACTATCGTGGGAAACCAATTTATTATGGCATTGGTAACTTCATCTTTGACCAACGAAAACCAATGAATTCACGGGCTTGTATTGTGGAGCTAACCATCACTGTAAATAAGAGTAAGGCAAAGACTTTACCCATAGAAATAAAGAACTGTGTACCCTACCTTGGTAAATAGCTCTTTCAAAATGACCCTTATTTCTCACTTTTGACTAACTTTTCAGCGAAAAAGTTTGGAAGTTTACGTTTTAGTATATACTTTTGCAGCAGGTCTGAAGGTATGACCTTGCACAAAGTTATACCTCAAAGCAAAATGAAAAAGTAAACACAATATGAAGCGACAAGGACAAGCACTATCTTTAAAGAATCTAACAAAGAGCAATGTGTGGGACATTCAGGAAAACGATGTCTTCCGCCTTTGGGCACAAGCAGAGCGCGACTCTGATCTAAGAGACAATGAGCGACACTACATAGACGTTATCAAGAGTGCCTTTACCATTGAAGAAGTGAAAGTAGACAAGCCCGAGGTCATCAAGAAATATGAGGAGCGTGGATGCCAAGTAGGCCAAGTCAGACTTGATGAAGGTACTACTGTGAAATGGGCTTTGAGGAAGAAACCAATTCAGAGGATTACTGACTTAACTTGGGAGAATATCCATCATATATCAGCTCAGAAGCTTATAGAGGTGCTTGAGCGTAATTTCGGTGGTGGCTGGGAAAGCCTTCCACAGAGTGTACAGGACATTATCTTAAGTGGATTCGACATAAGTACAACAACCCTTCCTACAGCTCGTTTGAAGAAACCAGGTGGCCTTTATGAGAAGAAGGTAGCTGATGGCTTTGAAGTACTTGAGATTTCTAAAGGTTCATGGACAGAGGCTATATTTGCTAAAGAAAAGCCTGTCACCATGGTAAAACCTGCAAGACTCTCATCATTAGAAGACTCGGATGATGACAACCTCTTAAAGGACTTGGACGAAGAAGACGACGAGCTACCAGAAGAGGACAAGCGTCAAGATGACGACGATGACGAGGACTTCGATGATGACAAGCTCACCGAAGAGAGTTATCGTACTACTTTTGACACCAACCCAGAGGAGCTTGAGATGCAAGCTGACGAGGTTGGCGAGGATGCAGACTACTAAACAAGCATTGTAAAGATATAAGGTGATTAAGCATATCACCATAAGAAAAGACCCAATCATCTGAGGTGATTGAGTCTTTTCTTACTTTCTAACTTTCTTCTTGTTCTCGTTCTTTTTCTTAATTCGCCTTTTTGACGCTTATTAAAAGCTACGAAAGCGAATCGAAGCATTTAGTGCTTCTTAGCTTTCTGAGCCAAAGCTTGACGACGAGCGTTCTGAATCTCGAGGAAACGAGCATCCATACTGCTGTCGAACTCTTGGTTCTTAATAATTAGCCTGTCCATAATGTATCGTTATCTTAAATACTTAATCGGATGCAAAGATACGTTTTCTAAGCTATCATAACAAATTTACACGGCTTTTTTTTGAGCATGTTTTAGTTACTTTTTGACTATTGTCAATACTATTGATTTACGTCAAATATACATCGAAATTACGCCTAACACTATGAAAAAAGAGCGTTATGTCAAATAAGTTTCGTACCTTTGTACCGTATTATCAAAGTGAAATAAATATTAACAGCAGGGCCAAAGGGGTCCCGCACAACGAAGAAAGGAAAGTATTATGTTAACATTTGGTATTGTTACTATCATTGCTGCCGTTATTGCAGAAGCACTGATTGTTTCAAAGAAAATCAATCTTGATTAGTAAAAATCAAGTAAACAAAAGACCAGAAAATCAATCGTTACACTGTTGATAACAGTCAATGGTAGACAAATAAGAAAGAGAAGCCGATACACCACATGATGTATCGGCTTTTTCTTTGGCTTTTATAATTCGTCTTCTAATTGTTAGTTTTCTTCTATAAAACTGTGTATTGCATAATGATGAACCATTGGCTGTATTAGTACGAGACATCATCACAAATCGAGTTAAATACCTATAAGACACGTGCTAAGCCTCAACAAAATATATGCAAACCCTTGGCACCATCTGCGTTGGACGCTAACACGGAATGTGATAACGATCAACACACACCTTATTACGAAGAGATAAGACCTTTACAAACGCTCTATACTAAAGGATATTAAGGTCGGCAAGTGCCTTCTGAGCAATAACATCGAACTCTTCCCCTAACTCACAAAAGCTTAAAACACAGTTATAGGCAGCATGTTTCAGCGGTAAATTATTCCCTTCCAACGTCGTATGAGCCTGATCAAGGAACTCATTAATACCACGCTCGTTAGGTTCCATGCCACGAGCAAACAATCGAGCAAGTAACTGATAACCACATAGTTGATACATATCACGGTCTGAAGCTATCCATTTGTAGGCTATGGCAGGAGCAAAGTCAAGGTGTTGTAGCAGATTAAAAGCCAACATCTCAGCCATTTCCTGCGTACGAAGACGTTCCATCCAGACCTCAACAAGGTCTTCATCCATCCTCTCTGCAGGCATGATAAGCGTCGCAAGCACCTGACACTCACGTATCTCTTCTTTCCAAAGTTCAATGGCAAGATCATAATCCTTGCCATACTCCGCTGCCATCTTTTGTAAGTCAGGGATTGGCACACCCCAGTTTATCTTGTAGGCGACCCCCTTCTCACGCATAGAGTGCGACGCCACACCATTCATCATGAGCCGAAACGACTGCTTAATCTCTTTTAGTTTCTCGTGTATTTGTTCGTTCATTATGACTTAATCTTTAGTTCTTAATCTTACTGATGTAGCCTTCTTTGCTACAAGAAGTCAAGGCAGTAAGGCATACCGCTTACCCCACTAAGCTCAACATCAAGTAACAATCGGTCTCAGAAATACCATACTTCTTCAATGTATCCGTATCATTACGGAACTCATCCAGTAACTGCTCCGTATCATTCCCACTCTTTCTCATCCATTCACGGAACAGTTCAACAGCACGTTTCATATCCCCTTTTGCCCATTGACAATAACCCGCATTCAAGTAATCCTCATTGGCTGGCGATGTTGAGAGCAATGACTCATATAATTGAGCAGCCTTATCAAGGCTTTTATCCGTCAACATAGCCCACGCAAGAATGCGTTTCACATTCATATCATTAGGGTATTGATAATCCAATCGGAATAACTCTTCGCGCACTTCACTTGTCCGTCCTAACTTCAGTAAGGCTACACATCGATTCATTGTATAGTTCTTATTATTAGGCTCTAAGGCCAATAACAGTGCATAAACCTCCTCTGCTGTATGATAATCTTCGCTTTCAAGGGCTGCTCTTGCCTTCCCTTTCAATGCCCATTGATTATCAGGTTCGATTTTTAAAGCCTTATCAAAGAACGGATAAGCATACTCAGCCTTACCCAGACTGATATTGGTATAACCCATCAAGATGGCATATCGTGGGTCATCACTTTGGAACGTAGTAAGGAGATCGGCAAGTTCTGTCATCTGCTGATGCTTGTATAAGTGCATAGCCAACCGCAGCTTAACCTCATCAAGACCAGTCCCTATAAACGACTTATACGTAAAGAAGAATGTATCTCCTACGAAATCGCCCTTCCCACTGTCCTCAAATGGATTAATAAAGTTATTCGCTGTAGGATAAAGACGGAAGAAACGATACAAGTCTTGAAGGTAAGTACGACGAATACTAATGGCATCCTCTGTATCATCACTCTCAGCCAACGGACCCAACATAGCGTCAGAGCCTATCGCTTCCTTTATATTAGAAGGTAGCTGATTGATGATTTGTTCTAAGGCAAAAGCAAGTGAATATCGGTCTGACTCACAGAAGTTACTCCTATTCATAAGTGTCTCCAAGAACTTCGTATCGCCTAATTTCTGTATAACAGGGCGCAAAGCTGGATGGTCAAGATAGAAAGGAGTAAACCAGTTCACCATATCATAAAAGAAAGGGAACTGCTTCATCTGTCTGAACCCACCGAAATAGATATCAGAACCCTGCTTCTGCATATCCATCATCTTACGTACCTTCTCCTCCAACTGTTCCATCCTCTTCTCGTCAGCATCTTGATGAAGAATACTCTCCAAGGCATCTTCTTCCTTCTCCATAATGCCGAGTCGACCTATAGTCAGGTTAGAGTTGCGCATGATATCAGGCATGATATCACGTTGAATCTTGTCATTGTCCTTCTCAGCATCGCTGCTATAGAAGAATTGTATCTGTAAGGTCAATAACTCTTTGGCAACGGCTTGACTTGAGCAAAGCTCATGTATGATTGCATCCTGCTCTGGGAAGATATCCATACCCTCAAAGATAGAGAGCACCCAACCTACCAATGCACGCTGTTTCACGTGCTGGTCGGAGGCAGCTTGATACACCTTAACGAGCGTTTTGAACTTATTAATATCAAACTGGTTCATGGCACTAAGACTGATAGCACTAACGACAACCTGCTGATCTGCCGATACTACGGTTGGAGAAAGCAGTAAATCAGTATAGAAAGAACTATCGTTGTCCGTCCATTGGCAGGATGTCCATAGAGCATTAAAAAGTCTATTGATAAACGAATGATGGCGCTCATAGAGTTCTTTACTCTTCTCCTCTCTCGTTTCTTCTGGCTGAAGTGAGAGCAAGGCAACATCCGAGACAAATGACTCTAACACTGTTCGCACGAAGTCATGACTCGTATTAAGATGGTCGGCTACCCTAAACGAGTTAGCATAAGCACTGACATTCTTACATCGCCAACTAATTTCAAGGTCGGCGGTGACTCTATACAATCGTTGCAGTAATGTCTTGTAGAGTGACTCTCGATGGCTATCAGGGAATCCCTTTCCCATATAGTCCACCATTAACTGATAATCAGACTTAATGGAGTCGAACTCACCATGCCCTATTAGCGATGGTCGTTGGCTGTATAGCTGTTCCAATACATCAATGGCATTACTCAACCTCTTGTCCATTAAACAGCCTATCGCCTTACTAAGAATCTCCTCTACATTCACTGCCTTGTCTCCTTATTTGATTACGTTTCAGTTCTTATTAATAATCTTACCGCCATTCAGATAGTTGCGTGCCATGAGTAAATCGACTTTACGTGGTGGTCCTATCTTCGTATATTTAATATCAGGTATTGAGCGCACAACAGCCTCATCCACCTTCATATACTTCTGTATCAAGGCAGAATAATACTTCACACCATTCTTATTAATCAGCTCAACTGCTTTATCATAAGCTGAGGCGAAAGCAGCCTCCTCCTCTTGTCGACGCACCTTATCCATCACTGCCACAACACCAAGGTGTACTCCTGCATCTTGCGAATTAAAGAGTGCATTATTATCACCCGCTAAAGCCTTCGTTATTTGTGGTTCGGCAAACCAATAAGCATCTATCTCATGATTCTGCAACATGGCCAGTCTGACCAAAACATCATTTACCTGCACACGGAATACTTGGTATTTTGGTTTAGCTTTCTTTACCACCATATCCGTTAAAAGGTCTGTTCCAGAGTAGCGAGTCATAGCGACAATCTTATCACTAAGGTCGGATAGCTTCTTCAGTTTTGACTCTTTATCAGCAATGAGTTGCCAATTAAGATTTGTATCTGTCAGATAGTGCATTAGAACCTTACTCCTGTGCTTCAACCGTTCAGCACGAACAAGGTCGGTGAAAGCCGCCTGCACGGTCCCTCCTATCATTGCTGTATCACAATCCATCTGTGCATTAAACCGGCAAAGTCTAATGTCCACCTTAGCTGTATCGTATAATAAGCTATCTTTCAAGAGGTAAGCTGGAAGACAATCCATCGTTGGCATCACAGCTATCTTATAAGCTTTTTGATAAGCTTCACGCTCTGCCTGCATCTTAGCCTGACGCTCTGCCTGCAGTTCCTTATCGCTCTTACCACAACTGACAACCGTAAGGGCGACTAATAGGAGAAGATAATTAATACATTTCATATAGCTGCAAAAGTAAGAATAAATTTTGTAACTAAGAAAAAACTTATTACTTTTGTCTTACTTATGGGAAAGGATAAGATAGCTTATGTCTGCAGTTCTTGTGGACAGGAAAGTGCAAAATGGATTGGTAAGTGTCCTAACTGCGGGCAGTGGAACACTTTCAAAGAGATTCGTATCGCTGCTGATACGGGGTCACAAGCTGCTCGTAACGCAGCGACAACACTCCGAAAAGCTGCCTCTGGTGGCGCTACTTCGGCATTAACCAACAAACCACAACGGCTACGTGACGTCTCATCTCACGACGATCCACGCATTGACATGCACGATAACGAGTTAAATCGTGTGTTAGGAGGTGGCTTGGTGCCTGGGAGTATAGTTCTATTAGGTGGTGAACCGGGTATTGGTAAGAGTACCCTGACCCTACAGACAATCCTTCATCTGACGCAACGTGTACTCTATGTCAGTGGTGAGGAGAGTCCTCATCAGATAAAGATGCGTGCCGAAAGAATATCCAAAGACATTGCAGAGAATATCATCATTTTGTCTGAAACATCCTTAGAACACATCTTCGAACATATACGTGACGTCCAACCAGAGCTTGTCGTCGTGGATTCCATACAAACGATATCGACAGAGGATGTCGACAGTAGTCCTGGTAGTGTCACCCAAGTGCGTGAGTGTGCATCTGCTCTTTTGCGCTTCGCAAAGACAAGTGGGGTTCCAGTCATCCTCATTGGGCATATCAATAAGGAAGGTAGTATTGCCGGACCAAAGATTTTAGAGCATATTGTTGACACCGTTATCCAGTTTGAAGGAGACCAACATTACATGTACCGTATCCTTCGCAGTATCAAGAACCGCTTTGGTTCGACCTCTGAACTTGGTATTTATGAGATGGAACAGCAAGGGTTACGTGAGGTTAGTAATCCTTCCGAGCTATTACTCACCGAAGATCATGAAGGCTTATCGGGTGTGGCTATCTCAAGCACGATTGAGGGAGCGCGTCCTTTCCTTGTCGAAACGCAAGCGCTTGTGTCGTCGGCTGCTTACGGAACGCCGCAACGTTCAGCCACAGGCTTCGACCAACGTCGACTAAACATGCTTCTTGCTGTATTAGAGAAACGTGTCGGCTTTAAGCTTATGCAGAAGGATGTGTTCTTGAATATAGCTGGTGGACTGCGTGTGACAGACATGGCCATGGACCTAAGTGTTATTGCAGCTGTCCTCTCTTCAAATGTTGACACACCTATAGAGCAGGGCTGGTGTATGTGTGGTGAAGTAGGATTGAGTGGTGAGGTGCGCCCTATCAGTCGTATTGAACAGCGTATCGCTGAAGCTGAAAAGTTAGGTTTTAGTCATATCATCATCCCTAAGTATAACCTTTCAGGACTTACAGGCAAGTATAAAATACAACTTCATCCTGTAAGAAAGGTTGAAGAAGCACTACGAGCATTGTTTGGGTAAAGCGATAAGTATGTCCATTGACAGTTCTCTGTGGAAGGAATAACATGCCCAACGAGTATGGACTCGGAATGAACAGATAATTGTCTGCCGACGAAGGAAGCACTGGTTTCATGGAAGAATAGGAGCTAACATGATAATGAAGAATTGCTATATCATGCGGAACATTGCTGGATTAGCTATAACAACATGACGTTCTAAATATGTTTCTGAACGCAAAGAGGAATCTACTGGGCCTCAACTATTTGGGTATCCACCAACGATACAACCCAAGCGGGGCATCAACACATGATGTGATAAACACCTGTACAGCAGAAGAAGAATTGTAAGAAAGAGAGTCAATGACACTGTAATAAGAGAAGGGAACACTCCTATTGTAAACCTTTTTCCTGCCTCTTAGAACCAACACATGCCCATCAAGGTTTAAGAAGACGCCCTCCTCCCTTCAAGAACATGCCCTTCTTGCGTGTAGAAGACGCCCTTCTTGAAGCTTATTAGGCGTCTTCTTCATCGCAGGTTATAACTCTCTGATTCCTTGTAGGTTATAGACTCCGTTTTCACACATGCTTTTCTGTTTCATTCATAACCTTACAGATGAATTTTGTCATAGTTTTTCAAGATCACTGATAACACTCGAATAAAGGCAGAATCACCTAATAACAGAATAGACAATGACATAATGATTTCATAGAGAACGTGCCGTAAGAAAAACAAGAATAGGCTAATACACAAACGATGAAAGGTATAAAAAGACGAATAAAACGGACTGTCTACATTGAAAGCACACACTGACGTACCATCAAACAAGTGGTGGGTCGCTTAAGAGAAAGAAGATTAATAGGCCCCAAAGCAACCTCGACTAACACCATAAAACATAATAACACTATACTTGAAAAGTAAGACGAAATCATAAAATCTTACTTTCTTCTGACAAACACTTAGCTCTATCGGCTTAAAAACCATAGAAACGAAGAAAGGCAGTAGACAACGGTCTGTTACGTTGGCTACTGCCTTTAATATTTTCTTAATATACTATCTTGCTAAAACTTAGCCATCTTGATAGCATCAATTGCACATTCATCGCCCTTGTTTCCAAGCTTACCACCACTTCTATCCTTGGCCTGCTGCAGGTCGTCAGTGGTCAGAAGACCATAGATAACAGGGATATTCTGTGATGCGTTAAGGCGAGCAATGCCGTATGTCACACCTTGACAGATATAATCAAAGTGAGGTGTCTCACCACGAATGACGCTACCAAGGATGATAACTGCGTCAAATCCGTCGTTCTTAGTCATCATCTGTGCACCATAAACGAGCTCGAAACTACCTGGGACAGTCTTGATGTGGATATTCTCTGGGATTGCTCCATGCTTCTCAAGCGTCTTAACAGCACCGTCAAGTAAGGCACCTGTTATCTCAGGATTCCACTCCGCAACAACGATACCAAAGCACATGTTACTTGCATCTGGTACGCTCTGTGCATCATAGTCAGATAAATGATGAAGTTCTGTTGCCATGTCTAATTAGTTAGAAGCACGCTCAATGTACTTGTCAATATCCTGATAGAGAGGAGAGTTGACGTAAGTCTTCTTGATATTCTTATAGATTTCAAGTGCCTCAGCCTTCTTACCTTCGCTCTCAAGAAGGACACCTGCCTTGCGTAAAGCCAAAGGAGCAATACTGAGGTTAACGTTATCAGCAGCCTCAGAGTCAGCCATCTTAGCAGCTTTCTTGAAGCATTCTACAGCCTTATCGTTCTGATTGTTGTTAGCATAGATGTCGCCAAGAGCCATCTGAGAGGCTGGACTAATCATCTCGTCATCGCTGGTACTAAACTTCTCAGCGTTCTCCAATGCCTTTGCCCAGTTTGGTTTAGCCTGATGAGCATAGCAAAGAGCAACATAAAGGTTAGCGAGATTGCCTGCATCTGTCCCACTGTAGTCACTTTGTATCTTCTGGAAACCAGCAAGAGCTTGGTCGTATTGCTGACCATTAAAGAGAGTCTGGCTCTTAGCCAACTCTGTGCTTGCCTCGTCCTCACGTGGTCCAGAGACAAAGTTCTTGTAAAGGAAGAAACCAGCTACGACCACAACGATAGCTATAACAGCAATAATAATAGGCTTCTTGTACTTCAAGAAGGCAACTTCTGATTGGATTAGGGCATCTTCATGTGTACCCTGTTCTTTGTTGTTTACCATTTTTATGTTATGATGTTTTTTATTTATTCTATTTTAGAAGGTGCTTATTATAGCGGGACAAAATTACTCAAAAAGTCGCACATATTGAAATTTATCAACGACTTTTTTCTTTTATTGAATAGAAATGAGTTAACTTTGCAGAGAATGGAAAGGAATAACATAGCGAATAAAGGTTTATCTATATTAACACAACAACAATGATTCTTCACGCAGAAGACCCTATAAACCTCTTGTTCGGACAGACTACAAAAGGGCTAATAAGCTAAAGTACTTAACATTCAAAGCAATAAGACAGGACAATGCAATTAGAGAAACTATCCATTATAAACTATAAGAATATACAGACGGCAACGTTAGATCTGTCGCCTAAGCTCAATTGTTTTATTGGTCACAATGGTGAGGGAAAAACAAATCTACTTGATGCTGTTTACTACCTCTCCTTTTGTAAGAGTGCTTTTAACCCTAAGGACTCTGAGGTGATGCGCCATGATGCAGACTACTTTGTACTGGAAGGTGACTATAGTACGGATGCTGGTGAGCACGAACAGGTGTATTGTGGTATGAAGCGTGGCTCAAAAAAGCATTTCAAACGAAATAAGAAAGAATATAAACGACTGTCACAACATATCGGACTCATCCCACTCATATTTGTTTCTCCTGCTGACGCAACACTCATCGAAGGAGGAAGTGAGGAGCGAAGGAGGTTGATGGATGTTGTTATCTCACAATATGACACCCCCTATATAGAATCGCTTAGCCGATACAACAAGGCGCTGCAACAACGTAATAGCCTACTCAAGCAAGAGGAAGAACCAGACCCTACCCTCTTAGAACTACTCGAGATGCAGATGGCGGAGCATGGTGAGGAGGTTTATAAGAAACGAGCTGCCTTCGTAGAGGAGCTTACCCCCGTATTTCAACATATCTATCAGACAATATGTAGTGAACGTGAACAGGTGTCGTTGGAGTATGTCTCACATTGTCAGCGTGGTAGTTTATTAGAGGTAATACAACGAGATCGGGCTAAGGACCGTATCATGGGTTACTCTCTCCATGGCACTCATAAGGATGACTTGATAATGAAACTTGGTGGTTATCCTATGAAAAAAGAAGGGAGTCAAGGCCAGAATAAAACCTACGTATTGGCATTAAAACTTGCACAATTCGATTTCCTACGACGTACAGCAGGGAATACAACACCATTACTGCTCCTTGATGACATCTTTGATAAGCTCGATAGTAGTCGTGTTGAACAGATAGTACGCCTTGTCTCAGGCGATGATTTCGGTCAGATATTCATAACAGATACAAACCGTGACCACTTAGATAAAATCCTACAAGGCAGTGGATTTAATTATAAACTATTCTCTGTCGAAGGAGGAGAAATCAACGAAAAGGAAGGATAGAAATATGTTTAGACGAAAAGTACAACCTTTAGACGACTTGCTCAACCAGTTCCTACGACAGGAAGGACTTGAGTCGCCCCTATTACAGAAACGCCTTATTGCAGCGTGGGATACGGTAGCTGGGGCGACTGTGGCACGTTATACCCAAGAGAAGTTTATCAAAAACCAAACCTTATTCGTAAAGATTATCAACCCTGCTTTACGTGCTAACCTATCTATGATGCAGTCCGACTTGACCAAGAAGCTTAATGCTACCGTAGGTTCAATGGTCATTTCCGAAGTGAGATTCTACTGAGTAGAACCTCTATCCATAAGCTAACAACAAGTTCACTTAGCCTTTGAACTAACAGAACAGTAAGTCGACAAAAACTTACTTAGCCTTTGATATAATAGAAAAGTAAGCTGACAAATATCTTACTTACCCTTTGAATATACAAAATAGTAAACCGAAAGCAATCTTACTTATCCTTTGATATAACAGGAAAGCAAGTCGACAAAAATCTTACTTATCCTTTGAATCTACAGAAACGTAAGCCGTTAGCTATCTTACTTATCCTTTGATATAACAGGAAAGCAAGTCGACAAAAAAATACTTAGCCTTTGGTATAACAGAAAAGTAAGTCGATAAAAAACTTACTTAGCTTTTGATATAATAGAAAAGTAAGTCAACAGCAATCTTACTTACCCTTTGAATCTACAGAATAGTAAGCCTGCAACTCCCTTATTTTGCCTTTGGAATAATAGAGCCGTTCATCATCACCCCAACACCTAACACCCATCACCCATCTTCCTAACACCCATCACCCATCCATCCTTGTAATTGATACAAATCAAGAAACGCCTAATAAGGTACAAATTATGCGTAAATTATTTGGTGTGTGCGCAAACAATGCGTACCTTTGCATCGTCAAAAGACAAATAATAGATTGTTTAGGTTAGTAGTAATAGATTTAGGTTTTTAGTTATTTAGTTTTAAGGTAGAACAAAAGAGATTGTTCAGAGGATACAAATAGGTTTTTAGTTTAGGTAAATAGAAAGATTGATTAAGGGTAACACTGATGCAAGATGATTGGGGATTGCCGTGAGGCATGAACCAAAAGTCAAGCATAAAACAGAGATTTCATACAAGAAATAGAAAAGAGCATGGTAGGTTTCCTATCATGCTCTTTAGTTGTATTGTCAAAATAAAAGGGCAGTCACCTGCCCTCTACTTATACTATTAATATTATACTTACCAACCTTAGATTCTCATACCTTTAAGAATTTCATTCATCTTCTGCTTTGTCTCAATACGTGTTGGAACCAAAGGAAGACGCAAGACATTCTCTATCATACCCATATCGTTTAAGAGAGCCTTACAACCTGCAGGGTTACCGTCAACAAAGAGAAGTTTATAAAGTTCGGTGAATTGGTGATGTATTTTACGTGCTGGCTCATACTCGCCTCTGAACTCTAAGCGAATCATACGAGAGAACTCCTTTGGAAGCGCATTACCTATAACTGATATCACTCCTACTGCACCACTCGCAATCATTGGGAAGGTCAATGCATCGTCACCACTGATTACCTCAAAATGCTTTGGTTTATTCTTGATAATCTCATCAACCTGCTCCAGATTGCCTGAAGCCTCCTTTATAGCTACAACATTAGGGAACTCAGATGCAATACGAACAGTTGTTTCTGCTGTCATATTAACCCCTACTCGCCCTGGTACATTATACAAGACAATAGGAAGCGGACTAACGTTTGCGATAGCCTTAAAATGCTGATACAATCCTTCTTGACTTGGCTTATTATAATAAGGACAGATACTTAAGATACCATCAATACCGCTCCAGTCAGTCGTCTTAATCTCTTCCACGACAGCTGCTGTATTGTTCCCACCGCAATATTTAAGGATTGGAACACGCCCATTAACGACCCGCTTGATAACAGCAGTCAGTTCGTTCTTTTCTTCAAGCGTCAAGCAAGGAGCTTCACCCGTAGTAGCAAGAATACAGAAGAAATCGGCACCATTATCTAAATGATAATTAACCAGATTTTCAAGTGCCTCATAATCAATGCTGTAATCTTCCTTGAAAGGAGTTATCAAAGCTATACCTAAACCATGAAATATATTCTGCATAGTAAATATTGTCTTTTAAGCGTCCCACGATAAAGACTCCTCGGAGAGTTAATGCGCAGTCCTATTCATATTAAAACGCTGAAGGTGCGTCTATCAATATCGTTGCAAATATAGCAAATAATTATCAATAATCAAAGACTTTTACTCTTTATCTTATAAGCCTACACCAATCATTTATCGTGAACCTATCCAAAGGAATATCATACCAAGGAGAACAAAACACATGTCAATGGCTTTTGCCTTTAGATTTCTCTCTCTGAACAATACAGCTCCACACACGAATGAGACGAGTACAGAACCTCGACGAACCATTGAGACAATAGATATCATTGCTCCTGGCAGTGATAGTGCATAGAAATAGGCGAAGTCTGCCATTGACAAGAAGATAGAAATAAGCAGAATAGACCATCTCCAAGAGAAATGTACACGCTGCGCTCTCTTCTTATGATTATTAATAAGGTAAATCAACAGCACCAGTCCCATCATTACACACTGATAAATATTATACCAGCTTTGCGCCATCATACGATCAAGTCCGACGCCTCCTTCCTCAGGACTGGCCATAAGGTATTTGTCTAACAATCCACTACATGTACCCATCAATGCTGCTAAGACAAGAAAGAATATCCATTTGTTATGCTTAAAATCAATGCCTTCCTTCTTACCACTTCTTGCCAATAAGAAGAGTGAGACGATAGCAAGACAGACACCTACCCACTGCCATCCATTCAGCCGTTCACCAAAGACAAGCATCGCACCAACAAGTGTCATCACTGGGCGAGTGGCATTGATAGGACCGACTATCGTCAAAGGTAATTGAGCAATAGCAAAGTAGCCAAAGACCCAAGAAAGGAGTACTATCACGCTCTTCAGTATTATCCATCGGTGCATCTCCCAACCACCAGCGCCAACATGAAGGATACTTGAATCAAGAATGTGGGTATATTGAGATAATAATATCAATGGTAAGAAAATCGCCGAACAAAAGAGTGTGTTGAGGAATAGTACGGGTATGACATCATTTCCACGAAGAGAATACTTCTTCGACGTGTCATATAACCCCAACAAAGTAGCAGATACAAACGCTAAGAGAATCCACATAAATATAATACTAATACTTTATATCCCAAAGGAAGAGGGCATTACCTGGCATACTTTCGCCTGCATCGTTTCTTGTTCCCTCATCAACAATCTTCTTGAAATCGTCTAATGACAAACGACCTCTTCCTACATCAACCAACGTACCCACCACTGCACGCACCATATTACGTAAGAATCGGTTAGCTGTTATTACAAAACACCAATTTGTAACATTATCACCTGTTGTCAATGCAAACTCGTTATTAACAGGAAACCACCGTGCTTCTGTCAGCCGACAAATTGTTGTCTTTACGTCAGCCCCTGCTTTACAGAAACACTTAAAGTCTTTCTCGCCTATCAGATAGGCTGCAGCTTCGTTCATCTTATCAAAGTTTAAAGGATAACGCAGCTCACAAGAATACTGACGCGAGAATGGTTGTTTCCCTGTATGGACATAGTAATGATAGGTACGTGACGTCGCAGAGAAACGAGCATGAAGGTCTTCATCGACAGCTTCTATCTTACTTACGGATATATCACGTGGCAAGAGACGATTCACTTTATAGACAAGCTGTCCACAGTCAAAAGCCTGCTCTGTGTCAAAGTGGGCGACCATCATTCTTCCATGTACGCCTGCGTCTGTACGACCTGCCCCTGTTATAGATATCACACTTCGAAGTATTGTAGATAAAGCTTTCTCCAACACTTCTTGTACTGACACTCCATTGGGTTGTATTTGCCAGCCATGATAGGCTGTACCATCGTAGGAAAGGGTGATAAAATATCGTTGCATAACTATTTGCAAAGGTACAAATAATTACTTAAACTCAATCTTTCCTGCCAAGAAACTCCACATAATCCATATTGCCATTAGCATGAAATAATAGATAAAAAGCTGTAAGATGGTTATATGGATATTCTCAATACTGGTGTAAGGGAGGCTTGCAAGCCAATGAAGGGAGGTATTCATATACTCTGTTATAATACTAATAAACTTACTTACATAATATGCGATAGATGGCAAAGGGATAAGTATTAACAGACAGAATGTTGCAGGGATGATAACCATCGTACATGGAACTGCAACAAGACTACTAATTGCGAAAACTGTAGACACCCTTCCAAAATAATATGCAATCACAGGAGCTGTACCTAATTGGGCTGCGCATGACACAGCAATCATCCCCCACACCCACCTGACAGGCGACAGTAGCTTTCCTTTCCCTAAAGGGATTAGCTCGTATATAAGTGGATAAAACAGTAGAATGGACCATACAGAAATAAATGACAACTGAAAACTTATATCGAAAAGTTGGTAAGGATTGATAATAAGCAATATGATTGCGGTCAATGCCAAGGTGTTAACCGACAAACGAGCTCTATTCAATAGCGTTACAAAAGAGTATATCGTTAACATGACAGCAGAACGAATTACGGACGAAGACATCCCAACTAATATAACATAACCCCAAAGGATTAACAGGATAAGAATTTCACATACCGCCCTCCTAAATAATCGAGGAAACAATCGTTCACACTTACCCAGTAAGAAAACCAGCAATCCGTATAGTATTGTCAGATGTAAACCAGACAATGCCAGGACGTGACTTGCACCTGTTAATGAATAATCCTCTTTAACATCCTTATCTATCAACGATTTATCTCCAAGCGTCATTGCTGATACAATAGCTAAATGAGTGCGATCGAAATTGCGCTCTAAAAGTCTCATAAGTCTTAGTCTGTAGATTCCAGCAGCTAAAGATGTACGCTGAAGAAAACTCATTTGACGAAGACTAACTTTCGCTCTCTGCCATTGATTATACAATATAAACGTTTCTGCTAAATATCCATGTTGTTTTAACCATCGGGCATAATCAAACGTTGCATCTGAGAAATTCATTGGTTTCTCAAGGTAAGCTGTAGCCTCTATCCCATCTCCTATCTGTAGTGTTCTATAGCGATTGGTTATCGTGTCACGAAGAATAGAAGCTCTAACCATGATAGGTCTATCTTTTGTCATAGCCATTAAGTCTACTTGCACCACCTTTCCATGAACAATGGGATTACTCAATAGAACCGCCTTAAAGGTTATCGGCGTATCAGGTAACCGTATCTCTGATGATTGCCGCTTCAAAGAAACAAGTGTCCCACCTATTAGAAAGACAGCTGAAAGCAATAGCAGACTTTGAATATATTTCATCTTCCATGTGAAATAAGTAATGATAATCATACAAACCATCATTACCCACCACACAACAGGTGTAATATATTCTTCTAACATATCTCCAACAGCAATCCCCAAGGCCAAAGGCATGAGTAATTTTACTGAAGGATACATCAATAGATCTATTTTCTTCTTCACAGCATTAAGCCTTTCATGTATTACCTGCAAATGTATGAAAAAGTTCTGATAAACACCAACATTACACGTCCTTATCTTGCAAGATTTACAAAATATCAGTACCTTTGCCACATGATATTCTACTTTTCTGGTACAGGTAACAGCAAATGGGCTGCAAAGACATTAGCATCAGAAACTGATGATAAACTTGTTTCAATCCCAGAGGTAATCAACAAAGATTGTTCTTTTACTTTGGAAAAAGGTGAACAAGTAGGTTTCATCTTTCCTATACATGGTTGGAGAGTTCCAAGTATAGTAAAAGAATTTCTAACTAAATTAACAATAAAGACTGAAGGAGGAGATACTCCACTCGTTAAACATTATTGTTTTTGCTTGGTTACAGCTGGAGATTCTATCGGCAAAGCTATGGAACGCTTTCTGCAACAACTAAAGAGTACAACAGTGGGTGACTCACTTTCACTGGAAGCTGTGTGTTCTTTGATTATGCCAGAGTCATACGTTGGCTTACCGGGTATGGATGTTGATAAGAAAGAGAAGGAATTAGAAAAGAAGGAACTTGCATCAAAGCAGTTAAAAGAGTTCTCTAAGATAATCAAACAACGTTCCCCTTTGGGAAATAAACAGATATGGGGTTGGGAACAACTAAAGCGAGGTCCTATTCCATCCTTCTTCTCCGGACCTGTAGGAGGGTTCTTTGAACGTTTCCTTATCACAGACAAACCCTTTCATGTAGACAGTCGTCGATGCGTGAAGTGTGGTATTTGTGCTAATGTCTGTCCCATCAATGACATCAAAGGGGGCTTAGGTTATGAACCTGAATGGCTACATAATGGGAAATGCTTGACTTGCTTCTCATGTTATCATCATTGTCCACACCATGCTATTGACTTTGGTAAACGTACACAGAAGAAGGGACAATATTTCTATAATAAGCTAAGTAAATAGAGTTAAACAAAGATATGATTAGAACATTCAAACATCTGACTATTTTCGTATGTCTTATGCTTTGCTCCCTTACCACTTGGGCAGCAAAAGCAGTTTCAATCCCTGTACAAGTAAGACAGGCTGATGGTTCTGTTATTACAGTCATCTTGCGTGGTGACGAACATATCAACTGGTACACGACCCTTGATGGTGTACTGCTTGTACAAGGTGCAGATAACAACTACTATATCGGTAAAGTAGAGAAGAGTGGCAACCTTATTGCTACAAAACAACTTGCACATGAAGCATTGACTCGCTCACAAGCTGAGCGTAACTTGATTGCTAAGCAAGACAAGGAAAAGTTCTTCGCTTACGTTAATAAGATTGCAGAAGAATCTGAAAACGCATACAATAACTCTCCTCTTACACGAGGACCAATCATAGATTCTGGCTACGGTGGTGTTCCTTATTTCCCTCACACAGGTAGTCCAAAGGCCCTTGTCATCCTTGCAGAGTTCCAAGACGTACCATTTACTATCCAAGATACAAAAAGAATATTCACAAACTATTTGACGAATGAGGACCATTTCACAGAAACTCGTTATGGTCAGAATCAGAACTACAAGGGTGTTCGTGGTTATTTCAAAGATTGTAGTTATGGACAGTTTACACCTAAATTTGACGTTATAGGACCTGTCAAATTACCTAAGCCACAGGCCGTATATGGCGAAGGGATACATGATAGAATGGACTTATTGCTTCCTGATGTATGTGAAGCTGTTGATGATTCAGTCAACTTTGCGGATTATGATGCAAACAATGACGGAATGGTTGATTTGGTTTATGTTATTTATGCAGGTTATTCTGCCAATTATAGTGGAAATAAAGAGACTGATATATGGCCAAAATCTAGTACTGTTAATATCTCCAATACGTATGATGGAAAAAGCATTCATCGCTATGGTGTGAGCAATGAACTTGCTGGTGATGAAAACAAGACAAAAGGCAAGGAGAAGATTAATGGTATAGGCTTATTCTGTCACGAGTTCTCTCATACACTTGGACTCCCAGATATCTATGCTATTGATAAAAAAGCAAAGAACCAAAATGACCAAGGTATGGAGTTCTGGGACCTCATGGATGGTGGAACAGAAGTACGTGGTGGACGTGTACCAGCATCTTATCTTGCATGGGAACGTGAAGTTATGGGTTGGATGAAGATAGATGAACTTAAAAATGATAGCTCAATCAAGAACCTAAAAAGCATCGACAATGGTGGAAAGGCATACAAGATTGTCAATCCTAATGACTCTAATGAGTATATCGTATTGCAGAGTATACAGAAAGGACCATGGTATCAAGGTTGGAGAGATGGGACCTATGGTAAGGGCTTACTTGCCTATCGCATATCATATTTGTCTAACAAGGTAAATGTCTTTGATTTCCCTAATAATGTAAAGGGTAAACCACGAGTCATCCCTATCCCTGCAGACGGTAAAATATTAGCAGCGGATAGTGCTAAAGGTTCAATAACTACATACACACAACAGCTCAATGGCGACCTTTACCCTTACAATAGAATAGATTATATAAGTGGCTTTAAGATGTTTGATGGTTCAATATTAGAGAAATCTATCGTGAATATTAAAGAGAATGATGGAGGTGATTCAAATAATAACTATGTAAACTTTGAGTTTAAAAATGGTCTTGTTCCTACTGGCATTCAGCCACCTTCAATCATTGAAAGAATTATTTCTGACAACCGCATCTATACCCTTGACGGCAGATATGTAGGTACTGACGCCTCTATCCTACCGCATGGCATCTACATTCAGAACAACAAGAAGTTTGTAAAATTATACTAACTTCAGAACATACATAAAGCCGCCTCTTTATGGGAACGACCCATTCAGAGGCGGCTTTCTTTATCTTTCAAAATAGCATAGACACTTATCAGTTGATAGATAGGAAGTAAACAAAGTATCAGGACATACTGTTTCAAAGTTACTCTCCTCTATTACTTCCAAAATCTATCATGGCTTCTTTCGAGCAATGCAGACATAAAGTCTACTAAAATTAGAGATGGATTATCACACTAAAAAACAAGAATAAGTTTTATTTTAGTTTGCTGTCACTTTTAACATTTCGTGTATCGACACTGTTAATCAATAAGTTAAGTGACGGAGACAGATGACAGAAATGACAGGAAAATTGGTTTTCAAAAAATCACCTTACCGTATGTACACCAAAAGAGGTACAAAGATTACTCATGTGAAGTAGCTTTTATTCGGTTCTTCCGTTAAATGTGTAGATTGTTAATAGAATGAGATTAATCCACATACATGGTAAGCTTACCTCCAATAAGATTATTTTATAAGGGGGGGGGTAAACTATATGATAAATGTAATTAGGTGTGATGTCTATCTGTCGTCTACAAACAATTTATTCCTATTAGCCTAATTAGGCTATTTAGTCCAATTGGGCTAATTAGGCTAATAACTTATTATTCTGTTATAATTTTTCACATCATAATTTTGAATACATGCTCTTTTGG
>NZ_JH114139.1:423109-471502 GCF_000224595.1 Prevotella sp. C561 | reverse complement strand
AGACTATGCGGTATTAGTCTGCCTTTCGGCAGGTTATCCCACAGTAATGGGTAGGTTGGATACGCGTTACTCACCCGTGCGCCGGTCGACGTCCATTCAGTGCAAGCACTAAATGCCGTTTCCCCTCGACTTGCATGTGTTAAGCCTGTAGCTAGCGTTCATCCTGAGCCAGGATCAAACTCTCCATTGTAAAATATGTTTTGGTGATAAGTGATGGGTGATAAATGATAATGAATACCATGTTAACCCAAACGCTTCACCGAGTAATCTCTGTTTCAGAACGCTTATCCTAAAAGTATCAAGTTAAAAAGCACCTTTTCTTTTGTTCCGTAGTGTTTTGAGGCGATGCCTCAAAAGCAAGAACAATGAATTGATCGGTTCATTTCTTTTACCCATCTGAATGACAATTAATGTCAGACAGACGCTTCTTGTACTACTTCTCTGTTTATGTAAATCTTTTCAAAGAACTCTTTCTTTCATTGTTGCTTACGTTAACTTGCTAGGTGGCTTGTTTTGTAAAGCGAGTGCAAAGGTATAGACTTTCTCTGTAACCTCCAAATGTTTTGAGAGAAAATTTTATCAAAAACTTATTTTTTCTTCGTTAGGAGCGAATTAAACGGCATTACACCTTATTATATAATACGCTTCCCTTTCTTGCAAAAAATAAGCCTCTTGTCCCGACCGTCATCCTTTCACGACCTAATTAAGCCAAGATTGACATTACAGCCATACTATTTCTTTTTAGGCTTTATCAGATGCCAAGCCTCTCTAACCCATAGAACCAAAGAAGAGCCAAGCATGATAATAATCCAATCCTCCAATGACAATCCCCCCTTAGCAATGTTAAAGAACTTCTGCAAGATAGGCAGTTCCACCATAGCAATTTGTCCGATAAGAATAATCATAACGATAAATAGCAATCCCCGGCACCCTTTGAAATGCAAAGCACTCCGTCCTGTTTCAAATGCACGAGCATTAAACAGATAGAAGAAATGCGTCATAACAAAGATAGTAAAGAGTAAAGTTAATTCATACGGACTAAGTCCATTAGTGCTACCAAGCTGCAGATGGATAATATCCTTTAATGCCGTAATATCAGCATGTTCGAAGATATAGAGTAAAGCCAACAACATCACAAAGAAGAAGCCACCCACACCAAGAATATTCCAGCCCATAGAACGACTGATAATAAAGGCATTACGGTCACGCGGAGCATCCTTCATCACCCTTTCAGACGGAGGCAGAGAAGCCAGTGCCATAGCCGCAAAAGTATCCATGATAAGGTTCACCCACAACATCTGCGTCACTGTCAGCGGAGATTCCGTACCCATGAAAGCACCAGCAAGGACGAGGAAACAAGCCGCAACATTAACCGTAAGCTGAAAGAGTAAGAACCGTTGTATATTCTGATAGAGCGAACGACCCCACATCACCGCCTTACCGATACTACTAAAAGAGTTATCGATAATCGTAATATCAGAAGCCTCCTTAGCCACCGACGTACCATCACCCATAGAGAGTCCCACATGTGCCGCCTGCAATGCAGGAGCGTCATTCGTGCCATCACCTGTAACGGCAACCACCTCATTACACCGCTGCAACGATTCAACCAGTCGTTTCTTATCCAGCGGACGAGCCCGAGAAATAATCTTCAAGTCCTCCACTCGTTTATCAAGTTCAGCATCAGAAAGAGCCGCAAACTCTGGTCCTGTAATAATATTCTTATCCGAATCGCTGCTTGTCCACAGTCCTATCTGTCGTCCAATCTCCTTAGCAGTCCTTGACGTATCGCCTGTCACGATCTTCACATCAATCCCCGCCTTCATACATTCAGCCACAGCAGCAGGGACATCATCACGAACAGGGTCGCTGATAGCGACTATCCCTTGGAAGATAAGGCCATCAGCCACTACTCTTCCCTCCTTAAACACATCCTCCTTACCATCAACAATCTGATAAGCAAAGCCCAGCGTACGCATAGCCTGCTCCTGATACTCTTCCAACTGTCGTTCGATATCCTCTTTCGTAACATCACAATCCGTCTGTTTACAGAGTCCATAGACAATCTCAGGAGCACCCTTCACATAGAGGATCTGCTTTCCTTCCATCAGCGTAGACTTGACGAGCACAGCCATATACTTCCTTTCCGTAGTAAACGGCAGCTCCTCAACGATTTGCACATTACTTCTTATCTCTCTATAAGATATCTGATGATCATTCAGCCACAGCAACAAAGCCCCTTCAGTAGGACTCCCCAATACCTCAGGTTTATCTTTTTCCGAGTAATCCAAAGATGCAGTAGAGTTAACCGATATCCCCTCCATCAATAAACGTGCAGCCAGACTCTCATCCAATTGTTGCTTATCCAGGGCATAGAACTGCGTCTGATAAACCCGCATCTGGTTCTGTGTCAGCGTACCCGTCTTATCTGTACAGATGACTGTCGTTGCTCCCATCGTCTCACAGGCATGCATCTTACGCACAAGATTATTCGTCTTCATCATCCTTCGCATACTATAGGCTAAGCTCAACGTCACAGCCATTGGAAGGCCCTCTGGTACAGCCACAACAATCAAGGTAACGGCAATCATCATTGTATTCAGCGTATGCGCCAACAAGCCCGTCATACTCTCTTCAGGAAGAAGCATTATATGGAACACGACAACACAAGCCATTAAGATAAGGAAATAGCCAATCGTTATGAACGTATTAACAAACCATTTCCATCCCTCAAACTTCTTGATAACAAGCCAGAAGAATATTAACGTAGGAATACTCAACGTCCAAACAATTGGTTGCCAATGGAAGAACACGTTCAATCTACCTACTATGATACATCCTGCAAAGACATAGCTTAATTTCGTAATAAGCTCACTTAGTCCGTCAAGCTGTTCACTGAGCGGTGTCTTCACACTATCGTCTATTTGTGCAGCCTCAAACACCTTACCATTCTCAGTACTATCGCCTACAGCCTCAACCACAAAGATGCCATGTCCTTCCATCACCTTCGTACCACGCAATACTTGGTTAGTAGCGTAAGAGGCATCCTTGTCAAACTCCTCTTCTTTTACTGATTTATAAGCAGGAACACTCTCTCCATTCAGCGTTGACTCGTCAACATAAAGCGAGATAGCCTCGAGCAACCTACCATCTGCTGGTATTTCTGCTCCTGTATTGATAATGACAACATCGCCGACAACAATATCCTTCTTAGCAACTGTCGTCGCATTACCATTTCTTATCACCTCAACCTCCTCCTCATCGTTCGCTTGGTTGAGGATAGAGAACTCTTTATCAGCTTTCAGTTCAAAGTAGAATGCAATACTTGTAGCCAAAAGGATAGCTATAAAGATACCCACTGGCTCAAAGAAGACAGCCGCTCCGTCCTCACTATGTAGTCCCCAGTATTCCCAACAAGAAATAGCGATAGAGAGGAAACCCGCAATGAGAAGGATGATAATGAGTGGGTCCTCAAACTTCTCTAAGAACTGCTTCCATAGTGGATCCTTCTCACAAGGCGTTAACACATTAGCCCCATGTTGTTCACGACTGGCCAACACCTCCGTATCAGTCAACCCTTCATAATGTCTTTTTTGCTCCATAACTTTACTTTGCAAATATATTTAGTTAGATTTTTTCTTGTTCTGCAATCGTATTATCTCTTTGGTAGTGTAGCATTTAGAAAACTTCCGTCTCTCGTTCTATTGGCTGGTAAACACCATTGAGAATCATTACGCTCAATTTCACTTGACATGTCTGCAAAGATACAAATATTTTGTTATTAACAACCTTTATAACCATAATTATTACGAATCATAACCAAAATCTTTTGAATAAGAAACCACAAAGCGCATTCAGCCAACAAGTGATATATTATTTTTTTTAACTTAACTCAGTCACATTTGTTATCTTTCTATTTCCAAAGAAGGCCTTATCTTTGCAGCAGAAAACAATAAAATCAGTAACAGAGTTATGGCAAATAAGATGAAAGACTATCTCCCTAAGATTGAAATGGAGAAGATGCAAGCAATGCTTGAACTGGAGGAAAAGTACGAGACAGGACAGCTCTCATTAGAAGAGGCACGTGAGCAAATGAAGACAAAGGTAGGGAAGATACGCCCTTATCACCTTGCCTTCATCGAGCAAAATATGAAGTCGCGTGAGGACGATGAGTGTATCCGTGCCGACATGCGCAAGATTATTGAACTCGTAGAGGGTTTCATGGATTATAGCCGACCAGATGTACCAGAGGACCACCCACTTTCACATTATTATAAAGAGAACGACGAGATGCGCCGACTGCTCCTTGTTGTTGAGGACCTCATACAGTATCCGATGATAAAGAACCAGTGGTTAGAACTCTACGACCAGATACGTCAGTATCCTATCCACTACCAACGTAAGCAGAACCAACTCTATCCTCTCTTGGAGAAGAAGGGCTTCGACCGCCCAACAACGACGATGTGGAACTTTGACGACATTATCCGTGATGAGATCAAGGAGTCGCTACGACTCTTAGAGGCTAACGACGAGGAGGCCTTCATCGCTGCTCAAAGTGAGTTAATAGCTAATGCACGCGACTTGATGGAGAAGGAAGAGACTATTCTCTACCCTACTTCTTACGCACTTATATCTGCGGAAGAGTTTGAGGACATGAAGGCAGGCGACCAAGAGATTGGTTTTGCTTTCTTCAAAGTAGACAAACCATCATCACCCAACACCCACCACTCAACACCTAAAGAAGGCTTTGCAGAAGACCTCCAAGCCCTACTCAGTAAGTATGGCTACTCGGCAGGACCACAGCAGGAGCTGGATGTGGCAACAGGTAAGCTTACCTTAGAGCAAATCAACCTCATCTATCAGCACCTGCCAATCGACATCTCCTTCGTAGACGAGAACGAGT
This sequence comes from Prevotella sp. C561, assembly GCF_000224595.1. NCBI lineage: Bacteria > Pseudomonadati > Bacteroidota > Bacteroidia > Bacteroidales > Prevotellaceae > Prevotella > Prevotella sp. C561. The sequence goes on along the minus strand of NZ_JH114139.1, from coordinate 466,599 downwards.
TGGTGAAATTCTATTCTGATACTGACCACCGCATCTTCCCAAGGTCGAAGAATGTCATCGGTCGACAGGTGTCTAACTGTCACCCTCGTAAGAGTGTGCACATCGTTGAGGAGATTGTAGCAAAGTTCCGTAGTGGCGAACAAGACAAGGCTGAGTTCTGGATTAACAAGCCTGAAGTGTTCCTCTACATCGTCTACTTTGCTGTGCGCGATAAGCAAGGTCGCTTCCGTGGCGTACTCGAAATGATGCAAGACTGTACGCATATCCGTGAACTGACTGGCTCACAGACCTTGCTGACATGGGCTGGTAAAGAGGAGGAAAACGCATCAACCACCACCGCTACCAGTGATAAGAACGACGACGCACCTACTGCCCAAGCAGACAAGCAGATAGAGATAACTTCAGACACACGTCTGAAAGACCTCTTTGAAGTCTATCCTCATCTAAAGAAGGAACTTGCTGCTCGCTATCCATCTTTCAAGATGCTGAACACGCCATTAGGCAAGTTGATACTCAAGAAGGCTACTGTCCGCACAGCTGCTGAGCGTTCTGGATTGGGCGAAGAGCGGTTTATTCAGTTGATAAAGGATTGTATCTAAAATAGACTTAGTAGTTGGTCTATCCCTATAAAGGTAACCTCACCCCCACTTCCTCTCTGATTGTAGAGGGGAGCAGGGGGTGAGGTTATCCTTTATAAAAACCACTAATAAAAGAATAAGGAACGTACCCACCCTATTTATCAACATCTCACATGAGAAAAATCGGTAATGTCTCCACACCCCAAAATAATCATTAAGACTACAAAAAATCATTACACCGCATCGAACTAAGTTCCCTTAGAATAAGCACATATCATATCCTCTTATCACACTCATAACAGTCAACAAATCAAGCTATTACAAACAGCGTTGTAGAAGACGCCCTTCTTGCCTCAAGAAGGGCGTCTTCTGCATGCAAGAAGGGCATGTTCTCAAACGTAGAAGAGGCCCTTTTAGCCTCACCCCCCAGCCCCTCTCCGAATGGAGAGGGGAGTGATCACCGCAACAGCACATCCCCCGGCCCCAGCTGGCCCCTCCCCCTTCCCCTCCCCAAAAGGGAGGGGCGTAATCACCGAGATACCCCTATAGAGTGGATATAGGCTTCGCATTGTCCTTTATTAGAAGTCTTGTAGGAGTGCCTCAGCGTGTTTTTTCTCACAGATTTACACAGAAGAACAGAACACACAAGGGTTCACAGAGACATTAAGTCAACCGATAACACAGAACCTTACAGCCAATAGAAGCCTCACCCCACCAAGCACTCGCCCTTAGAAATAGCCAAGCAATCCTTCAACCCTAATCTCTCTGTAAAGCTATCTTTTGTTATTCATCCTTGCAAGGTTCAAAGAAAATACGTAAATTTGCCTACAAGAATCACGTATTATGACAAGAAATATATTACACATCATAAGCTTGAGCCTGCTACTCTTGGGTGTTACGGCTTGCAAGCAAGAAAGAAAATCAAACGATATCATCACTAAGATAGCCCCAAAACCTCATGTACCGAGTGGTACAAAGGCTATGGATGAATTCAAGTATGAGAAGAAAGTGGAGTGGATGGGTGCTACCTATACAATTCGCATACATCGTTTTGCAGATAAATCACTCTCTACTGTAAGTGACGAGGACGGCCGCAAATACTATGACAACAAGTTTCAAGTACAGATACTACGCTCGGATGGTTCATCATTCTACGACCGTACGCTTACAAAAGACGATTTCAGAGAGTTTACCGACAATCAGTACGCTAAGAACGGAGCCTTGATAGGTTTCATGTTCGACCGAGCTGAGGGCAACAAACTATACTTCGGAGCAAGTGTTGGCTCTCCTGACCCAAAGAGCGACGAGTATGTTCCCTTAGATGTAACCATCGATAACATGAGTAGGATGCGTATCAATAAGGCAACACAATTAGACACTCCAAGCGACCAACCCGAACAGCCGAAGAGTGAAGTGGATAAATCGGAGGAAGAAGGAGTGTAGGGAGTGGGGGACCTCCCCGACCCCTCCGAAGGAGGGGAGGCCCAAGCTGCTAAATCCCCTACAATTCTTTCGAAGGAGGGGAGTACTAAACTGCTGGGACCTCCCCAGCCCCTCCGAAGGAGGGGAGGCCTAATAGGATAAGATTGGTGATTAGGCTTAAGTCTTATTAGCCTTATTAGCCTTATTAGCCCAATACCCTTTACTACCCTTCCCTCACAAAGTCAAGGGCTTCTTTCACCTCTTCCTCGCTAACAGACTGGTTGATACGGATGTCACCAATACCCCCTAAGAGCGTGACATTAATCTCATTTCCACGGTTCTTCTTATCATGGTACATCAGCTCAATGAGCCTTGCATAATCGTTGCAAGTGATGGGCAGCACCCCATAATACGCACGAATGAAACTGACAGTCTGCCGCATACGCTCTGTTGGAAAACCCGTCTTCACTACAGAGAGGTATAATTCAGCTATCAAACCAAAGGCTACAGCATATCCATGAAGGATAGGACGATGCTCTAAAGCCCATGACTCGAACGCATGACCAAAGGTATGACCAAGGTTAAGGGCCTTTCTAATACCCTTCTCGTGCGGGTCCTCCTCCACAATTCGTTCTTTTACGCATACGCTTCTACCCAACATTCCACTCAACAACAGCAGGTCTGGCTCAGCAAGGTTGTAGTTTATCAACTCAGCCCACATCTTTTCATCAGCAATCAAACCATGTTTTAGCATCTCGGCATAGCCACTGCGGATGTTAGCAGCGTCGAGTGTCTTAAGCCAATCAGTATTAAGAATAACCACATTCGCCTCATTGAAGACCCCAATCTCATTCTTCAATCCACCGAAGTTCACGCCCGTCTTGCCACCAACACTGGCATCAACCATCGCAAGAAGCGTTGTAGGAATATTAATGAAGTTAATGCCCCGCTTGAATGTTGATGCCGCAAAGCCACCAAGGTCGGTCACCATACCACCACCAAGGTTTATCAACAGCGAGTGACGCGTAGCCCCTCCCTGCTGTAAGGCCTCCCACACAGCAACCAAGGTATCGAGCGTCTTATTGCTATCTGTCGTCCCAATCGTAATCACTTGAGCCTCTTTAAGACAGAAATCATCCTTGATAAGCTCCCAACACAACTCACGTGTCGTCTCATCAACAAGCACAAATATCTTGTCTTTCTCGCACTCTGAGATCGCTGTTGCCAGTTCACTCTTGAACTGTTTGGATATAATAATGTTCTGTTTCATAAGCTTCTCCTCTATAGTTCACAATACAAAAATAAGCTTTTTCAGCTTACAAAAACACAGAAACACGCTGATATTTCACACACTTTAATACTATCTGTCACGTTTTTGCGCACATTGCTCACTCTATGTGCAACCCTTTCAGAGGATTACACACCGTGTTTTCCTACGCAGAGAACTTTCATTCGGCCTCAACAACTAACCGAACAACAACTTTTTTAATAAATTATTTATATCTCATTAAACCTTATTCTTTTTTCGTCGTCATACTTATCGTTCTACGACAAGATTAAGAACTTAACAATAAATTTATGGTAAAAAGACTGTTGACATTTGTTCTTTTGCTGTCTGGCTCTATATCGATGCTGGCACAAAACAGGACAATTACGGGATCTCTCTACGATGGAGAGTTAAAAGAAAAGGTACCTTTTGCTGTTGTTCAGCTGCTGAAGCAGGACAGTAGCTACGTCGTTGGTGCCACATCAGACGAAGCAGGAAGCTTTAAGATTACGGCTCCTAATAACGGACGCTACATCTTAAAGGCATCGTATGTAGGCTACAAGACTATTTTCCAAAACATTACTATTGCCAACGAGCAGGATGTCTCGGTAGGACAATTAGACTTCCAAGTAGACACAAGGACATTGAAAGAGGTTAAGGTAGTGGCCAGTGCACCGAAAGTAGTCGTTAAAGCCGATACCTTTCAGTATAATGCTTCGGCCTATCGAGTGCCTGAAGGCTCCACTATCGAGGCCCTCGTAAAACGCTTACCGGGTGCAGAAGTGTCAAGCGACGGTACGATTAAGATTAATGGTAAGGAGGTTAAGAAGATTCTTGTAGATGGGAAAGAGTTCATGGTGGGCGACACCAAGACCGCAATGAAGAACCTTCCTACCTCTATCATACAAACGATTAAGGCCTACGACCAGAAGAGTGACCTCAGTAGAGTTACTGGTATTGATGACGGAAACGAGTCGACAGTACTCGATTTCGGTATCAAGTCGGGTATGAACAAGGGTCTCTTCTCTAATATCGACCTCGGTATCGGTACGCAAAACCGCTATTCAGAGAAGGCGATGGGCGCTTACTTCAATAATAAGTTCCGTATGATGGGCTTTGCATCAGCCAATAATGTCAACGACATGGGCTTTGGAGGTGGTCCACGTGGCGGCTTCGGCGGTGTGCGCCAAGGTCTGAACGCAACCAAGATGGTGGGTCTGAACATGAACTACGACAATGGTAAGACCCTGCAATGGGACGGTAGTGTGCGCTGGAACCACGCTAATGGCGACTTAAACACACGTGTAGCGAGTGAGAACTTCGTAGCACGACAAGGCTCATTTGCGAACCGCTTGTCACAAGAATACACCAGGAGTAACTCTTGGGATGGGCGTTTCAGACTCGAGTGGCGTCCCGACTCTGTATGGAACATTATGTTCCGACCAAATTTCCGACTAAGTAAGAGCGACGGACAGGTCGTTAGTTCGTCTGCAGCCTACAATGCCGACCCCTACGAAACGGTTGACGATCCATTGTCAACAGCCGCTATCGCACAGCTGAAAGGGCTTGGCGTGATGGTGAACACACAGCGTAACATGACCATCAGCTATGGTAACACCACTACTTTGGGGGCTATGTTACAGGTGAACCGCAAGCTCTCCAGCAACAGACGAAACGTCACCTTGCGCACAGATGCCAACTATAGTAATTCGGACTCTAAGACGTTCTCAACACAAGACATTGAGTATTTTCAGTTGCAGGACGCTCTCGGTAACGACTCTACCTACCGTGCTTACCGCTACAACCTCATGCCGACAAAGAGCTGGGACTATGCTTTGCAGGCTACTTACAGCGAACCAATAGCTCGCAAGACTTACTTGCAATTCAGCTACCAGTTTAAGTATGGCTTCTCAAAGAGCGACCGTGACACTTACGACCTGTCGGCTTTACCATCAGGGACGTTCGGTAGTTTGAAACCTGCCTACCGTTCATGGGACAACTATCTCGGCTTGTTGACCAACCCATTGGGCAACTACCTTGATAATAACTTGAGTCGATACTCTGAGTATCGCACCTATACTCACGACATGCAAGTGATGATGAGGATGATACGCGACAAATGGAAGATGAACGTGGGAGTAATGTTCCAACCACAGCACTCCACTTACATGCAGGACTACCTCGGTGTACATGTCGACACAGCACGCACGGTATTCAACTGGAGTCCTACCTTCGACTTCCGTTATAAGTTCAGTGAGCAGAGCAACCTACGTATCAACTATAGGGGTACGATCGCTCAACCAACAATGAGCCAGCTGCTTAGTATCGTCGACAACACCGACCCACAGAACATCTCAATTGGTAACCCTGGTCTGAAACCAGCCTTCACCAATAATTTCCGCTTGTTCTATAACACCTATAAACAGAGTCATGCGCAGGCGTTGATGACCTTTGCAAACTTCTCAACAACCCGAAACGCCATAGGAAACAGTGTCACCTACGATGCTGTCACAGGTGCTCGTACGATACAGCCTGTCAATGTGAATGGCAACTGGGGAGCTGATGCAGGACTGATGTATAACATGAGTATCGACTCAGCTGGCGTATGGAACATCCATAGCTTCAGCCGTGCTAACTTCAACCGCTACGTCAGCTATCTACAGCTGAACCGTACAAGTAGCTTAGACAAGAATATCACGAAGTCGCTTAACTTAGCTGAACGACTTGCTGCAAGTTATCGTACATCGTGGTTGGAGTTAGAGTTAGACGGGTCAGTAGACTATACTAACACGAAGAACAACCTGCAGAGTATGAGCAACCTACGCACATGGCAGTTCGCTTATGGTGGTACGCTGAGTCTTAACCTACCATGGAACATGAGCATCTCGACCGATCTCCACCAGAACAGTCGACGTGGTTATAGCGACGCTTCATTGAACACTAACGAGCTACTTTGGAACGCACAAATATCACAGAGTATGCTAAAAGGAAACGCACTGACCTTCAGCTTGCAGTTCTATGACATCCTTCGTCAGCAAAGTAACCTCTCACGTGTCATCAACTCGGTGAGCCGTACGGATACAGAATACAATAGTATCAACAGCTATATCATGCTGAGAGCAACCTACCGATTGAACCTCTTTGGTGGTAAGAACGCTATGCCGAAACCAAAGGATGGTCCTGGTTTCGACCGAAACGGGCCGGGTATGGGCCCAGGTGGCGGTCAGCGACCTCCAAGAGGCGAACGTCCACCGGGTCCTCCACCATCAGGCGGTGGCTTCGGTGGCTTCTAATAGACAAGATATATGGTTAGCGTAGGGGCGTGAGCGCTGTCTGACTGAGGATAAAAGACAAGGTAACAGTGCGAACAAGATTAGGCTGACAATAAAAGAAAAGACATAGGAGTGAACGACGACAGACTGAACAAACGACGTCGATACCAGAAAGAGCGAGAGAGCCTCACCCCGACCTATCTCCTAACGAAGCGGGTCAGGGGTGAGGCTTCATTCTTTTAAGAACTCTTGCACAGTCCTTTGAAAATGCTTACCTTTGTCTGCAAAGCTAAATCTTACAAGGGACTGAACCCTAACAAACAAATACATTGAAGATACAAAGTCGTAAAATGAGACAGACCAATCACTTTATTATTGCTGTGGGCTTGCTGTTTGCGCTCTCTGCAAACACACACATCGCTCACGCACAGGGACGAAATATGCAGGAGAAGGTGAAGAACTATTTCCTACAAACACTCAAAACAAAACAGGACGAGGAGCTGAAGAGCAAGGAGGCCTACCAACGTAACCGACCTTATACGACGTCTATACAACAAGTAATGAAGGCTAATGAGATTGCAGAAAACCAAAAGATGGTGTGGACGGCATGGTGTGAAGCCAACCGAGCGTTGAAGGAAGAGAAACTTGCCAAGCCCGAGGACTTACGGAAAGGGGTGAAGGCTTCATGGCACCTGCCTGTGGCTTTGGAGAAAGATGCGGTCATGCCCTACTATTACGGATGGAAGGGAAGCAGCGAGGGAAAGTTGCCCTTGTTTCTTTACCTGCATGGTTCTGGTCCGAAAGAACATGAATGGTCTACCGGACTTGCCTTAGGTAACAGGTTCAAAGACGGTCCTTCGCTCTATTTCATCCCACAGATTCCTAACGAGGGCGACTACTATCGCTGGTGGCAGGTGGCTAAGCAATTTGCTTGGAAACGCCTTCTCCGACAAGCACTCGCCGAGGGCAATGTCGATGCCAACCGCCTTTATGTCTTCGGAATATCTGAGGGAGGCTACGGCAGTCAGCGTCTTGCCTCGTTCTATGCCGACTACTGGGCTGCAGCGGGGCCTATGGCAGGGGGCGAACCACTGAAGAATGCACCGATAGAGAACTGTGCTAACATAGGGTTCTCATTCCTTACCGGGGCTGACGACACTGGGTTCTACCGCAACATACTGACTTACTACACGCAAGTGGCCTTCGATTCGGCACAGTTGGCACGTCCCATGGATGCCGACAAGCGGCCGCTCTTTGTTCATCGCATCAATCTTCTACCTGGGATGCAACACCATATTAATTATGACCTCACTACCCCTTGGCTGAAAAACTTTGTCCGTAACCCCTATCCAAAGACTGTTCTTTGGGAAGACTACGAGATGGATGGGCGACATAGGTCAGGTTTCTACAACCTTCAAGTGATAGCTTCTCCTACGAAGAATCGCACCTACTATGACATGACTATCCATGATAACGTGGTGAGAGTCAGTATTCGTGAGGTGGAATACACCGCTGTCGAGCGTGACAAACAATGGGGAATTGAAATGAAATTCAACCGTAATTACACCACAGCAAAGGGTGGACGGCTACGTATCTATCTGAACAATAAGCTCGTAAACATGGCTAAGCCCGTGACAGTCATCGTCAATGGGCAAGAATGTTATCGTAAGACTGTGAAGCCCAACCTGCAAGACATGATTAATAGTTGCACCGAATACTACGACCCTTATCGTGTTTATCCAGCCTCTATCGAGGTTAGTTATTAGGTTCAATGGGCTTTTCAAGTGCGGTTACAAGGGTTTTTCATAGTGTTAACGACTGGTTATCAGCGCAAGGAGTATGTGTCAGACAGGTCGTAAAACACAAACATAGCGAGGGTAGATGTTGTTGTCTTCCCTCATTTTTTTCTCTTTCTACTCTTTAACTCCTCAATGGCTTGTCAATAATTTTCGCCCCTCTTGAAACCAGTACACGCCCTTCTGCGTTTAAGAAGAGGCCCTTCTGCGTTCAAGAACATGCCCTTCTTGTATGCAAAAGACGCCCTTCTTGAGGCAAGAAAGGCGTCTTCTTCAACAGAGTATGTAATGTGCTGATATATTACGAGTTACATAGTTGAACTTTATAGATATTATCGTCTTAATCTAAGGACCAACTTGTGCGTTTTTGTCACATATTTTCATGAATTAAGAAAGTTATCTGAAGGTTCATTCCTCAGAGGTTTTCACAGAATGAGTAGGGACCTATTCGCACCCGAGAAGATACCTTATAGCAGCGCCTTCTATAAGGTTGTCGCACGAAAGAGATTGTGCACTTAGAATGAAAGAACCATCAAAAACGGGACTACCTCCGTAAAGGTAATCCCGCAAATCTAATACTTCTAAAGATTATGATGTGCTATAAGCCTATAGTTAAGCGTCTCATCAAGAGCTTGTTGTGTAGGAACTTAAAGCACTTTCAGACGATATTCTGTTAACGCAACTTATAGCCCTTGAACGCATAGAACATGATATAACCAAAGCATACAAAGCAAAGACCATAGGCATATCGAGCATCTAAAACATCCTTTAAGAGGCCAAACAACACTGTAATAGCTGCTCCACCGATAAGTCCCATGGTTAAGAGTGACGACCCTTTCTTGGTGAACTTACCCAAATCCATCAGTGCTAAAGGCCAAAAAGCAGGCCACATCAGTGAACAGCCTAAGGCCATGACACCAACACTAAAGATACTATAAACCCCTGGGAGAAGGACGACAAGGGCAGTGCCCAGCAAGGCTACGAACGAACATATCTGTAAAGCACGTGTCTGAGAAAGATACTTAGGGATAAGGATAATTCCCGCTATATATCCAATACTAATACTAATCGGTGTTATCCAAGAGTAGTTCTCTGGATGAGTAAGCCCTAACTCGTTTGCATAATCAATCAGTGTACCCAAGACGATGGTCTCTGCACCCACATAAAAGAAGATGGCAATAGCGCCAAGAACCAAATGTGGAAACTGGAAAACAGACTTTTTACTATTCGCATAAGCAGACACCTCTTGGTCAATCTCATCTGTTTCACTGCTATCCTCACCAGCGGCCTTGACCTCTGGTAATGGTGATAAAAGCGCCACAACACCCAAAGCAATGAAAAGAAAGATAATTACAGCAAAGGGTTTACCTAAGTCATCTATAGCAACACTGCCTGAGGCTCCTGCAAAGAAAGCAATAAACAGAGGCGATACTGGCCAAGCTAACTTGTTAATCATACCCATAATAGAGATACGCTTTGCGGCACTCTCCGTTGGTCCTAATATCGTAACGTAAGGATTAATAGCTGCTTGTAAGAAGGTGTTGGCCGTTCCACAGAAAAAAGAAGCCGTCAGGAACAAAGGAAAACTCTTTGCATCTGCCGAGAAGATAAATGCTCCGAAAGCTATGGCAAACATTCCAAACGCAGTAGCCATCGTACGCTTATACCCTATCTTACTGATTAATATTCCCGCAGGATAGCCAAAGATGAGGAAAGGAAGGAATGTTGCACCAATAAGCATATACGCTTCCATGGAAGAGACGCTTAACGACACCTTCAATACTGGTACCAATAAAGAATTAATACCCAGTGCAAAACCACAAGTGAAAAACATTAGTCCTAAGAATGCCATAGGTACAAGGAAACTCTTTTGTTCTTTCATAAGTCTATTAACAACACTTTTGATGAATACTATTATATATGTAATATGGGACTATAAGAGATATGCTCCAAAATAAAGGAGTGATGGGATGCCCACAAGCAAGAATGCTGCACAATGTTTTCAGTGCTACAACGCTTTGATAACAGGAACAGAGATGTCAAAGGAAGTGATAGAACACTAACCTTAGAAATGGCACCTTCTCACTTCTTTAAGCGTTATGAAAAGATTACCAAAGAGTATATAAGTCCCTAAACACCTATTATCAACAACTGATATACTCTATCATTTATAATTGTTGGAAGGCCCAACAAATGTTACTCTGTATGTTGTCATTTCAAGAGAAAACCTAACTCAAGTGTTGCAATAAAGCCACATTAAATCTTGAATGACGGTGCAAAGGTACAAAAAAAATGCGAAAGTCTATCATAAAAAGATAGCTTTCGCATTCAAACTCTTCGTAAAAAGATAAAAAAAAAGTATCATTTCGTATGTCGAAGTATCTCATCACGACACTCCTCCATCAGCCATTTTGGTGTACTCGTAGCGCCACAGATGCCTACTGTCTCTACCCCATTAAACCAGTTCATGTCGATTTCATCGGCGCTCTCAACCTGATGGGAGTTTGGATTCACACTTAGGCACTCATGGAAGAGAACCTTACCATTCGAGCTCTTACGGCCTGCCACGAAGAGAATCAAGTCATGACGGGCAGCAAAGGTAGAGATGTTAGGCATGCGATTGGCCACCTGTCGGCAGATAGTATCAAAACTTTGGAACTTAGCATCAGGGGAGATATGACGCTGAATGTAGTCTATTATCTTATGAAACTCATCCAAACTCTTTGTCGTCTGGGAGTAGAGATAAATGTCATGGGTGAAGTCTAAGGCCTTTACATCCTCAAACTTCTCTATCACAATGGCATGACTATGGGTCTGACCAACCAGTCCGAGTACCTCTGCATGACCGTTCTTTCCAAAGATGACAATGGAGGACGACGCACTAAGGGTTTGTCCCTCGCCCACTGCAGGAGGGAGAGAAACAGAAGAGGAAGAAGTCGTGTCGTCCTCTTCTGTTAGAGGTCTGAGTTTTGATGGGTCGTCGACAGTTGTGTTACCCTTGGATGTTATCATATAAGAAGACTGTCGTCCCTTCTCATACTGAGTCTTGATACGCCGCTGAAGGGCAAGGACCACGGGGCAAGTAGCATCTATGATCTCAATGTTATTACGCCTTGCAAGCTCATAGGTCTCGGGAGGCTCGCCATGAGCACGCAGTAGAACCTTCACGTCATGAAGCTCGCGCATCTGCTCATGGTTGATGGTGATGAGTCCTTTCTTCGTCAGTCGCTCCACCTCCATACTGTTATGTACGATGTCACCTAAGCAATATAACTTTGTCCCTTTGGCTAATTCTTCCTCGGCTTTCTTTATGGCTGTGGTCACACCAAAGCAAAAACCACTACCGTTATCTATCTCTATTTGAAGCATTCCTACTATTTATATAAAAGAGTGAGAGGAGTGGATGGGAGGTAAGGAAATATCCCCCTATCCACCTCACTACCTAATAACTCGTTCACTTGTAGACTTGTCTACTTGTCAACTCATCCACTTTACTTGTCACTGAGACGGCTGAAAGGGAGTTAAAACACTACCCCCTATCCGCCTCACTATCTAATAACTCGTTCACTTGTAGACTTGTCTACTTGTTTACTCATCATCTTTACTTGTCACTGAAACGACTGAAAGGAAGTTAAGACACTACCCACAATCCACCTCACTATCTAATAACTCGTTCACTTGTAGACTTGTCTACTTGTTTACTCATCAATCTTTACTTGTCACAGAGACGGCTGAAAGGGAGTTAAAACACTACCCCCTATCCGCCTCACTATCTAATAACTCGTTCACTTGTAGACTTGTCTACTTGTCAACTCATTCACTTATCTACTCGTCAACTCATCCACTTGTCTACTCGTCTACTTGTCTACTCCTTCACTTGAATAACCATGGCTCCAGTGCGTCCGCTATACTCTGGGGCGTATGCACACTGTACTGTACAGGTTCCAGTTTGGTAAACACCAGCGCGATCAACGTAATACTCGGTCTCAACAACATGTTTACCCTTAGCCATCTCATCGAAGTAATAGTTGGTGGTGTAGTCCTTCGGAGCAATATAATACCCCCAACGATAACCACTCAACTGGCTAACAGGCTCAAGGCAGGCCGCACGCTTGTCAACAACTTGTACGAAGTCATAATCACGATCAGCAATGATTGTCAAGCGGATGCGCACCTTGTCACCCACCTTAAGGTGCATAGTCTTCTTGAAAGACACGCTATCTACCAGCACCTCACGTATAATCTTCATACCAGATGTGGCTGCAGAGATATCCGTCGAAGCCTGGAAGAACTGTGCATAGACCGCCCCCCAGCTGGTGCCAGTGCTTGTCTTATTGATTGTTAGCTCATGACGGGAAGGCGATTGGATGTCGACAGGCTGCGAAACCTTCACGTATCCCAAGCCAGCAGTAGGCTGTGTCGTCTGCAAAGGTTGGTTGTCAAGCAACAACGTAGCGTGTTCTCCGTTCTGCATCAGCCAGTTTCCCTTATTAGTAAAGGCCCAAACAGCATTGACAGAGTTCAATGGTGTGTCCCAAGCCTGCGTACGCTTCTCCTGTAAGAGCCACCGCTGCATCTCGATAAGCGTCTTACTATCATTAGGTGCGATGGCCTTTAAGGCCTCGATAGCCGCTACCTGCGTTGGTATCTTATAATCACGCCAACTGTAATAAGCGTTTTTAGAATCGAAGTAACGCCCCTTCTCTTCCGTATAAACCGTATATTCCTTGATACTCTGTAGGTATTGACGTGCCTTCTCAACCCTACCATACTGCTGAAGGATTACTGCTGTGTTAGCCTTACCATAAATGGTTAATTCCGTAGGCATCTTGGTCAAGCGGTCAATGAGGTACTTAATATCATTTGTAGAACGGTCGTGATAGAACAAAGCATTGGTGTAGAGATAATCACAAAGGTCATCAGACGGGAAGAGAGTAGTGTCATACTTCTTCTCGTAACGCTTCATCTCCTTCACACACTTAGCCACCTTCTTATCCATAAAACGGAAAGAAGCCTTAATCATGTCCGTTTGCTCTGGTGTAGGAGTCGTAATACTCTGCAGACGAGCGAGTGTCTTTGTCACCGCAACCGTCATATACAAACTTCCCTTCATCTCTGGCCACCAAGAGAACGAACCATCAGATTGCTGCAAATCCTTCAATTTCTTGAAGATTGAAGTAAGGTTGTTCTGCAACTGATTAGCGTCGAAGAAACGTACGAGTTGCTGTTTTTGCTCGCTTTCGTTCTTTGCCTCCATCACCCAAGGCGTCTCATTAAGTGTCAACGACTTAAGTTCTTGATTCTTCTCCAAAGCCGACATCATTGAAGTCTCCTTACTGCTCTCCTTCTTCCATTGCTCAATAGTCTGCTTAATCACCGGTGAAGTACTCATGATGTGATTACCCAAGTAATTTGCATAATAAGCCGATACAAGACTGATAGCATTATCGTCATTTGTCTTAGAGATATATGGCAAGGCCTGAATCATCAACCAGTTAGGGTTGTTAGTGTACTCTACTGTAAGCTTCTGGTCGGTACTCTTCTTTGGGAAGAGCTTACTGATATCTATTGTCTTAACGCCTACCTCATTCTGAGTAAACGGATAAGTGTTTGTAACATACTCCTTATTAGGAAGCACTGACAGGTAGTGTTGCTCCCCATCAGAGAACCCGCCGCCCTCAACCAAGAAGCGTACAATGAGCAAGGATTGGTCTGCTGTAAGCTTGTTAGCATTCTTTGCCAACAATGAAGCTAAACTATACGTTGCCGAACCACCACCCTGTGCCTTCAAAACAACAGCCTTACTATCTGTGAAGAGCACCTTCTCCGTTGCAGGGTCAAGTATTTCAATCTTTGCCTTAGCATTGATATCCTTCTCAGAAAGGTTGAACAAGCGCGCAGAAAGCATCGCCTCATCACCCATACGGACAAAGCGAGGCATGTTAGGTTGCACCATCAAGGTCTTCTGAGCCACGATGTCATCAGAAAGGAAGCCATTGTTCATATCCTCATCGTGTGCTAATCCCATGAAGCGCCACGTTGTTAAGCTCTCAGGAAGGGTGAACTTAATACTTACATTACCGTTCCCATCGGTCTGCAACTGCGGATAGAAGAATGCTGTCTCATTGAGGTTCTCACGCATAGAAGGCTTTACAGTCTTCGTTTTGTCCTTTTCTTGTTTTATCTCCTCATCTTTCTTGATAACAGGAGCAGTAAATCTCACTTCCGATTCATTGTCATCTTCATGGCCAACCTTAGCTACCTCGGCCACAGCAGCCGTCTCTTTCACAGTCTGTGCATCGAAACAACGTGTCACACTCATCATCTTATAGGATTGAGAAGAGTAATAACGTGTATCTGGAAAATCAAATTGTTGTAAGAAGCGGCTATCGAACTTTGAGAAAGACAACCGATCCACATTATAATAATGAAGGTTTGCATCAGCTGAAAGATAGATGCCTCCATAGCGAGGACTACGCCATTCAGCAAATGTATAGTTAAGTGAAAAGAAGTTGATAAAGCTCCATGAATGAGACATGAGCTCGTCAAGACTCTTATCATAAAGCGTTGCCATCAACTGAGCATTAGCCGCCTTACCATCAGGACGATTAATGGTCACTGTCCATTCCTCCTGTTGTCCTGGGGTGAGCTTATTACGGAATGTCTTCCATTTCACTATTAAGTTCTTATCTGGTAACGGACGGCTAATCCTCTCAGAATGCCTATACAGAACGCCATTCTTTACCCAAGCATAATTAAGAAATAGCTCATCACCATACTCTTCCTTATATATAAACTTGCGTGTCGTTATACTATTACTCTGATTGAAAGCACCTGTCTCAATCACTTTATCGCCTGAGAAGATAGAATAAACAACATATTGATTCTCATCGCTTGAGCCTACCTGCATATAGATAGGACCTCCATCACGAGGGAATTGGTTCCCACTCAGATAGAACCAGTCATGTGTCTCAATAACAGGACGCTTATCGTCTAAAGAGAAGACAATAAAGTCCTGGTCTATTGTATCCGTCCCACAAATTGCATGTAGACGATAAGTTCCAGAAGACAAAGCCTTTATAGCAACCTCTTCATTAGCCTTCACGGTCGTGTAATTGCCGTATACATACTTACTATTATCCTTCTGCTGTGGTACTATCACATATTTCACGGTACCATCAAGAGTATTTCCTGCAACATTATAGTAACCGAACTTTATCGTTTTAAGGCTACTGCGCAGATTCTTATAAGGGAGATTACAAGACAAGAACGTCTCTTTTGTACCTATTGGTAACGACGCATAGCCCTCATGGGTCTCACCGGCAGCATCAGTCACCGACGCTTCCACACTAAAACGATAGAATAGTGAGCGAAAGTCTTCATTACCGGCTTCTATTTCTTTCTTGACCTTGTCAGACAATACAAAAGGTACGGTAACAACGAAGTCACCCTTATCATCTGTCATAACGTCTTGTTCCTTCACACTTGCAACGTCTTCATAGAAGCTACACCAATAGCTTGTATTACGCGTGACAACGTAATGCACCTTTGCACCTTGTACTGGTACGCCAGCAAAACTCTTAGCATGTCCAATCAACTTGATAGTGTCACCGATAGCATACTTATCCTTATATTCGTCAAAACTTACGTCAAACGTTGGTCGTTTATACTCATCTACCGAGAATGACTCATACCCTTTTGTACCATAATCTGCCTTGATAGAGAATCGTCCTGTCAGTCCACTTGTAGGCAGATCAAAGTCGGCTGCAGCAGTACCGAAGCTGTCTGTAGTCACTGACTTACGCCCAATCTCCTTATAATTAGCGTCACGTAAGATCATATCGAAGGTTAGTCCGCCTGCAGCCTTCGTCTTATAGCCTTGCTTTGTATTCTGATAAGCAATGACAGATGCGTGCACTGTCTGTCCAGGACGATAGATACTCCTATCCGTGAAGACCTCAGTTACCAAGTTGTCATAGTTTCTCCCGCTGTAATCATACGAACTTTCCAGTCTTACTTCCCTAAAGGCTTTGTCCTTACTCGTAGCGACATAGATCTTTGGGGTATTGCTTTCCGACTCAAACACAACCTCCCCTTTCTTGTTCGTCACCTGCTTCTTTACAACAGAAGGCTTACCATAATATTCTGCATAGGTAGCTCTAACCTTTACATCGGCTACTGGTTGCCCATCCACAACATTAACTACAACATACCGTGACAGCCCCTTCGGCTGCTGTTCAGACATGACATAGAGGTCACTAACATAGTAGAAAGCATACTCTGGCAGGACATCCTTATTAGAACTCTCTATCTTAATAAGGTAGACACCCAAAGGTAATGTAGGCATTAAGAAGGAGTCCTTCACCTCTTCATAGTCCTTATGACCAGTGTAAGTACGGATGATTGTCTGCTTTGTTGCGGGCAACAGGCTTGCCATCAACTTATCCCTATCCTTCTCAACATTGACACGAAGGAGGTGATCTCCAGCCAGTCTTGTACGCGTAACAGTTACGGTAACATTCGACAAGTTGCGTGTATTCAGTCTAACCCAGTTATTCTTCTCCGACGAACTAACATTAGACTTATCAAAACGAGCATCGAACATCGGTTTTGTCAGTGACATACGGATATTACGTAAACGCACTATTCGCTTCCATGAGGCCCATCTAACGAGGGCATCATCAATATAAGCTATCTTCTTCTCAACGGGTGTGTCCTTGTCCATACATAGATAACGTTGTATTGCAACTTCCCCACTTATAGGTAAGTCGCTATACTCTTGCATGAGTGAGTCGAGCTTTGGGATACTCTCTTCCTTCTCCTCTATCCCCATCAAGGCCGTGTAGCAAGCTGCTTCTCGTTTTCCAACACTTTTGTAATAACTATGTAGTTTATCGTAGTTACCCACCTGCATACCAATAACATGCAACAGGTCGCCCTTGAAGATATTATCGTCTTTACCGATTTCTACCAACGGCTGAAAGTCAGCTGCTTTCTGGCTTGCCAACAGAGAAGGATTGGCAAGTGCCTTCTTAAAGTATTCGTCAGCATTACCAGCATCTTCATTCCGATCTATCACACCCAAGACACAGTTATAGATAGCCGATAAGACTTCATCCTTACCTTCTACCATCTTTGCCTTTGCCTTCAATCGTTTAAGCTCCACCTCAGCAGAGTCTGGAGCTATCTCTGTCCGTAACCTTGATGCCATCAGACTTGCTGCCAACACCTGCCCATAGGCTTTCTCCTTCTGTGCCTTCCGTTCAATCTGCTGCAATAAGCTGATTTGTGTCTTTGGCAGGTCCATCCTCTCTGCTTGATTTACTTGTTGCCATAAGGCATCGAAACTCTGTGCTGTTACGCTGATAGGCAACAACAGAAATATAATTGATAAAATGATAAGGGATTTTCTCATACTCTCTTTCTTTTTATTAATTGCAAAGATAATGATTTCAAAGGATATTTCAAAAGATGAACTATGTATATTATAGAGTATTAATATTCCTACCTTATTATATAATTAAACGTATCGAAGCATGTAAATCCCATCTTCTCCAACTGCTGCCGACTCTCTTGTCGGTCTTTGTCTGTGTTATATTTGGGTATCAAGGGTAAGCGAATAATCACCTTATCAGCATATCCGTTCGCTGCTAACCACTGAAGGTTACTGATTACCAGAGCGTTGTCTTTACAAGTGTATGCCTTATAGATATCAGGGTTCATATCCTTAATATCAACATACCACAGCTTTATCAAAGGGGCAACAGACTTGACCCTCTCAAGCTGTACATTGAGTGACGTCTCTATTGTCAATATCCATTCAGGGTTCATTATGCCTGCAAAGGCCTTGATGAAGTCTGAATGTAAGAGGGGTTCACCACCTCCAAAGCAGATGCCACCACCCGTTGCCATAAAGTAGAGGTCGTCTATCTCCACCTCACTATATAACTCTCCTGGCGTCATCCTGCACCACACCCCGTCAGCTTGTAAGCACTGAGGATTTAAGCAGTAGACGCAATGAAGCGGACAACCATGGAACCCTACCAATGTTGTTACGCCCTCCCCATCGGTAGAGAGCCTATGCCGATTGATGGCTATAAACGGTGATGTTAATTCTGACTGCATTTCTCTTGATGGGATTGCGGGGCTGCACTGTTTTCTAACTCTTTCTCTAAATACTCCCTGCCTATCTCTCCTACTTTGTCAAGAGAGGGCTCTAAACGGACAACCATATCGTTAGGATTACGAATAGACTTCACTGCTACCACCTTATCTATATACCCATAAGATGAGAACACGAGCGTGTCATTGCGATTAACCTGCAAGGCAAACCTTCCATCCTCGCCCAAAGACACTCTCTTCTTACCACCTTGTATAATAATATTAACCTCAGAAGCTGCCTCACCAGATGACGCATTAAGCACTCGCCCACTAATAGCTATGGAGCACTTCAAATCTCTTGTGCGTGCTTCTGGCATAACTTCTGTCTCGCCCTGAACTAACATATCTACAGAATCCTGAGCTTTATTCTCAACATTGCAAGCTTTGGGACTATTCTGACATGATGTAAGCGGGACCGTAGCAACGCATAGCCCTGCAGCCAAACCAGCCACCTTTATGCCCCATCCCTTGCGTTTCCGTTCTCTTAACTGTGTCTCTAAATAGCGTATCTCTGCCTCACAAGCAGGGCAAGTACCCGCACAATCCCCCTCATAGTGACATTCTTTGGGTTGATAGCTAATACCATTCGCATTTGCTATCTGCTGCCGAATACTCTTTAATAGCTTACAAGTACTCTTCCCTTTCACCATAACCTTAATCTTTACTTACACTTCTTCGTCTTCTCCATGTGCGACTTCACCTTATAAGTCCTACGACCATATACATCATCGTTATATACTGTCTTCGTAAATACAGCAAGGTCTCCAAGTAGCAAATTTCCATCGGTTTTAAGAATAATAACATTATTCTCTGAACGTAAAAGAGAACTTACACGAACCTTTTGCTTCTCATAACCGATATATGAAATAACCAACGACGTGTCTGATGGAACTTTCAAAGCAAACTGTCCATCTATATCTGTTGCAATGCCCTTGTTTGTTCCGTCTATAAAAACACCTGCCCCTATCACTGGTTCTTTATTTTCTTCGTCTATGACCATTCCACGTACAATCACAGGTGATGCACAACTATCAGAAAGGTCTACTACCTTTATAGGGGCTTTCTTGGTTGTTTGTACAGGAGGGTTAGCCGTACTATCAGGCTTAACACCTTGCGCAGCAGCAGTCATCGGCATTACCGTAGTGCAAATACCAGCTGCGATACCAGCTACCTTCATACCGAAGCCATTACCCTTACGTGCTTTCAACTCCCGTTCAAGGTAACGTATCTCCTCTTCACAAGCAGGGCAAGTACCTGTACAATCCCCCTTGTGATGACACTCTTTAGGTTGATAGCTGATACCATTGGCATCCGCTATCTGCTGCCGAATACTCTTCAGCAACTTACAAGTACTCTTTCCTTTTACCATAATCCTTATCCTTACTTACACTTCTTTTTATTCTTCTCCATGTGTGACTTTGGTTTATAAGTCATGTGACCATACACATCATCAATATTACTTGCGCTCCCATCTCTGCCAGTATCACTTGCTGCATTTACTGTTACTACTTCAACCAAACCTGTCATCCCATGCTTTTCAAGCATAATAACATTATTGTCAGAACTTAAAAGAGAACTTACACGAACCTTCTTACTATAGTATCCTATAGATGATATAACCAACGACGTGTCTGATGGAACTTTCAAAGCAAACTGTCCATCGATATCTGTTGCAATGCCCTTGTTTGTTCCGTCTATAAAAACACCTGCCCCTATCACTGGTTCTTTATTTTCTTCGTCTATGACCATTCCACGTACAATCACAGGTGATGCACAACTATCAGAAAGGTCTACTACCTTTATAGGGACTTTCTTGGTTGTTTGTACAGGAGGGTTAGCCGTACTATCAGACTTAACAGCTTGCGCAGCAGCAGTCATCGGCATTACCGTAGCGCAGATACCTGCTGCTATACCAGCCACCTTCATACCGAAGCCACTACCCTTACGTGCTTTCAACTCCCCTTCAAGGTAACGTATCTCCGCTTCACAAGCAGGACACGTACCCGCACAATCCCCCTTGTGATGACACTCCTTAGGCTGATAGCTGATACCATTGGCATCCGCTATCTGCTGCCGAATATCCTTCAGCAACTTACAAGTACTCTTTCCTTTTGCCATAATCCTTATCCTTACTTACACTTCTTTTTATTCTTCTCCATGTGTGACTTTGGTTTATAAGTCATGTGACCATACACATCATCAATATTACTTGCGCTCCCATCTCTGCCAGTGTCACTTGCTGCATTTACTGTTACTACTTCAACAAGACCTGTCATCGCATGCCTTTCAAGCATAATAACATTATTGTCAGAACTTAAAAGAGAACTTACACGAACCTTCTTACTATAGTATCCTATAGATGATATAACCAACGACGTGTCTGATGGAACTTTCAAAGCAAACTGTCCATCAATATCTGTTGCAATGCCCTTTCTTGTTCCGTCTATAAAAACAGCTGCCCCCATCACAGGTTCTTTATTTTCTGCGTCTATGACCATTCCACGTACAATCACAGGTGATGCACAACTATCAGAAAGGTCTACTACCTTTATAGGGGCTTTCTTGGTTGTTTGTACAGGAGGGTTAGCCGTACTATCAGACTTAACAGCTTGCGCAGCAGCGGTCATCGGCATTACCGTAGCACAGATACCAGCTGCTATACCAGCTACCTTCATACCGAAGCCATTACCCTTACGTGCTTTCAACTCCCGTTCAAGGTAACGTATCTCCTCCTCACAAGCAGGACAAGTACCCGTACAATCCCCCTTGTGCTGACACTCCTTAGGCTGATAGCTGATACCATTGGCATCCGCTATCTGCTGCCGAATACTCTTCAGTAACTTACATGTACTCTTTCCTTTTGCCATAATCCTTATCCTTACTTACACTTCTTCTTATTCTTCTCCATGTGTGACTTTGGTTTATAAGTCCTATGACCATACACATCATCGTAGTTTGGCACAACAGTCACGACTCCTCCTGCTATTCCCGAAAAATCAATAGCTTCATCCTCCTCAAGCATAATAACATTATTGTCAGAACTTAAAAGAGAACTTACACGAACCTTCTTATCCTTACAACCTATATATGAAATAACCAACGACGTGTCTGACGGTACTTTCAAAGCAAACTGTCCATCGATATTTGTTACAACACCCTTGTCTGTTCCATCTATTACAACAGAAGCACCTATCACTGGTTCTTTATCTTCTGCGTCTATGACCATTCCACGTACAACCACAGGTGATGCACATCCATCAGAAAGGTCTACTACCTTTATAGGGGCTTTCTTGGCAGTTTGTACAGGAGGGTTAGCCGTACTATCAGGCTTAACACCTTGCGCAGCAGCGGTCATCGGCATTACCGTAGCACAAATACCAGCTGCGATACCAGCCACCTTCATACCGAAGCCATTACCCTTACATGCTTTCAGCTCCCGTTCAAGGTAACGTATCTCCTCCTCACAAGCAGGGCAAGTACCCGCACAATCCCCCTTGTGGTGACACTCTTTGGGTCGATAGCTGATACCATTAGCATCCGCTATCTGCTGCCGAATATCCTTCAGCAACTTACAAGTACTCCTTCCTTTCGTCATACCATCAATTTCTCTTTATTTCTTCTTGCACTTCTTTTCCTTGTGCGACTTAGGTCCTTTCTTTGGATGATGCTTCCCTGGTGTTCCTTTTATGCCTCCAACGGTGAAAATCTTATGCCAATTGGTAGTATCCTGCTCAAGATAAATCGTCTTATCCTTTGTCGCTAACAGCTCTTTAACCGTTACATAAGTCTTATGATAGCCTACAAATTCAGCTTCTAAGGTGTCGGTTGGCAGAGCTTTCACTGCATACCAGCCATCCTCATTGGTACATGTCCCCAATCCATTGGGTGCTGTTGACTCTTTCAACATAACAACTGCTCCCCATAATGAATCTTTTGTTTCCTTATCAAGCACCTGTCCACGTAAAAGCACAGCATCAGGATTACCATTCGTTAGGTCTACCACTTTTATACTATCCTGCTTTATGAGCTGGGGATTCGCCTCCGGACTGATCTTACTCTTGGGTTGTACCATAGCTGTCATGGGCATTGCGGCCACACAAACGCCTGCTGCAATACCTGCAACCTTCAATCCCAATCCTCCACGCTGCTTGTTCCTCAATTGTTCTTCGAGGTAACGAATCTCCTTCTCACAGCCTGGGCAAGTACCAGAACACTCGCCCTCATGATGACACTCTACCGGCTTGTAGCTTATTCCATTCTCTTTCGCAACTCTCTGACGAACCTCTTTCAGGACTTTGCAGATAGCTTTCCCTTTTTCCATAAATTATCGTTTAAGTGTTAGAACATAATAGTTTTCGCCACAAATATATAAAAAAAGAGGATAAACAAGAATGTTCTAACAAATTTGTTAGGCGGGTGTTGGGTGTTAGGTGTTTAGTGTTGGGTGTTGATGAATTGCTTTGTTGGGTGATGGATGTTGGGTGTTAGGTGATGATGGCATGCTTTGTTGGGTGTTAGCTGGTAATTTTTGGGTGTTAGGTGTTTAATGTTAGGTGTTGATGGCGTGCTTTGTTGGGTGTTAGATGTTTACTATTGAGTATTAAAGTCTACATGTTAGTAATATCGTATTAAACATCCACAACTACAAACGTCATTGGTTTTCTCTTAGTAGCTTGGGGCTCCCCTCCTTCGTAGGGGTCGGGGGAGGTCATAGCAGCTTGGGGCTCCCCTCCTTCGGAGGGGCTGGGGGAGGTCCCCTCTATCCACCTTTCCCCTTGTCTATTTTTTTGTCCTTCTACGTTCGAGAACATGCCCTTCTTCGTTCGAGAACATGCCCTTCTTGGGGCAAGAGGAGGCCCTTCTTGGGGCAAGAAAGGCGTCTTCTCCAATGGAGTATGTAACTTATTGATTTCCTGTGGATTATCAACTCAATTACAGGGGAGATAGTTCTCGCATTTTGAACGGATTAAGCACAATGATATGTAATAATTTCTTTCTTCTTCACGAACGCCTTATAGGGTTTAACTTATACCTCACTCTACTCCCAGCGAAGGTTGAGAAGGAGGAAAGACCACTATTCTCATGCGTTCGCCCGTGGGCAGAATGTATCTGTTTCGACTGTGCTATCTGTGAGAGAAAAAAGTAGCCAATCAATAAGGAAACAGACAAATAGACCTTTGTTAGGAGAAGAATACATACCAAACGCACAAACGTATAGACACAAAAATCCCCTCTGCAAAACCTTTCCTACGGTTGCTGCCGTTGGTTCTGAGAGGGGACAGTATAATTGTTTCAGCTCAACTGAGTAGTAGCCGCTAATATCCAGTGGTATTAAACTTAGAGAAATCTGTCATACGAAGCAGTTCCTCATACGAGATCTTTGGGTTCTTTTTCATATATTCATCGACCGCCTCTTCGTAACGACTGTGATAGATGCGCTTCGTCATGACCTGATTAACAAGCCATTGTATCTTTCCTATTTGTAGATCACGCTCCACCTGCGGACGCGACTCGAAATGTTGAAGAGGATAGACACTCATCAAATAGAAGGTCATACAGTCTGGTAGGATGTATTCACGCGACATCTGTTTGCGCTGTGTAGGCGAATAGAACTTCGCATACAATGGGTAGTTAGGTCCGAGATACTTATCCAATGAGATGCCTATCGTACCGTTACCGACAACAATACTCTGGTCTAACGCTGATATCTGGGCATAGACTCTTGGTATGGCAACGTTTGGCAAGAGCTGTCTCAACCGTTTGAAAGCCGAACTAAACTGGTGATCAAGGTCCTCCGTATTGGCATACTCCGACTCGACAGCGGCGATGACCGACTGTAAAGTTGTGTCTTGATAGAACTTCAAGAACTTAGTATTGATGTCAGGGTCGGTTATCTCGCCTATCTTTACTACATCTTCTATTAGCGTACGAGTCTCAATAGGATACTCAGTATTCATCTGCTGGAGGGCAGAGAAGTCACCTGTCGTCAAATAACGATACTCCAAACGGTCATAGCGATCTATCTCAAACAATAGAGAGGAGTCTCTCCCATCATCTGATGTAAGCCTAAACTGACAACCAACGCAGGTGAACAGTACAACTGTTAATATGCAATAGAGATATTTCACTGGTTACTTTTTACAATATTTGAGTATTCTCTGCAAAATTACTAAAAATTATTTTAAAGCGCAAGTGATATGCTAAAAATATTAAAAAGGCGTGTAATCTTTTCTTATTTTTATTCAGGTAGAGTCTCAAAGAGCTTATGTCCTTTCACATAATACTGCCAAAGAAGGGAATACTCCTTGCGTCCATCACGCGTACAGGACGGTAAATTCTCCCGATGACCATCGCTCTTCTCAAGATGACTTGGTAGCCGTTCGAACTCGTGTCTCCACTTCTTAAAGGCACGACGTGCCGATAGGATCGCGTTGAACTCACCCCAATTACGCTTCTGTATCAGTGCTTGAAATGCTGCGAGATAGTCTAAGAACCATCTTACACGCATGACATGCTTCAACTCATCCTCTGGTAAGTTCTTCCACAACATAGTAAGGTTATTGCGGAAATTCAGGAAGGTCTTACGTGGATTCGACTTGGGTAACGTACCGCCTCCGACGTGATAGACATAGCTCTCAGGGAAGCAGAAGATGCGTTTCCCCATCTGATGCAGGCGCCAACAGAGGTCTATTTCCTCATTGTGGGCAAAGAAACGCCCATCTAAACCGCCTGCTGTCCAATAGTCTTTAGCACGTATCATCAAGCAAGCACCTGTTGCCCAAAGTACTTCCTCACTGTTATCATACTGCCCATTATCGTCCTCTACCGTGTCAAAGATACGCCCTCTGCAGAACGGATAACCGTAACGATCGAGGAAGCCACCCGATGCTCCCGCATACTCAAAAGCGTCAGGATTGGCCACAGAGAGCAACTTCGGCTGACAAGCCGCTATGTCTTCATGGGCTTCCATCTCCTCTATGAGCGGTGTTAACCAGTGATGCGTCACCTCGACATCACTGTTTAGTAGTACGTAATACTCACTGTCTACCTGCTTAAGAGCACGGTTATACCCCTCAGCAAAGCCATAGTTCTCCGTCAACTCAATCACCCGCAAATAGGGATAAGTAGCTTTTAGCCATGCGACAGAATCGTCTGTTGAAGCATTATCAGCAATGATTATCTCGGCTTCATTACGTGAGAAATTCAGCACAGAAGGCAGGTATTGCTCCATCATGCTACGTCCGTTCCAGTTCAGAATGACAATGGCTACTTTCATAAGAGGTCTGCTTTTAATGAGCTCTGGTCGAAGTTGAACTCGCCTAAACGTACTCGGAGGATTTGGTTGTCATACTCCTCTTTTGCCTGTGCAGGCGATAGCTCCACTCGAATATAGTTATCTGTGAAGCCATGCATAGCCTTTCCACGTGCGGCTTTCTCGAAGAGTACGTTGGCTTCCTGCCCTATATGCGCCGCATAGAAAGCCCGTGTCTTCTCGTCCGACAGCTTCAAGAGCTTGTGAGCACGGTGTTTCTTCTCACGGTCGTCTACCACGTAAGGGATTGACAGGGCCGCTGTGCCTGGGCGTTCAGAGTAGGGGAAGACATGCAGTTGAGTGATAGGAAGGGAATTGAGGAAATTATAACAGTCCTCAAAAAACTCTGGTCTTTCACCACGAGAACCCACCATTACATCCACACCGATAAATGCTCTCGGCATCTTCTCCTTAATGAGTCGTATCTTGTGGGCAAAGAGCTGCGTGTCATAACGGCGGTGCATCAACTTCAACACCTCGTCAGAACCACTCTGAAGGGGGATATGGAAATGAGGCATAAAGGCTCGTGACTCGGCACAATAGGCTATTAAGTCATCATCAATCAGATCGGGCTCCAACGAACTAATGCGGTAACGCTGTATTCCCTCAACCTTATCTAATGCCTTGACAAGGTCTAAGAAGCTCTCGCCAGTGGTCTTTCCGAAGTCACCTATGTTCACTCCCGTTAGCACAATCTCCTTTCCTCCCTCCTTGGCAGCCTCCTCTGCCTGTGCAACAAGCGACTGAATGGTAGGGTTACGAGAGAAACCTCGTGCAAAGGGAATCGTACAATAAGTACAGAAGTAGTTACATCCATCTTGCACTTTAAGGAAG
This sequence comes from Prevotella sp. C561, assembly GCF_000224595.1. Classification (NCBI taxonomy): domain Bacteria; kingdom Pseudomonadati; phylum Bacteroidota; class Bacteroidia; order Bacteroidales; family Prevotellaceae; genus Prevotella; species Prevotella sp. C561. Next base: position 439,957 of record NZ_JH114139.1, on the reverse strand, counting down.
TAGCGCGTGCGATTACCACGTGAGCAACTTGCTTGAAAACTCTTGATATCCTTCGTCTTGACAGAGTGGTACTCCCCTTCCTGTGCTTCTTCCTTAGCAGAATCGACCTTATTCCATGCGTCACTAAGGTACTGCACGAGGTCAGCCTTCTCATTACTCCCCAAGACAAGGTCAACTCCTTCAATCTTCGCTACCGTTGCACTCTCAAGCTGAGCATAGCAACCTGTCACGATGACAAAGGCTCCTGGGTTCTGACGGACCATACGATGAATGATCTGACGGCACTTATGATCGGCAACCTCAGTGACCGAACAGGTGTTAATCAGGCAGATGTCTGCCTGCTCTGTCTTCTTCGCTTCACGCACGCCCATATTATATAAGGTACGCGCGAAGGTACTTGTCTCTGAGAAATTGAGCTTACAACCCAACGTATAGAACTTGGCTGTCTTGCCTTGAAATGCTGCTGTATCTATCATATAACCTGCAAAGTTACAGTAAAATGAACACATTACCAAAGAAAAGAGGCCGTTTGCACATTATAAAAAGGTAAGAAAGACAAAGAAAAGAAGATTTTTCACGCCAAGAGAAGACTTTTAGATAGCAAAAAACGAAGCCTTTTCAAATTGTGTAGGCACACATCTAAAACGTTAACATTTATTTACTATTTGTATATAGCTGAGTATCAACACCTTGCAAGAACACCGTTTTCAAAGAACAAAAAAAGTCCTAAAAATATTATTGCCGTATAAAAAAATACTTACCTTTGCATCGTTTTAACAAACAAATGATTGTTTTACAGATTTAAAAAAGCAAAGAAATGAAGAAATTAGTTTTAATGTTCGTAGCTATTGCAGCTATCTCTTTCGCATCTTGTAATGGTAACTCTAAACCAGCTCAGAACGCTGACTCTACTGCAGACTCAACTGTTGACTCAGCTATGGTAGATAGCGCTAACGCTGACTCAGCTGCTGCTGACTCAGTTGCTCCAGACTCTGTTAAGTAATTCAGAGTACGAACAGAAAAAGAGAGAAATTGGCCGCAGGACTTTGTCCTGCGGTTTTTTTGTGCCTATAAGGCTGAACTCTATCTGTCACCAGGCTGTTCTGATAGCATCTACCGCATTAAAAGCAACCGACCTCTTCAATGATAAGACAAAAAGGATAAGTCGGTCTATGTTTTTCCACGCTATCACTCTACCCCTACATTAGCATACCTTCTATACTGCTTATCTATACACTCGGATAAAGCACGCCCTAACGACCTACCCTATCCATACATGCTTTGAAGCTGATAAGTCTATCAGTCACAAAAAGAAAAGCAAACAGAAAACCATAGAAACAGCTTTGCAGTACAAGACAGCACGTACTTCTTGTAAAGAGTTTTCAGTCCCCACCCTACTAATACACGCCCTTCATGGTTGAAGAAGACGCCCTTCAACATAGAAGAACAGGCCCTCCTTACACCAAGAACACGCCCTTCTTGCACCAAGAAGAGGCCTTTCTACAACCGACCTCACAACCCTCTGACGTCATGCGACTTACGTCTGCGACCTTCACATGCGTTTCTTTTGTAGTTGTCTACAATCTTATTCCTTCTTTGTAAACATATTTCAATCCACAAAGAAAAATGTTTCCGAATACACATCAGTAGTCAGAGAAAACATCAACACCAAGCAATTTTCTACTATTAAGTACGTTTACACTATAAAAGAGGTAGGGTTCTTTCCTCTCCTTTGGTCTGCTAAAAACAGCAAGCACACTTATTTTGAAGAAAGTAGTCGGTAAATTCGTAAAGTATGAGACATCTTTTGTATCCTTTCTTATTGTCAGTTCTGCTCATCGCATGCAGCAGGTACAACGGACCCGTTTATCCCCAAGCATTTACAGGTAAGTGGGTAGGCGTGGAAAAGACTATCGTCGGTATGCCTCCAATACTCGAGGTGACCGACTCAACCGTGGTTTTCGACCCGGGGATGGGCGACACCTGCAGATGGTTTAACCGTTATCACTTTGCAAAAGACTCGCTTTTCTTAGTGTATAACGAGGAGGACACCGCCCGATGTAAGGTTTTAGAATTACATGATAGTGTGTTGGTTATCGAAGGATTACCATGGTATGAAAAGCAAACAGTAGCGTTCAGGCGGCAAAAGAGATAAGTAGCATCTCAAAGTTCGTCTTATTCTCTGACGATAACTCCCTTATCCAAGTTGATAGTAAGCATCTTACGCTCCTTCCCAAGGTCCTTCAGATACTTGAATTTCACCCTATAGTCTTCGCAAATAATCCCTGCAACTCCCTTTTGATAGACGATTTTGTAAGATGAAAACAAGGCAACATCAGCCATCAGAACACCCGCTTTCTTATAGCCTAAGTATTGCTGGAAATAAAAATCAAAGGGCAGATAACTGTCTTGATGACTATCGACATACCGCCTCACAAGGGTCTTAGCGAGTTCAAACTCCTTGTCATTCAGTTGTTTCGGCACCTCTGTTCGCCTCTTATCAAACAGCGAGTCACCATTAGCCGTTACTGCCTTCTCAGAAACAACATTATATATTTTCTGTCCTTCTTCGTCCTTTGCGTAGACAGACACCGTGTCGTATGGAGAATGAACAGCCTCTGCCTTCCTCGTCCTCGTCGTGCAAGAGAGAAGAAAGAAGCAAGAAAAGAGTATTAGAACCGTCTTCATACGTCACAATTACTTACTCTTCAAGGGAATATCCCCTACAAATATCCAAACCGAACGAGTCTTCCCACTCCCCGTTTTCATTAATGGCGAGAAGATACTGTCAGCATTTTCTCTTGCGATAGGATACCGCTTATTCATAAACCAGACGGCATCCTTCGTGCGATAAAGATTCATTTTGATGTAGGGTTTGTCCGAAACATAATAGCCACCAGACGCCTTTAACTCCTCATTATTGGGGAAGTCTTGCACCAAGATACCCTCCGTCAGTCCCTCACTCGTTATGGTATGCGAGAGGACTCCATCGGTATATACCCATCCACGCAACAGTGTAAAGAACTTATCACCAATCCCTATTGGGGCCGTGTTGAAATCGTAGTCTTCACATTCCATGATGACAATGTCGTCCTTAAAAGCCTTCAGATGTTCCCTCTGGTCGGCAAATCGCCCTACTGCCACGGTCGAATGCTTCGCCTCATCAGATTGCTTTGTCTTGCAGGCAAGCAATAGTAGCGAGAGAAAGAACAGTGTTAGGGCCGTTTGATATCTTCTCATACGCATCGTTATAGTATGTTTATAGTGTTCGTAAATAGCTGCTATTAGCTGCGTCAAAGATACGAAAAGATTCTCAAATAACAAGGCTTTTCCACTGATTATCAGCCTAAAAACGAAAATCCTCCCCACCCAGAAGAGTGAAGAGGACGATGTCGTATTGTATTCTGAACTTACAATGCGGTGAAAGCAGCTACAAAACCAAAGATGATACCTGGCGTGTTAGCAATTGCCAAAGGCCAATCACGCTTCTCCTTGAACAATCCGTATGCGACCCACAAGGTACAGTTTACACCTGCCATAAATGGCTGAATGAAAGTTCCCTTCTGCCCCGCTAAGTTGTTTGCTATCTGTGGGATGTAGAATACATACATCAATATAGATGTCACCATACCAACCCATCCCATAGAGGTAAAGAACTTTTCTTTTGTCATAGTTGTATTTATTAATTGTTATCTATAATCTTAACGACGCTTCAACAGTCTGATTAATCGTTATCTATCCTGTAAACCAGTGTTATCCTTACCAATGCAGAAAAGGATTAAAATCATCAACCAAGGTGTACCCAACAGACTAAAAAGAATCCATAAAGCAATGCTTCTGTTTCTCTTTCGTGCCATCATGGCAACGATAACATAACCTATAATACTGAAAAAGCCAATGATGAGCATGGTACTGAGGGCGATTGTACCCCCTAAGAACCTCGATGCCATGTCCTGTGCACCCTGATTATTGGCCGCAAAAGCCGACAACGCCATGAGCATTGACCCACTTGTTGCAAGTAATCGCTTTGTATCCATCCTATGTAACTTAGTTATCTTTTGCGCACAAAGATAATCTTTTAAAGTCAGAAAACCATCTTCTTATGTATAAAAAGTATTTATTCGTATTATTAAAAGGAGCTTCTGTCTAATTAAAATACTTCTGTATGCTCTCCATCAGAGGTGTTAGTTCACGATTGAAAACCCTCCCGTGGCGGTCGACCATCTGTAGGGCATAGGCGACGAACAGCCTACGTTTAGCACGCGACATAGCCACATAGAACTTACGAGCATCCTCCTCATCCTGCTGCTTTGTCTTGTTGTAGGCGTTCGGATAGCGTCCATCGGCAGCATCAAAGATGATAACATTATCAAACTCCAGTCCCTTGGCCTTGTGAACAGTCGTCACATAGACACGCTCAAGGATACTCTTACTATTGCAGAAGTCGGCCTCCTTGAGTGTGTTAATATCCATCATGTACTGCGAGAGTTGTGGGGCAAGGGCGTTGGCCACCCCCTTATCCGTCAACATATCTATACGGAGATAACGAAGGATATAGTCTAATCGGGGGATGTCATTGACTAATCCGTCGAGACGAAAGGCCTTATAGGCCGTAGAAAGCTCACTTACGAGGGCAAGCTCAGGGTCGGCAGAGGGTTTATAGAGTCGGTTGACGGCCGTTCGATAGCTTTCGCCATAATTGCTTCGGAGCACATTTGCAAAGGGTTTCACCTTTGGGTGGTGGATAAAAGCCTCTTGACTGGCCTGCTTCTCACGTGCCTTCTCAGCACAGAGGCGCACAAGACTGACCGTTGCCCGCACGTCATCAATTGCCTGATGACTGTTGACACCCGTCAAGTGGAAGGTTTCGAGTAGGCTCTCCAACTTGTAAGAATGAAGGCTCGGAGCCAATAGTCTTATCAGTTTGAGCGAGTCGAAGCAACGAATAGGATGTGCTTGCATCGTGTCATTACAGTAACGTTGCAGATTGTTGTCTAATATATTATAATCGTAGTTGGCGTTATGACCGAGGATAGGACTGGTACCGACGTAGGCAAGGAAACGTTGTAGGGCATCAGCAGGAGGGAGCAGTTCGCCCGTGGCCAGCTTCTCATGGTAGATAGCATACATCGGGTTTTCCTTGTCACCGAGCTTGGGCAGAATCGGCTTATCGGTCTCTATGTAGAGGTCGAGCGGTTCGCCAACTACTTCCCCACCCTTTATTCGTATGGCCGCAACCTCTATGATGTCATCAGTAAACACATTCAAGCCCGTTGTCTCAGTATCGAAAACAACGATTTCGTCCTCGTTATAGGCACGAAGGAACTCTGCCGTGTAACAGCTTTCGGGGTAGAGAAGGAAATCGGAAGGCGTTAGTGCTAATTGTTTCAACCTCCAGTTAAATCGGCGAGCAAGGGCATGAGAAGGAAAGGCACGCACCCCCTTCATAATACGTGTCCATGCGATAGAGTTATGTTCATTGGAGAGCACACTCAAATGAGCCAACAACAACTTTACATCTGGTGTATCGAAGAGGTCGCGACCAGACACCTTAAAGTGGGTTAGGGCAGCCTCCGACATCGCTTCACTGATACGGTCGGCATCCGAATTAGAGCTGACGATGACGGCTGTACGCTCCTCGCTATTCTGCTCATAAAGGCGGAGAGCCTCAGCGGTAATATCCTTCTGTTCGGCTTCAATCGTACTGCTATGTATGATTCTTAGGTCGCCTAATGTGGCCTTCGTGTCTTTGTCGGAGAGAGGGAGTAGTTCGCGGTCTATCTTCAGTTGCTTTTCAGCATAGTCATTAAAGACGTCGAGGAGGTATTTTGGCGAACGGTGATTACGCTGTAGATGGTGGATATTACCCTTACAGCGCATCTTCAAGAGGGTTAACGTCTCCACTTTCGCCCCCATAAAAGAGAAGATAGCCTGCTGTTCGTCGCCTAAGTACATCACCATCGGGTTGTCTTCTGCTGTCAGTAGGTCAATGATAGCAAGCTGCATACCGTTAAGATCCTGCACTTCATCGACCTGTATCCATGGATAACGCTTACAGCTTGGGTCGGAACGATAGATGTCGTAGGTAAAGAGGAGCAGGTCCTCGAAATCGAAAAGGTGGTTTTCCTCTTTATAACGAGCGTAACAGCCAGCGTAATACATCTTCCATAGCAATACACGTATCCTATCGGCTAACTTTGCATCAAGCCCAGGTGCATTCGCTTCGTCCATGTATTCCTGTGCATGACGATAGATATTCACTACGGCCTGTTCGTTATAATCAATCTTCTGTGAGCCACAGATGTGTTTTATCGCTTCTCTATCACCATCTGTAAAGCTCTCAGGATGGAGGTAATACTTCCATGGGTGGTGGTGTTCTAACTGATAGATGAAATGCTGAAAGAAGATGATTGTCTGATAGCCTTTGTACCTATTGAAGTCTCTTGTTACTCCTTCCTCATCTTCATTGCGATAGTCTGCAATGATGCTCACCGCCTCTTCGTCGTCAATAATAGCCGAGTCGGCTGGTATACGACCCTGTTCAAAGAGGAACTTAGAGCAGAAACGATGCACATTACCTACCATCAACTCAGAGAAATCACCTCCTACTACCTTTTGGATACGGTTGATCATCTCCCTCGCAGCACGGTTTGTGAATGTAAGACAGAGCATATCCTCATACTTAACACCCCTTTCTCGTGCATACCTCACCCTCTCTGCAAGGATATGAGTCTTACCACATCCTGGCGACGCAAGCACAAGGTGATAGCCCTGACTTGCCTCTACAACAGGTATCTGATACTGGTCTAAACTGGGTGTGTAACTGTTTTCTTCCATAGATAGTATTCTTTATAGCAGTAGATGCTCCTCCTGCAAAAGTAAGAAAAAGATTGGAAATAACTCGTTATCAGCCTAAAAGAATGAAAAGAAAGTTGTAACTTTGTGCGTAGATACTTTATGTTACATAACATAAAGCGTCATCTACAGATTTAAGATATAATAGACGACTAATATAATTAACAGTAAACTATGCAGGACTTTGCGGCAATTGACTTTGAAACAGCTAACTTTGAGCGATGTAGTGTATGCTCGGTAGGAGTAGTGATAGTAAGGGATGGAGAGTTTGTTGACTCTTTCTATTCGCTTATACAGCCTGAACCGAATTATTATCAATGGCGATGTACGCAGGTGCATGGGCTCACCTGTGCCGATACTGACGGTGCACCGGTATTCAGTGAGGTGTGGGAACAGATCGAGCCGAAGATAGAAGGCCTGCCACTTGTGGCCCATAACGCATCGTTCGATAGGTCTTGTCTGATGGCATCGTTCCATACCTACCAGATGGATTACCCTGACTATGAGTTCTTCGACACGCTGAAAGCGGCCCGACAGCATTTCCCTCATCTCCCGAACCATCAGTTGCATACGGTCTCTTCAGCCTGTGCCTTTGAGCTAATCCACCATCATCACGCCCTTGCCGACGCTGAGGCTTGTGCGTGGATAGCACGAGAAATATTGTAGGGTGGTAGGTGTTGAGTATTAGGTGATGATGAATAGTTAACGAGAGGTGGTGGGTGTTGAGTGTTAGGTGGTGATGATATGCTGCGTGAGAGGTGCTGGTGGTAATTTTGATAAGCTTTTTCACAAGGGTTGGGCTTCGTTGTCTTTCTATATAAAAGATAACTGTAATAATCCGCCCAAGCCTCATATAGGATTCTAACTGAGCCAATGGGCTGTCTTAATGATACTTTTGACCATAGTTCTCATCCCATCTCTTTTGCCTACAAGGGCATAGCGAACGCTATCTATCAGTCTTTCAAGTGGTTTTGACAGATGTCAGTAATATAAATGAAAACCTGCAAGCCTTGCAGAAATTTGGCTCTTTTTTATTTAATTCATACCTTTGTAAACATAATCAAGTGCAACATAAATAACGATGACAGAAGAGTATATCCCTATTGATTTCGATATTCCAGAGGACAAGACACAGCGTCTTATTAAAGTGATTGGCGTTGGTGGTGGTGGTTGTAACGCTGTTAAGAACATGTATAACGAAGGTATTAGCAGCGTCTCCTTTGCTATCTGTAACACTGATAGTCAGTCGCTTGTACACTCTAACGTACCTGTCAAGATTCTGTTAGGTACAGGACTGGGAGCAGGAGGAGTACCTGAAAAGGGTAAGTCGGAGGCTGAACAGAATATTGAAGATATAAAACGACTATTAAGCGACGGCACGAAGATGGTCTTTGTGACAGCTGGTATGGGTGGCGGAACAGGGACGGGTGCGGGCCCTGTCGTGGCTGGTGTGGCTAAATCGATGGGTATTCTTACTATCGGTATAGTAACTATTCCATTCTACTTCGAGAAGAAACGCAAGATTATCAAGGCTATCAAAGGGGTCGAACAGATGCGTAAGAATGTGGACGCCTTGCTGATTATCAATAATGAACGGCTTTGCGATGTCTACAGCGACTCACCTCTTCCTATCAAAGAGGCCTTTAAGCGTGCCGATAACATCCTACTGAATGCTACGAAAAGTATCTCAGAACTGATCACAGTGGAGGGTGACATCAACCTTGACTTCCGTGATGTTGAGAACACCTTACGCAGTGGTGGCAGTGCTATCATGGCTATGGGGCGTGCAAAAGGGGAACATCGTGTGGAGAATGCCATTGTGAGTGCACTCGACTCTCCCCTCCTCTATGGCAGTGACATCAGTCAGGCTAAGCGCATACTATTCAATATCTACACCAGTAACGATAAGCCTTTACTTGTCGAGGAGATGAACGAAATAGACGCTTTCATGGACACTCTCGATGTGAATATAGACGTTATTTGGGGCACAAGTACCGATGACAGCTTGGGTGAGGACGCTAAGGTGACGATTCTCGCTACTGGTCTTGATAAGAGTAACGTACATGAAGCGGACGAGCAGACCGAGGAGATGAGCGAACACTATGATGAGATTATCAACAAACTGTACAAACCTGTGAGGCGTAAACCTGCTGTTGCTGAAGAGACAACAGTTTCTCCTACGATAAAGGAGAAGCCCATCGAGCCAAAAGAGGCGGAACCTGAATTTATCGTAGAACCAACGATAGTACCTGAACCTGCGGTAAAGGTGGTCAGTCCAGAGCCTGAACCAGTAGCGCAGGAACCATCTGGGCGACTGTCATTCTTAGACAGGTTGAAGGCTCGTATGCGTCAGCTGACATCTGAAATGCTTGAAGGAGGGGAGGAGTAGGCTTATGTCTGACCCAATCATGCAAACCCCCGAACAGTTAGCCGACATTGTGCAGCATGCAAGTCAACGGCTGATTGGCTTGGGTCGTTACGACCTTCTCTTGAAAAGCTTAGGTGGCTCAGCGGTCATCGAGGAACTGCGCATAGAATTAGCAAAGAGTCGGCTATCTCCTCTTGTCATCACTTCCGACTATCGTTTCCTGTTACCTGAGATGGAGAAAGAGGTTGAGTTGACCCCAGTACATAAGGCTGTGTATCTCTTCTTCCTACATCATCCAGAGGGAATAGAGCTGAAACGGCTATCAGAACACCGACAAGAGCTATTAGAACTGTACTGTAAAACAGCCAGACTGTCTGACAATGAGAAGATTGAAGAGAGTATCGACCATCTTATCAATCCGCTTGATAATGCCATCAACGAGAAATGTTCGCGCATCAAAAAGGCCTTTTGTGATGTGATGGACGAGTATCTTGCAAGCTACTATATCGTCAGTAGCCATCGTAAACGGCAGCTCTCTAACTCTACCCGCATCTGGTATCAACGCTTGAAGATTATTACTCTACCACGAGAGTTGGTGGTTTGGGAGTGATGGGGGGTGGGTGTTGAATGTTGGGTGATGGGTGTTGAGTGTTAGGTGATGATGAATAGTTAACAAGGGGTTGTGGGTGTTGAGTGTTAGGTGATGATGAATAGTTAACGAGTAAGTATTGAGACTGACATTGACAAGTCCTTTCTGAAAGGTTAGAAAGCCTTATACCTTATATAATATAGCAACAACAAGAGATTTTGTAACCCTTTTCTACAAACGTTCGAAAGGTACACAACTGTTAACCAAAGGATTAACACTTATCTTCAAAAGCGTACACAATTATTATCTGGAGGCTTTGAACATTTTATTCAAGGCGTCCACTCTTATTATACAAAGGCTTTGAACATATTATTCAAGGCGTCCGAACTAACAGTTCAAAGGCTTTACAAACATTGTCCGGAGCGTCCGGACAAACTGTCCGAAGGCCCCGGACACGTTGTCCGAGGGCTTCGGACATATAGTACTAAGCCTTCACACTTATTTTATTAGGTGCTAAATAATCGACAAACTACTCCTCATACGCACATTATCTATGCTCAATCGCAACAAAGACTTGCGTAGATGTAATATATCGCAGAGATGTCCTTAAGTAGAGTATAGGCTATTCATCAACACCTAACACTCATCACTCAATACCTAACTGCCCTTCAACACCTAACACTTAACACCCATCACCCATCACTAAGCTCCTTCGAACTCACGGAGAAAGCGGGTGTCATTCTCAGAGAAGAGGCGGAGGTCGCTAACACGATACTTGAGGTTAGCAATACGTTCAACACCCATACCGAAGGCATAGCCCGTATATACGCTTGAATCAATGCCACAAGCCTCAAGGTCATGAGGGTCGACCATACCACAACCGAGTATCTCTACCCAGCCAGTATGCTTACAGAAGCCACAGCCCTCACCGCCACAAATATTACAGCTGATGTCCATCTCTGCACTTGGCTCAGTGAATGGGAAATAGCTTGGACGCAGACGTATCTTCGTATCTGCACCAAACATCTCACGAGCAAAGGTCAGGAGCACCTGCTTAAGGTCGGTGAAACTAACGTTCTTATCGACATATAAGCCCTCAACCTGATGGAAGAAGCAGTGCGCACGAGCCGAGATAGCCTCGTTACGATAGACACGCCCAGGGCAAAGCACACGTATTGGAGGTTCGTGAGTAGACATATAATGAGCCTCATCGTTCGATGTGTGACTACGAAGAAGCACATTCTTCGTAACGTCCATCGTGTTGCTACGCTCAATGAAGAAAGTGTCCTGCATATCACGAGCCGGATGATCAGCAGCGAAGTTAAGCATAGTAAAGACGTGCTCATCGTCGTCTATCTCCGGACCTTGGTATAGGGTAAATCCCATACGGGCAAAGATATCAATAATCTCGTTCTTTACCAACGTCAATGGATGGCGTGTACCGAGTCCGATAGGATAAGCCGTACGTGTCAAGTCGATATCATCGCTCTGTGCTTCACTGGTCTCCAACTGGTCCTTGAGTTCGTTGATCTTGTTCTGAGCACTTTGCTTCAATTCATTAATCTTCATACCGACAACCTTCTTCTGGTCGGCTGCCACGTTACGAAACTCGCCCATCAACGCATTGATTTCGCCCTTCTTACTGAGGTATTTCAGACGGAGCTGCTCTACGTCATCAGCACTCTTTGCTGTGAGTGCACTCACTTCTTTGAGAAGTTCTTCTATCTTGTCTAATAACATAGTTCTTGTTTATTTTCCTGCAAAGGTACAATTTATAATCGTAACGGAGAAATTCGCCTAATATAAATTTGCTTATTTCCTATCTTATTAGAAATAAATATCGTACTTTTGCAGCAAGTTTGAGATGAATAAAAAGACTGTATGAAAAAAGCGTTTTTACTTATTATGTGTGTTTGTGTGGCTATGGTAGCTGTTACTACGGGCTGTACAAGCAAGAAGGTAGATGGCGATGACAGTATAAACACTGACTCTACAGAGGCCGATGAGGCTGACACTGTAGACAGCGTCGACTCTGCCACGGAGGTAATAGCTGCTACTCCTATGCCTAAAGCAGCTGACCAACTATTCGACGACTTCTTCTTTAACTTTATTGCCAACAAGAAACTACAACGCAACAGAGTTAAGTTTCCACTGCCAGTCGTTAATGGTACAAAAACAACAAAACTGACTCGTGATGCATGGAAGATGGATTACTTCTTCCGTAAACAGGGTTATTACACGCTTATCTTCGATAATGAAGCACAAATGAAATACCCTAAGTCAACCGACTTAGACAGTGTCATCGTTGAGAAGATACGCTTACAAAAGGGCACGATAGAGCAGTATTGGTTCGATCACCAGGATGGAAGCTGGAAGTTAAATCAGATTCGTACCATCTCGTTCAAGGATAGTTACAATGCAGACTTCCTCGATTTCCTCCATCGTTTCTTTACTTCTGGAGGCAAGGGCTACGTGAAGAGCACCTTAGCTTACACTGGTCCTGACCCTAACGGAGAGGAGACTGCAACCGTGAACACCACTATCCCTGCAGAAGAATGGGCGTCATTCCTTCCAGAGATACCACATGACATGATTTACAACATCCTCTATGGGCAGAAATACACAAAGACTGACCATAAGATAGTGACCTTCCGTGGATTGTCAAACGGGGCTGAGACGCAACTTGTCTTTAAGGCTCATGGCAAGAGTTGGAGGTTAGAGAAGATTATAGCATATTAATAAGTAAGACCCCCAACCACCTTGGTTGTGGGTCTTTCTTTAATCCTGTTACTCGGTTGTTTAAGCCTTATTGCAGATGAAAAGTGAACTCCAAAAAGCCATAGACGGCGAGTTATTCAATGCTATCGACCCAGAGATACAACAGATAACGATACGTACTAAACGCCTATTGCGCCAGTTGAACGATTGTGACTATGCTGACGCTGAGGGGAAACGCAGGATTATCGAACAGCTGTTTGGCTCTGTTGGCGAAAGAATACATATTGATGTAGACTTTCATTGTGAGTATGGTGTTAACATACACATGGCCGACTGGGTGTTTGTCAACATGAATTGCACCTTTGTAGACAATAGTCGTATTGACATCGGCAGCCATGTTCTTATCGGCTCAGACGTGAAGATCTATACAGCTACCCATCCTGTCAATGCCAAGGAACGCATGCTTCCGGGCGGAGGGTGGACAGTCTACGCTAAACCCGTTAGGATAGAAGATGGCGTATGGATAGGAGGAGGAGCGATTATCCTGCCTGGTGTGACGATTGGACGTAATGCTGTGATAGGTGCGGGAGCTGTGGTAACGAAAGACATACCCGCCAACGCCGTTGCTGTGGGCAATCCTGCAAGAGTAATAAGATATCAGGAAGGATAACACCTTTCTATATATAAGAACAAAGAGAAACGCAAAAACGATATCAGTTAACATGAGAATAGAGCATAACTATAGTCTGCTAAAGCATAACACCTTCGGTATTGACGCTAAATGTCAGCGTTTTGTTGAATACGAATCAGTTGAGGAAGCACAGGAGCTTGTGCGTTCCTTGAAAGAAGACGACTATCCCCTATTGATTCTCGGAGGGGGTAGTAACCTCCTACTCACAGGTGATTACAAGGGTACTGTAGTCCATTCTGGCATCTCCTTTATCGAGCGTCTCGATGACGAGCGAGTACGTTGTGGATCGGCTTACGTATGGGATGACTTTGTAGACTACTGTGTTTCTCATCAGCTCTATGGTGCAGAAAACCTCTCAATAATCCCTGGTGAATGTGGTGCCAGTGCTGTTCAGAATATCGGAGCATACGGTGCTGAAGCCAAAGACTTGATAGATGAGGTCGAGGCGGTGGAGATCTCCACTGGTGAAGTGCACCATTTCAAGAATGCTGATTGTGCTTATAGCTACCGACAGAGTAAGTTCAAGCATGAATGGCGTGATAAGTATCTTATCACATCCGTCACTTATCGACTCTCAAAGACCTATCATCCTAAGCTCGACTATGGTAATATCCGTGCGGCATTGGCTGAGAGAGGCATCGAGAACCCTACTGCCATAGAACTTCGTCAGACGATTACTGACATTCGTAATGCTAAACTTCCCGACCCGAAAGAGATAGGTAATGCGGGCAGCTTCTTTATGAATCCTATCGTTCCTAAGGCTAAGTATGAGGAGTTAGCAGCGTTGTATGAGCGTATGCCCCACTATACTATCGATGCTGAACATGAGAAGATTCCGGCCGGATGGATGATTGAACAATGTGGCTGGAAGGGTAAGGCTTTAGGCCCTGCAGGCATCTATGCGAAGCAAGCATTGGTATTGGTCAACCTTGGTGGGGCTTCTGGTGCTGACGTGGTGCGCCTCTGCCAGACCATACAACATGATGTGAAGGAGAAGTTTGGGGTTGAGATTCTGCCAGAGGTGAATGTGAGGTGAGGACCTCCCCCGGCCCCTCCGAAGGAGGGGAGAGCCTAACGGGGGCTAACAAGGGGCAAGATCTGTGTTGTTGAATAATACCAAGATGGGACGTGACTACTAATATGTCTTGTCTTAAATCGTCCCTTAAACAAATAAAGACCAGCACCTCCGAAAGAGGGGAGAGCCTAACGGGGGCTAACAAGGGGACGAGTGGGGAATGTTGTAGGGGCCTTCGATGAGGCGAGACTACTAATACCGATCATCTTAAACTCTCACCTTAAACAAATAAAAACCGTCCCTTTAACAAATCATAAAGCCTAACCCTTGAAACAATAAAGATATATAAACCAACGAATAACACTTATCCTCAACTTACCGATATACCCCTTTGAAGGAAGAAGGACAGACACTTTCTAACAGAAAGTATATCCTTTGAAATAAGGGAAACAAGCATCTTTTAAGAAAAGATGAACCCTTTGGAGAAAAGAGTCCAAACGTCTTTTAAGAAAAAAGAACCCTTTGGAGAAAAGAGACCAAACATCTTTTAAGAAAAAAGAACCCTTTGGAGAAAAGAGACCAAACGTCTTTTGGCTGAAAAAAGACCCTTTGAAGAAAAGGAAACAAGCATCTTTTAACGATAGGGAGACCCTTTGAAATAAGAAAAGAATACGTCTTTTAAGAGAAGAGATATCCTTTGAAGAAAAGGAACAAAGCATTTTTCAGTAGAAGAGATACCCTTTGTACAAAAGGAGTGTAGTCGTTTGAGTAATTAAGACATATAATCATCTAACAAGAGGCAGACAATGAAACGAGAAGAAGACATACGCAGCGAGCATTCCGTTAGGCTCTCCCCTCCTTCGGAGGGGTTGGGGGAGGTCCTCACATTCCTTGGTACTGGCACATCCAACGGAGTCCCTGTATTAGGCTGCAACTGTGCTGTCTGCAGGAGTAAGGACCCACGCGACAACCGCTTACGTACCTCCGCTTTATTAGAGACGGCCACTACTCGCATTGTTATAGACAGTGGGCCCGACTTTCGCCAGCAGATGTTGGCTCAGACATTCCGCAAGATTGATGGTTTATTAATCACCCACATCCACTATGACCACGTAGGGGGCATTGACGATGTGCGCCCTTTCTGTGCGTTAGGCGACATCGACGTCTATGCTAACGCAACTACTTGTGAGGGCTTACGACACAACTTTCCCTACTGTTTCACCGACCATTTATATCCAGGTGTACCTAAACTGAACCTTCATAGTATCCAACCTCATGCGAAGTTCATCATTGGTGACATCGAGGTAACACCGATTACTGTAATGCATGGTAAGCTCCCCATCCTCGGTTATCGCTTCGGTAAGCTGGCTTACATCACGGATATGAAGACGATAGACGATGCTGAGTTGCCCTATCTCGAGGGTGTGGAGACACTTGTCGTGAACGCATTACGATGGGAACACACGCACCACTCGCACCAACTCATCGCTGATGCCATCGCTTTTAGTAGGAAGATTGGTGCCAAGCGCACCTATCTGACCCACCTCACCCACCGTATCGGCTTACATGAAGAGGCGCAGAAGAAACTCCCTAAAAATGTCTTCTTCGCATACGATGGGCTTAAAGTAAATGTTGGGTGATGAGTGTTAGGTGTTGATGATGTGCTCTTGTGGGTGATGGGTGTTGAGTGTTAGGTGTTGATGGGGTGCTTTGTTGGGTGTTAGGTGTTTATTATTGAGTATTAAAGTCTACATGTTAGTAATATCATAATAAACATCCACAACTACAAACGTCATTGGTTTTCTCTTAGCAGCTTGGGGCTCCCCTCCTTCGGAGGGGCTGGGGGAGGTCCCCCCTACCCACCTCTCCCCTTGTCAACATTTTTCGTTCCTCTTGCATATAGTACATGCTCTTTAACGTAGCAGAAGAGGCCCTTCTTCATTCGAGAACATGCCCTTCTTGCATGCAGAAGACGCCCTTCTTGAGGCAAGAAGGGCGTCTTCTTCAACGCTATTCGTAACACATTGATTTATTGCAGGTTACCAAGTCAATTAGAGCGGACACTATATCCTTATTTAGAGGGTGTTTGGCTCGCAGCGATGTAATGATTTTTTACAATGCTGACCACCTCCTTATAGGCTGGAAACGTGTATTATAACGCTCCGTGAACTCTGTGCACTCTGTGAGAGATAAAACTCCCCTGCGAGTCTCAAAAATGTTCTTTTTCTCACAGAGAACACAGAAGAACAGAACACACAAAGGCCAAAAAGATGATGGCCCCTCCCCCTTCCCCTCCCCAAAGGGAGGGGCGTAATCACCGAGATACCCCTATAAGAAGGATGTAGGCTTTGCGTTGTCCCTTATTAGTATCTACGATAGCTGAAACGCTCTGTGTTCTCTGTATGCCGGAGGCCTTCTGTGGGATCGAAACTGTGCGCCAAAAAGCTCCGTGAACTCTGTGCGCTCTGTGAGAGAAAAACTCCCCAGCGAACTCTCAAGCGTTCTTTCTCACATGGAGGGTGACGTTCTATTTTCTCACAGATTTACACAGATGAACAGAACACACAAAGGCCCACAGAGACATTAAGTCAACCGATTTCACAGAACCTTAC
>NZ_JH114139.1:398149-423073 GCF_000224595.1 Prevotella sp. C561 | reverse complement strand
GTTCGAAACTGTGCGCAAAAAGGTTCTGTTAGATCTGTGAGTTCTGTGAGAGATAAAACTCCCCTGCGAGTCTCAAAAATGTTCTTTTTCTCACAGAGAACACAGATGAACAGAACACACAAAGGCCCACAGAGACATCAAGTCAACCGATTTCACAGAACATTACAGCCACCTTTAGCAGCAACGCTCTGTGAACTCTGTATGCCGGAGGCCTTCTGTGGGCTCGAAACTGTGCGACAAAAAGCTCCGTGAACTCTGTGCGCTCTGTGAGAGATAAAACTCCCCAGCGAGTTGTTTGTGTGTCATCTCATCAAGTGGGTGCGTTCTATTTCTCACAGAAAAACACAGAAGAACAGAACACACAAAGGCCAGAAAGATGATGGCCCCTCCCCCTTCCCCTCCCTACGGGGGAGGGGAAGGGGGAGGGGCCGGCTGGGGTCTGAATGAGGCCACCCTGTACTCAACGCAAGCTCCCTACCCTATCCAATTAAGGAACCTCCTTAATCGGCACAAAGTAATAAGTCTTACCAGCCACAAGGACGGTCCTTAAGCGGCCAGACTTAAAGCGACTCTCAAGGTCGACGAGCCTGTCAAGCATCTCCTTATAGGCTGCCTCCCATTTACTCTCATCACATTTCTTACGTGTGATATCCTTTACTCGTACGATATTATTCAATACGTCAGAGCTTGGGACACTCAAACGATGATAGAAGACAGACGAGATAGACGACTTATTCTTCAATACTGTGCGGTAAGAAAGACGGTTGACTAAGTCGCTCTGCAGCTTAAAGTTCCTTCTCAACTCAAACAGTTGCTGATTAGAAAGAGAGTCGGCATGGAAATAAGGCATGAGGGCACGATAGCCTTCAAGGAGGTTTTTCAACTCAACAGCATCAAAGAGATACCCCTCATCGTAGGTTGACAACTCCATAGGAGAGATTAACATCTCCTTGAAATAGAGGTCGTTGATGTTGTTCTTCTCTATGCTCTCAACAGGAACACCAGCATCTTTAGTGGTGTTAACCATCTCTTGTGTTGGGATAGCACGCAGTGCACCGTATTGGTTCTCAGCGTCGGTAGAGACCGCTACCAGTTTCTGGTTGCGCTCATCAATTCGTACGAAGAGAGAGTCGAGGACCCT
Organism: Prevotella sp. C561; assembly: GCF_000224595.1. Classification (NCBI taxonomy): domain Bacteria; kingdom Pseudomonadati; phylum Bacteroidota; class Bacteroidia; order Bacteroidales; family Prevotellaceae; genus Prevotella; species Prevotella sp. C561. Next base: position 421,932 of record NZ_JH114139.1, on the reverse strand, counting down.
TGCAAAGCCAGTGTTCGTCAGCTCTGTATCAAGACGAGGATAGACAAAACCACCCGTCACAATGCCGTTCTTCGGTGCATCCAATACGAAAGCATTCTCGCTCTCAGTACTGATATCGGTAAACAAGCCACCCTTCGACCAGTCAGAAGCACAGAGATAGTCCTTCGCATAACTCATGTACTCAGAGGTGTTATTGTCTAACAAGGTCTTTGACTGTAGTATGAAGCTCTGGTAAGAAGGCGTCATTCGACCAAGCATCTGCGCTAAGAACAAGGTAGCAGAACGTGTGTACATCTCTGCGTTAATCTCAGAAGTAAACGTAGGGAACTCATCTGTACCCAAGATGATAAACACATTATTCTCGAACTTAGTATAAGGAGTCTCAGAGAATATCTTGTTCATGGCAGCATGGAAGCCAGCCCCACCAGATACAGGGAGCGTGTTGGGTGCTGTTACATTAGCCAAGAAGTCAATCCAACTACCAAAGTCGGATGTCAACGCAAGGTGCTTGTTGCCCTTATCAGACACGGCTGTAGCAGAAAATCTGACCTGACTGGCCTTGCCAAACTTACCCTCCAAGCCCTGTAAGGCATTGAGCAAGTTGCGCACCTGCATGCGGTCTTGACTATAGAATATCAGATGGATATTCATCTTCTTACTGTTCTCAATCAGCTGATCGAGGTCGGCAACCGACACATCCTCACCCTTAGCATTAACCATCATCGACTTCTTTCTGTCCCAAAGAGCGAGTGGCATATTAATAGCAACACGTGGGTCTTCATAGTTGCCCAAGTAGTTGCCGTCAGAAGTGAAGAGCAGGTTAGAGCCAAGCTGATAGTTGCCAAAGACAGGATAAGGCGAGTCGAGCAGGAAAACACGGTTCTGTCCTACCATCGCAATGAGGTCGGATGGCACCCATCCCAAGACTGTTCGCAAGGAATCAGACAGTGCTGGACGGTCCGCAACAAGTACGGCCTGTCGGCTGACATCATACTTATAAGCATAGACGATTTGCCCATCTACCAATTTCCCCTTGGTCTTCTCAAGGAAGAAGGGGTCGTTATAGAGATTGAGCGAGTCCTTTGTGAAGAACGTCTTAAGGTCGGACAAGCGTGCAGCCCTTGTAGCACCAACACGATAGCGGAGCGGGAAGTTATTGTCTTTTGACACAAAAGAATGATTGAACTCCAAGACAGCATTCTTGTCAATCCAGCCTACGAAAGGCGACTTCTTAGCATCCTTAAAGTGAGTACGGCCACTGTAAAGGGGTGCAAAGAGTCCCTTAGGCTGTCCAAGAAGCTCTTGGTTGGCTGCAACCACCTTATAATAACCATTCTTCTCACCGATGACATAGAAAGGAGAGCCCATCTTCTGTTCGCTTAACACACGCTGTGCGTAGGGTTCAGCGTATGCTTTATTATGGCTTCTGTCGGAGAATACGATATGAATATCGTTATTATCACGAACCTGTTGAGCCCCTGCTCCACCCACTGGGTAATTGAAACTGGTATGACCAACGGTCTTCGTCTTGTCATACCGAGCCACTTGAGCAGTGAGACATTGCGGTAAAGCAAGGCAGAAGACAAGTCCAGACAACCCATATAACGTCTTTATAAATCCTTTCTTCATTTTCCTATATTTCTTTGAGTTACTTCTATTTTAGTAATACGATGGAAGTCATCCACCTTAACATCATCTATGCTGACACGACTATAACGGTTACTTTCCAGATAATGAAGGCCTTGACAGTAGTCAGGGAATAGGTTATAGCGTTCGCCATTCACCTGTACAATCACCCTTCCACCATTGCCTCTGAGGTAGGTATCATTGATATAACCCATGTTAGAGCGCACTGCCTCTTGGTCTCTTGCGCCTGCATTGGCTATTGCCTGTAGGCGGCGTTTAATGTCGTTCTGCACCAATGCCAACGTGTCAATAGGTTCTTGCGGTTCAGCCTGTTCCTCTTCTCCCATGTCGGCAGGCACTGGGTCTACCTTATCAAGGATGGTAACAACCTGAGAAACAGGGTAGAGTGTGGTGTTAGTCTTAAGCTTCACGAGGTATTTACCTGGTTTATCATACTTATAAACGACCTGACGTTCGAAGGCGTCAATCGTTCCGCTCTCGCCAAACTCCCATAACCAACTTGTCATACCATCGCCATCAGCAGAGAAGACAAGACTTTCGCCTACGAAACCCTGCTTTGGTCCGACAATCTTAGGGACTGAGTCAACGGCCACGGTGTCCTTTGTGAGCTTGACAACATCAATCGTCTTCTCCTTGACAACCTTACCATCAACCTGCAAGGTGATGAGGTATCGGCCCGCTTGATGATAGGTATAGCTGATATTAGGATTACCAACAATACTATCCCCATTACCCATCTTCCATAGAACTCGCTTATCCGCAACGGCAGACGAGTCGTTAACAATGAATTTCAGTGGCTCATTTACTTCCAACTGATTGTTCACATTCTGATCTTGGATATAGAAATCCAGATTCTTGTCTACCGTCCTTGAAGGAAGCAGCAAAGCAATCACAAGCCCCACAATAGCCAAGCCCGAGACGATTGCCAAAATGATTTTTTGTCTTTCAGTCATAATTATATTTATTGAATTTGAGTCTTTAGCTCTTCCAGAATACGCTTTCTATCCTCTTTGGTCTTCGATGCCCAATACAAGTTCTGCTTGATGTCAAAGTAGGCTTGAATGGTCTTGAAGGCCTGCATACAATATAGATACTTCGTATTGTAGGAGTGTTGTCTGTAATTGTTCTGTAACTGCGACATCCTGTCCTTTATCTCTCCGATACGTTGCGTCTGCTGAATATCAAAGTTAAGGGAGTCGATATCGGTCTTGAGAGCCTTCATCTGCTCGGCCATCTTTTGTTGATCGGATAAGACAGCCTCAGCGTCATTGATCTCTTGAACCGTGTTCCCTGTCACAGAAACAGGTATAGGCATCACGTACTTACAGACTAATATGTATAACAAAGTCACTGAGAAGAACAGTAACAGCGTGAACTTTATGGTTGACCATATTTTCTCATCTCTTGTCATAATAATCTTCTGTTATTTATCTTTTCTTATTCTTCTTTATATCTTGTGCCCTTTGTATCTGCTCCATGATGTAGTCAAGGTCGCGTTTCTCGTCGAAGAAGGTTGCAGAAACATCTTGCGTCGACTGTAACTGATTAAACAGTACGTTATAAAGAACATAGCTGGTGGTGTCAGCATCAGCCTGTCGAATCTCGTCTTGCATCCCTTGCCACTTGCGGGCAATAATCATCTGGTATTGAGCCTGCTCATTGTCCGTACGTTTCTGAGTGTAGAGATTGTTCATATCTTTGAAGATCTCGTCCATACGATAGTTGTATCCTGCTTGCTTACGGAAGATGTCATCATAGCGAACCTTCTTCTCGTCTAACAAGCTGATGCCCCTCTCGGCTGTCTTTAACGTACAAATGGCAAACAGAACGAAGAGTAATAGAGTGAAACTAAAGATGAAGATGAAGGAACTCATCGCCTGTCGGCGTTCTTTCTTATTTTTCTCTGTCATTGTGAGTACCTCCTACTTAGTCCCAAACCTTCCATGATTTCCTCTCATTCTCAGACGCTTTACCGTTGTGTTCCTCGCTGATAATGATGTTCTCCTTGATGAGCCCGACGTATTCCAAGTCACTTAACTTCTGGAAGAGGGTGTGGATTACTTTGAGGAAAGCATATATCAATGAGAATGACTGACTTATCTCGCCATGGTTATAACTTATATGTGCCACCTTACTGGCATTGTTCATAAATTCAGAAGGACGTATGTTGGTCCACTCATCAAAGTATTGTAAAAGTGTTTCAAAGTCCTTCTCTGGTAATGAACGTAGTGTTGAAAGTAAGAGAGTGGCAAGCTCATTGGCTAAGTGTACGACGTGTATAGGTGCCTTCTCACCTAATATATATTTCAACTCGAATATATGTCGACCATAGAAGGCCTTAATCACATCGCATAAAGCAAAGGTGTTGTCAGCCAAGACACTACGGTGTGGATTGGTGATGTTCTTTGAATAGACCTTCAAAGCATTATTATGCGTCTCCTCAAGAGTCTTCTCAAAATAAGTCAAGAACTCTGACGCCTTATCAAAGAAGTTCATTTGCTGAATAGCAGGGATATAGTCTTCATCAACCGCAAAGGTTCCGTTGTCAACAACTATCTTACTTACGATAAGGCTATTACCCTCTAAAAAGGCTTTGTTAAGGTTCTGCTCTGCTACAAGCTGCAGTGTTATCTCTGGCAGAACATACGGATGATGCAGTGGAGTTGTCTCTGGGTCAGGTACACCAACAGGCAACATTTTATATGGATTCACCGTTAGCATGACACAAACGACCTGTCGAGTCGATAGGTCAATATCCATATTCTGGAGTGTAGCCTCTGGTATGAAGTCACCATAGAGGTCCTTTGTGTAGGAGATATGGAAGCCGTTTCTTGTGACTGCATTACATGAGATTAAGCGCACAGTTAAGGTCTTTGCCGTCTCTCCTCGTACGTCTAAGACAACCGAATGGTCAGCTCCCTCCATGCTTTGTCCTAACCCATAATTATAGCTTGTGAGCGTGTCCTCCCTATTTAGTTTCTGCATTTCAACTACGTTATAGTAGGTTTCAAAGAAATGAGAACTACTAATCTTCTGTCCGTTAACCCAGTTAACAGGTAAGTGATCAATCTTCTTCATGCTGTATATCGTTTATGCTTTTTACTCGTTTTATATAGATAACTTGGTTCTTCTTAATCCTATTCTCTGAAGCAGTTCGCCGTGGGTCAAGCATCCTAATGAACAATGGATAGCGGAACCACTTGTTCGTATAGAATATCCAACCACTCTCTGAATTATCCATCGCTATGTCTATCTGTGCCTGTGGGAAGCGTCGGTTCTGGTCTTCTACAAGCCAATCAAACCAGTCGCCTAAGGCAATCCCCTCTGCCAAACGTACTGAGAGCGTAGTATAACCATAGTCGCCAATATGCCTCTTAAGCTTTACCTTCACCGTTGTAGCCTTGAAGGTATCAAGCGTATCCCAGTAGTTACGGTTAAAGCCACTATGGTTGATGCGCCATAAGTCATATATTGGAGGTTGGATATTACGGAAGAATCGATAGCTTCTAAATACGAAGTAGGGTATAGAAAACCACCAGACAGCTGTCATAGCCCATGGTGTGTACTCTAATCCATTGCTAATCCAATCAAAGATAAGGTAATATGACCACATACCAAATATCCCTGACAATACCATAACAAGGATTTCCATAGCCATGTCGTCGTTCTTCTTACTGATAAACGTTCGTAGCGCCCACAAGTAGAAGAACCCAAGAACTAAGTAAGCAACAACTGTCAAGAATAGTCCTCCCCATACATACTCATTCCTAAGATACCCCAAAAGGGACGGAATAGCAAGGAAGATAGCCGTTATCAATGAGAAGACAATAATCCTCTTCACGCTCAACTGCTGTCGAACAGACTTCAAGGCACCCATGACAGATACCATGATGATAGCCAAGAGCGGTGCAAGTAAGTACTTTACAAAGAATAATATTAATGGTTTCATTATATGTTGTAAGTTCGTGTCATAGCCTAAAAGCTATTGTTCTAAGCTAAGTTCTTTTATTATAAGTTCGTATCGTAACCCAAAAAGTTCTGTCCTAAGACAAGTTCAGTATTTGATGTTATTGTATAGATGAGCCTTATGTCTCTTGAAGAAAGGAGGAAGAAAGACAAGATATACCTTACTATCTCCATTTGCTTCTTCAGTCTACTCTCTGTCACACTATCGTGGAAGATAAGCTTCACCTCCACATCGTCCAATTCACAAAGCAACCGTCCATCAAGACCAGAGTCTACTCCTAACACACAGTCACCCAAGTTCATATAAGGTAAGTCGTCCTCGTAATGATAGACATAACGCATCTGAGCATCTATATCACATACCGTCAAGAGTAGTTCCTCCAGTGCTGAAAGGTTTTCCTTATAGTCCTCCACCTTGCGAAGACACAGGAACAACTTATATCGTTCACCTGCTGTAAGGGGGGCCGACTTGGTAAAGAAGACATTAGTAAAGCTCTTGAAAATGACGTTCTCATACGGTTCATCAAACAACGTGAGCTGTCGTTCGAATATAGACACACTATCATGGAACATCATTGTATCAAAGGGAGAGAAGAAGTGAACGGCTTGCTCGGCCTTCTTTCTATTCAAACGGATAGCCTCAACGACCTCCTTATTACTCATCCCAGGCGCACTCAGCGAAATAGGATGGAATAGGAACTCTGGCAACTGATGGTAGAAGCCATTGCGAGCGATATTCAGTATGATTCGATCTCGTAGTTGTCCATCTTTATAAACCTCCTCTTTTTGCAGGTCGATGATGTCTTGCGAGTTCACACGACTATTCATTCCATGGCTCACAACAACCGTCTTATCCAGTAGATTCTCATCTGTAACGAACTGCAACTCAGCATAGAACACCTCCGCAATAAGGTTTCTGGCGTCACTATTACAGAACCTTTCTAAGTCCCTTTCAGATGTTGTTATACGTGATTCCATTGTAGATTGCCATCTTTATAAGTTGCGATAATATGGTCACCGGGCTTGATCACTTCTGATACTATGAGCTTTGAGATAGTCTTCTTTAGGTAGGTTCTTACCACACCAGCGATAGGGCGCGCTCCATACTGTGGTGAGAAGCCCTTTGAAGTGAGGTATGCAATGGTCTCTGGGGCCAAGTCTAACTGTATTTCCTTCTGCTCTAACAGCTGTTTCTGTAGGCGTGAGAACTGTAGAAGGAATATCTGTTGTGCAACCTGTTCGGTAATAGGTGAGAAGGGGACAACCTCCGTCAGACGACCTAAGAACTCTGGTCGGAAGTACTTCGACATCACTTCTATCAATTCGTTAGACGTTGGCTGGTGTCCTTTCTGTATCTGTTCTGCAATCCATTGACTACCAATATTCGACGTGAAGATGATGATTGCGTTAGAGAAGTCGCCTTCTCGTCCGAGCTTATCATGCACCTTTCCTTCGTCCATAATCTGTAGGAAGATATCATAAACACTACTATGTGCCTTCTCGATCTCGTCGAACAGTACAACAGAGTAGGGTTTCTGGCGTATCTTCGTTACCAGTAAGCCACCCTCTTCATAGCCTACATAACCCGGAGGAGCACCATAGAGCAAAGCAGCAGAGTGTTCTTCCTTAAACTCAGACATATCGAAACGTATCATGGCCGTATCGTCATCGAAAAGAAGGTCGGCCAACGACTTTGTCAGCTCAGTCTTACCTGTTCCCGTAGGACCAAGGAAGAAGAACGAACCAATAGGTTTCTTCGGATCGCTCAGTCCGCTTCGTGACTCAATGATAGCGTCAGACAGCGTTCGAATAGCCTTATCTTGTCCTTTGACTCTTTCGTGTAGCTTGGTCTCTATTCCTAACAGTCTATCCTTCTCTTGAGCCTGAATCTTACCGATAGGAATGCCTGTATCGTCTGCTACAACCGACTCTATCTCTAACGAACTAACCTTCTCTATGCCTTTCTCTGAGAGCACTGTCAATTCGTTAAGTATCTTTCCAAGCTTATTGAGCTTCTCTTCTGTCGAGTCGTCATCAGTAAGTATATAGTTGTCTTCAACCTTTGAAGTCAAGACAACACTCACCTTATTAAATATAGTATAATAAAGTAGATGTAAGTCGAAGTCGCTCACCTCGTCTATTGGCATTGCCTTGTATTTCTCATACTGTTCGACAAGCTGCTCCACAATACCTACCGCATTCTTGTTGCTCAATCTCACTGAAGCGGCCGTACTGTCTATCAAGTCTAATGTTGAGGCCGGTTGACTCTTCTCCTTATAATATCTGTTAGAAAGGTTATAAGCACTGATGAACGATTCCTCCGTCATAGCCAGACTGTAAAAGGCTTGTAGTGTTGGCCTATGTCTTAACAATGCACTGCGAAGGATGTTAGGCTCAAGTTCTTCTACATTAATGATGTTCAACTTATTAGCGATGGAATGTTTCTCTACATGCTTACGATAGGCATCCATCGAGAGCACCATTAACAGCGTGACAGAACCGTCACATATCTGTGCGTCAAGATTATTGAGAATATAGGTGGCCGTTGTGGGGTTGCCACTTTCAAGCAGTAGCTGCAGGTCGTCAATGACCAATACTCCACGGCTCTTTGCCTGGTTCATCTTCTGTAACACACCTGTCATCTTCTGCGTTACTTCCGTCTCATTGCCCGACTGTGCAAGTACTTTCGACGTATTTAGGCCTACTAACGATGTCTGATTGATTATTTCATCTTGATTGATCTCCATCTCATGGGCAAGAGCCTTTATGATTCCCGTCTTTCCAACACCTGGCGCACCAACAAGGAGGATGCCCTGTCGCTCCGAACGCTCCAGTGTTTCCAAGATAAGACGTATCTCTTTACTGCGCCCGATAATCAACTTACCCTCTTCAAGAAGCTCTGCTCGACGGAGGTCGGACACGTATTGAATAGAACTACCCATATCCATCTCAGAGACAGGCGATAGTGGTGAGGTTGATGCCTCAAAGTATTCCATTATCTCATCTTCGGTCACTCCGATCGATTCTATCTGTTGATGAGAGTAGACAACACCGTCTCTTACGACGGCAGCGAATACACACAAGGCATCAACCGAGTCTGTTCCGAGCTTTATCTTAGACCGTTCGGCCTCGTCGAGAACCGTCTCCACCTCACGGTCAGGGATTATCTCGCCTGCATCATGCTCCACACCGACATACATCTCACGATAGGTTTCAAACCAATCGCTGACATACGCCACCTCTTTCTGCATTGAGTTGAGTATCTCACGCAGACCTGTTTGCTCGGTCAACATGGCTATGACTAAATGAGCTACACCAAATGAGAGGTGCTTATCTTGGTGGGCCATGGCCTTAGCCAACTTTATAGCGGCTACAAGACTGTTGCTGTAATTCTGTGTGTTCATACGAAATATATCTTATAAGGGGTCTTATCTACAGAGCGTTTGGTTAGTTCTCGCTCTAAGAACAAGGTCATGGACGGTAAGTCGATACCCTCTTCTCTGCCTGAACGAGTGAGGGCTATTCTTATCTCTGTCGTCCTGATGATACCACGACGTACGTCTTTGGAGATAGCGATACCGTCTTTTACATCGACTGACTTTGCTTGTGGACCCAAACAACATAATACGAAGCTCTTTATATCTTCACGTGTTACGATCCTATCCTTCGTTAGTAAGCCATAACGCAGACGATTGACAATCTCACGTTCGGTGTCGTGTGCATTACCACACTTGGTTGTTGTCTGGAAAGAAAGGCTCTCTGATAGGAAGCGTTCGTTCTCTGCTTGATACACTGACGTTCGACTGTCTAAACCGTTAGCCAGGTCGGCATCGGTTATCCAATAGCGTACCTCGGCTTCTGCCGTACGCTTGTAAGGCTGCGTAAAGAGGAACGAACGGGGAATACTCTTGTCCTGAACAAAGTCGAAGACACCCTTTTCTATGTTCTCAATATTATTGTAGAGATTATTCAACTGGTCTGTGAGCGTGTCTATCTGTAGACTTCCAAAAGCACTACCGTCCTCATGTATGAGTTGAATAAGCTTATGAATTAATGTGCGCGCATTGTCTGAGTCAAATCTCTCTAAGTTTCCAAAGTATAGGCTATAAGTCCCAACAGGGTGCTCGTCATAGCACTGTCCCACGTCTATATACTGATGATTGCCATCGTCTTGGAAGGATTCTATGTTGAGCAAGAAGCGGTTGTCCTCACAAGGGAGGGCTACGATGTTTCCTCTTCGAGTGTAGTCATGTTGCATCGTGACGAGTTTGCGGTTGACTACGGGGTATGTGTTAAGTAGAAATCTTACCTTCGCAAAGTCTACACGATTGAACACCACTGGGAATTTCAACTGTAACCATACTAACTCTTCTTTCTCTTCTCCTTCACTCGTCTCCCACGATGAGGGGTAAGTAGAGAAGGGGTTTGTCGATAGGAAATGAGAGTTAAGGTCTATCTGGATGAAGTTGTCGGCATAATAACTGCTTATCTCATCAAAGTAATGATAGCGTTCGCACTGCTCGAGGGGGAACTCTGGCACCGATACACTTAGTTGTTCGCCCTGCCCGTCATAGACTTCTATGTCGCGCAAGAACGGTGAGAGACTGCCATCTTCGGGTAGGATGCACAAGACAAGACGCTTCGTTGAGCGCAACACGCTTTGTGCCATGTTCAGTCCTATCCATACTGTCCCCTCTTCTGAAGGTATCTCTATATAAGGAGTGGCCGACCTGTCCACGCTTCTGCCAGTGTAATAGTTGACCTGTTGGTCGAAGGCTATCGCTCTGATCTTGGCGTTCACCAATGGATAATTGCTTAGAGGAGAGAAGTAAAGTTCGAGCCATCCCTTCTCAAACATCATCTTCCTTGCGTAAAAACTGTCGTTGGTCGTCAGCTGTCTCACCTCATCAAACTTAGGGTCAACACTCATCAAGGCATGAGAAGGAGAAGGGAGCGACCATTTCAAAGGTACCATCAAACGAGCCAAACGGCTTAGGATGTCGGCATCAGAGTCTACTATACTCTGATGGAGACGGCTACTGTTATAAGCTATTACGTCAAGTATGAGATCAATAACAGGGTCTATCTGACTTAAGTCTGTGATGTTCCACAAGTCCATTGCGAACATCCTTAGACGATCCTTTATTATCTGTTGTCTTTTATCTACCATTTTACTATTATCTTACGAACAATGATGTCTATCCTTGTCCACCATCGGTTGACTACATGGGGCCTCATCAGTAAAACACCATGAAGCATCGGAGAAGATTGCCCAACAAGACATGAAAGCGCCCTTTTCAGTATTGCCTATAACAGTCCCACCCGCATGCAGCATACAACAAGAATACTGTTTCGAGCCTATTATATCGTTTAAGGCTATCAAACGTCCCATTGTCTTTTTTCCTCTTCACTGTCAGTCGGCCCTATTGTGATATCGGACTAATATAAAGATGTGTACTGAAATTAAACTGCTGGTCGTTTCTGACGATAAGACCCTTGACCCATAAGCGTACACGCTTACGAGCGTTAGGGAACTTACTACGTATGTCTTCCTCTACTTCAGTTAGTTCCACTCTTACTTCAACATCCTTCAAACGAGGCTCATACTTAGTTATGGTGGCTTCAAGTGACTGTCTGACCTTTTCTTCCCAATCCTCGTTCTTTAAGACTTGATTAAATTCTAAGTCCCAAATAACCGATCCGTAATCTTCCCTTCCCTCTACTTCACCACACCGGGAAACAACCAACATCATCAGATGTTGTGCTATTGATTCCTCATAAGAACATCGTTGAATCTGACCATTTAAGGCCCCTGACAAATCCAGCGGCAGTTTTAGATAGTTCATTCTACGCTTTTAATTGTTGTGCAAATATATATTATTTTTAATAGATATAGGTGTTTTTTTAGGATTTTAATGATTTATAAGTATTTGATTACTAATCCTGTTAGACCTTCTGAATAGCTGCGTTTGTTATAAAACTTTATCTCTCAATACTTTGAATACTTACTACCTTTCTGCAAGGAGAGTACAACTGTCGCTCGTGTTATCATTATTTATCATCTCTGTACACCTTATTATATATAGGACGTTGCTCTATCCTACACTGAACATCGTTCTCTGCTAACGACTCGTCACACCTCCCGTCGCCCACTATCTACATCTTCCCTCGTCCATCTCAGTAGTCATTCCTCCCTTCTTCCAAGGATTAAATAAGAAATAAAATATCATTACAAACCATCAACGAAATCACCATCAAAACAGCAGTATATCGTCCCCATTCATCAAGCTTATAACCTCCAAGAAATCAACACATTACAGACAGCGTCCGAGAACATGCCCTTCTTGCCCCAAGAAGGGCCTCCTCTTGCCCCAAGAAGGGCGTGTTCTCGAACGGAGAAGGGCATGTTCTGCTACGTTAAAGAGTATATACTAAGAACATGAGAGACGAAAAATGTTGACAAGGGGAAAGGGGGATAGAGGGGACCTCCCCCAGCCCCTCCGAAGGAGGGGAGCCCCAAGCTGCTAAGAGAAAACCAATGATATTTGTAATTGTGGGTGCTTCTTTGATATACTAACAAGTCGACTTTAATTCTCAATAGTAAACATCTAACACCCAACAAAGCACACCATCAACACCTAACACTCATCACCCAACACCCCAACTATCAGCACCCAACACCCAACAAAGCACTTCATCAACACCTAACACTTAACACCCAACACCCATGACCCGCCACCTGACGCTCATAGTTAAAAAACTCTAAACCCCATGGGGAGCAATAGCTCAATACATGTTCAAAATAAAAACAATCAATAAAATATAATAAAAAAACGCTTATAAAAGTCTTTTCACATTTAATTTACGATATTTTCATGTAAATTTTATAGTTTTGTGCCTGATAATAAACATTCTTGTAAAGGATTAATATAAAACTTAAACATAATAAACATGGCCATTTATGATTATGGAATTGGTGGAAATGAGGTAAACGTTGACGCTAATGAGTCAATTGCCGACATCCCTTCCAACAGAACATTATTAGTACAGAAATTAACCGACGAGGCTCCTGTAAGTCCTGAAACAGTGTACGGCTTGCAGACTGTAGAGGATGTTTTCGAGCACTTCTCACCTTCTGTTAATGTCGAAATGCAGGACGACAACGGCGAGGACGTACTTGAGACGATGCGATTCAAGAACTTAGGCGACTTCAATGCAGATAAGTTAAAGGAGAACAGTGACTTCCTTAGTAAGCTTGATGTTGAAAAGGAACAGAATATAAAGATAGCTCGTCAGCTGTCATCAAACAAAGCTTTGCTGAAAGCCTTGGCTAACCCAGAGACACGACAAGCCATCTTAGACTTGTTACAGAGCTCACTTGACGAGGTTAATAACGCTGATGCTAAATAATCATCTTAATGAATTAGGAAATGGATAATAATAAAATAAAAGCGAAGGAACAGCAGGCTCCTGTGGTAAATAAGTCGACCGTTGCACAACAAAGTACCTCGTCTGCTGCTGCCGCACTTGATAAACTGAAGGAATACGGTGGTTTTACCTTCTTAGAAAATATCATTGACGGATTCTCTAATCTCAACCCTTCACGCAAAGCACGCCGTAACATCTTCCTCTCTGATGCGCAGTGGGAGAACGAACGTAAGGTTCTGGCCAATCGTTTGGAGGTCTGGATCGACCTCTTAAAGTCTGGTCAATCAGCTGAACAGATGAGAGATAAGGCGAAAGAAAGAGCCCTTCATGTTGAGGACTTACTGAATAAGAACCTTAATAAAGTTCTTGCTCGTACACGTGAGTTAGAGACGGCTTATCGCTCAGTGGCCCTCTTCTATCGTAACACGGAGAGCCAGAAGGTGAAGAACATCACGATTGTCAATGCCGAGATGGACCAGTTGACAGACTTGGACAACCCGCTCTTCATCGACTATATCAGTAATGAACTTAAACAGAATTTCGACCGCTTAGACCTGCGTCGTAACTATTCTCTGCTTGTCATCCCAGGCTACTTAGGCTCAAACGCAGTGCTTGACAAATGGGGAAAGATTGCCCATAGCAATAAGGTAATGCTCCTTACTGACTTCCAAGACTTGGAGACTCCGGATGATGTAGTCGACATCTTCTTTAATGCCGACCACTCTGGTGGCGACATCTATAAGTCGAATATCATCATGACTTGTAACTGGCTCTTAGGTAGACAGAAGGTTGTTCAGGTAGGAGAAGAGGACAACCTCTATGTTCCGGGTTCGTCTGCTCTTGCTGGAAAGATATACAGTACACTGATGTCACAGGTCGTTGCTGGTAAGAAGTTCGGCGGTCTGAACGATGTTGAGAGCGTCCATTTCGACTTGAAGAAGAGTGAGATTTCGGAGATTGAACGCATGGGTCTTGTACCGATGGTCAATGAGTATAGCAAGGTGATGGCCTTCTCTGCTAAGACACTCTTCAATGGTGACAACCTTGGATTGCAGACTTACTCAGTCGTTCGAGTGTTCGATTACATCTCTAAGGTGCTCTTCGATTTCCTAAACCGCCGTGCCTTCGAGAACTGGACCACCCGTACTGAGGCCGACTTAAGGAGCCAGATTGTTAAATTCCTTGATAGTATCCAAGGTCCTACACGTCTGATTGAGAAGTTTAGGGTTATCAGAATTGAGCAAGACCCTAATCAGAAGGACCGTGTCTTACTGGACATCCACATCACTCCTTACTTCCCTGCAAAGAGCTTTGTGATACAGTTAGAGGGCCGAAAGGGCGAGGAACCAGAGGAAGCTAACTGGGAAAGCCAGTATAAACAAGATAAATAAGCTATCGCTTAACACGTCTTATTAAGTGGAATGAATGCCGTTAACCATCGGTGTTCATTCCACTTTTCTATTTTAAAGACTGATGGCTCACAAGGGGGTGGACATGTTGACGAGTTTACAAGTTGACGAGTGGATGGGTTGACAAGTAGTTGGCTTGATAGAGATAGAGCTTTAGCGGTTTTTACAAGGTCATTGATAAGTCGCTGATTGACTAATGTTTACAAATATATATTGGTCTTACAATCTTCAAAGTGTTACTTTCATTTTGGGTGATAGAGCGTAGGTAAAATAGAAGAAAACGGTTGAAGAAAGAAGAGAAGAATACTACTCGGATACGACAGGTTTGTGAAAACAATCGGACACTTTCGCTTTAAGTGCATAAAAAGGGGCTTATCATTGGCATTTTTCAGAATTTATGAGTAACTTTGCCATGTGGCAGTGTGCACTTACCTAAGCCGTAGAGAATTACACTTCACAACACACAAACAAGTTATAAACGGATTATTGAATGAAAGAATTTATCATATCTGATGTAAAAACAGAAACAGCAGTACTCGTAGGTCTCATCACCAAGGAGCAAAACGAGGATAAAACGAAGGAATATCTTGATGAGTTAGAGTTCCTCGCTGATACTGCTGGGGCGGTTACTGTGAAGCGGTTCACGCAGAGAGTGACGGGTCCAAGTGTTGTCACCTACGTCGGCAAGGGTAAACTGGAGGAGATTAGAGACTATATAAAACTAAAGGACGAGGAGGAGGAACCTATCGGTATGGTTATCTTCGACGATGAACTGTCGGCAAAACAGATACGTAATATCGAAAAGGAGCTCGGTGTCAAGATATTAGACCGTACCTCGCTCATCCTCGATATATTTGCTATGCGCGCACAGACAGCCAATGCCAAGACGCAGGTGGAGCTGGCGCAGTATCGTTACATGCTGCCTCGCTTGCAACGTCTGTGGACTCACCTCGAACGACAAGGAGGTGGTTCTGGCTCTGGAGGCGGTAAAGGCTCGGTAGGTCTACGTGGTCCTGGTGAGACGCAGTTAGAGATGGACCGACGCATTATCTTGCAACGTATGACCCTTCTAAAGCAACGTCTTGCAGAGATAGACAAGCAGAAGGTGACACAGAGAAAGAACCGTGGTCGTATGATTCGAGTCGCTTTAGTGGGCTATACGAACGTGGGTAAGTCTACTACTATGAACCTTCTGGCTAAGAGTGAGGTGTTTGCAGAGAATAAGCTCTTTGCTACGCTCGACACTACTGTGCGTAAGGTAGTTGTGGATAACCTACCTTTCCTATTGGCTGACACCGTAGGCTTTATCCGTAAGTTGCCTACTGACTTGGTCGATTCATTCAAGTCTACACTCGATGAGGTGGGGGAAGCCGACCTACTCTTGCATGTTGTGGATATCTCACATCCTGACTTTGAAGAGCAGATACAGGTCGTCAACCAGACACTCAGCGAACTGGGCTGTGCTGACAAACCGTCTATGCTTATCTTCAACAAGATTGACAATTATCATTGGATAGAGAAAGAGGAAGACGACCTCACCCCTGCTACGAAGGAGAATATGACCTTGGACGAACTGAAGAGGACTTGGATGGCCAAAGAACACGACAATTGTCTATTCATTTCGGCTAAGAATAAGGAGAACATCGACGAGTTCAAGGAGGTTCTCTATAAGAAGGTGCGTGAGTTACACGTACAGAAATATCCTTATAATGACTTCCTCTACAATATTGAAGAGGAATAATGAGGGTAGGCAATAGGCCTAATTGCTCGATAGGGCCTTATTGGCCTTATTTGCCCAATAGGCCCTATAAGGCCTATAAGGCCAATTCCCTAATAAGGCTAATAAGCCTAATAAGCCCAATAAGGCTAATTGCCAAATAAGGCTAATAAGCCTAATAAGTCCAATAAGGCTAATTGCCTAATAAGGCTAATAAGCCTAATAAGCCCAATAAGCCTAATAAAAACAACCAAAAGAGATAGTTTATGCAATATCGTTCCCTTACCTTTGAAGAGATTGAAACCCTCGAGAGCAATAGCTGTTGGGCGGAAGATTGGAACCAAGTAAAGGTTGCTGAGGATGGATTTCAAGCCAAGTTCTTCCATAGAGTAATGTTCTATGGAGACATACAGTTGGGTTGTGTGCAGAAAGAAGTTGAGATAACAAAAGGCTTTGTCAAGCATTCTGGTATCAACGATGCGACCCTACGTAATGTAACCGTTGGTAATAACTGCCTGATAGAGAAGGTCGGCAACTATATTAATAACTATACTATTGGGGATGATTGTCTCATCTCTAATATCTCTGTCATGGAGACTACGGAGGGAGCAACATACGGTGAAGGTAACCTTATATCGGTGTTGAACGAGGTAGGAGACGGTAATGTCATCTTCTTCCATGACCTTAATAGCCAGTTCGCAGCCTTTATGGTGAAGCACTTCAACGACAAAGACCTTAAGAATGCCATACGTAGACTGGTCAAGGAGGAGATAGCCCGCACCAATCCTGAGCGTGGTACGATAGGTAACAACGTAAAGATTGTCAACACAAAGGAGATTACCAACACTGTTATTCAGACCGATTGCGAGATATCAGGGGCCAGTCGTCTGAGCGATTGCACCATCCTCAGCTCCGAGTATGCCAGCGTCTACATCGGAACGGGCGTCATCTGCGAGAACTCTATCATCTCTGATGGGTCGAGTATAGTAAATAGTGTGAAGATGCAAGACTGCTTCGTGGGTGAAGCCTGCCAGATAAGCAATGGCTTCACAGCCTCACAGAGCGTCTTCTTCGCCAATTCCTTTATGTCAAACGGTGAGGCCTGCGCTGCCTTCTGTGGCCCGTTCTGTGCCTCACATCATAAGAGTTCACTGCTTATCGGTGGTATGTTCTCTTTCTATAACGCTGGTTCTGGCACCAACTTCTCTAATCATGCGTATAAGATGGGACCAATGCATTGGGGTATCTTAGAGCGTGGCACGAAGACAGCCAGTGGTAGTTATCTGCTTATGCCAGCAACTATCGGTACGTTCTCCGTATGCTTCGGTAAGCTCATGCACCACCCTAACACAACGGCCCTACCCTTCTCTTACCTCATTGCAGAGGCCGACAAGATGTATCTCGTGCCTGGTCGCAACATTACAACAGTTGGTCTTTATCGTGACATACGCAAGTGGCCGAAGCGTGACATGCGTCCACAGCAGACACAAAAGAGCATTGTTAACTTCGACTGGCTATCCCCTTACTCTGTTGGAGAGATTTTACAAGGTAAGAAGATACTTGAGAATCTGCGTCAGGCAAGCGGTGACAATGTTTCATCCTATAACTATCATGAATACGTCATCAATGCTTCCAGTCTGCGAAAAGGTATCAAATACTATGACATCGCACTGCGTATCTACATGGGAGCCGTACTGAAACGTGCACATAAATGGGGCTTCTTTGGTAAGCCACAGACCGAGGTCGGACTCGGACGATGGGATGATCTCTCTGGCCTTCTACTCCCTGTTTCAGAGGAGCGGCGCCTCATCGAGGATGTAAAGAACGGCTGTCTTGAAACGATAGAAGAAGTGGTTAACCGCTTCGAAGAGATTAACGAGAACTATCGCATCTATCAATGGGCATGGACCTATCGCATGATACTTGAATACTATGGCATCAACGAGATCACTCCAGAGTACGATGCACGTATCAAACAAGACTATATCGAAGCTCGCCGAGCATGGATAGCAGAGATAAAGAAGGATGCCGAGAAGGAATATGAGATGGGTGATGTGGACAGAGAGGTCTTTGAATCATTCGTCCACAGCCTCGACCATGAGGTTGACTTTGAGGATTAGCATTACATTCACTACCTTATTATAATAACAAACAAATACTGATTGTATGAAAAAACATTCCCTCAACAGTTCCTTTATCAAGGGACTAAGCTTAGGACTAATGTTCCTATTTGCATCAGTGACGGTCTATGCGCAGCATTACAACTATGAGAGCGTACCAAACGACCCGATGCAGACACGTATCTACACGCTGAAGAACGGTCTAAAAATCTACCTTTCCGTCAACAAAGAGAAGCCTCGTGTACAGACATACATCGCTGTGCGCACTGGTTCTCGCAATGATCCAAAGGAGACAACAGGCCTTGCACACTACTTAGAGCACCTGATGTTTAAGGGTACTACCCACTTTGGCTCATCTAATGTAGAGGCAGAACGCCCTTACCTCGACTCTATCGAGGCTCGTTTCGAGCAATATCGCCGTATCACAGACCCTGCTGCTCGCAAGCTGTGGTACCACCAGATTGACTCTATCTCACAACTTGCAGCCCGTTATAATATCCCGAATGAGTACGACAAGATGATGACCGCCATCGGTAGTGAGGGTACTAACGCTTATACATCAAATGATGTAACGTGTTATGTAGAGAATATTCCATCCAACGAGATAGACACTTGGGCAAGAGTTCAGGCCGATCGCTTCCAGAACATGGTTATCCGTGGATTCCACACAGAGTTGGAGGCGGTGTATGAGGAGTATAACATCGGTCTTTCAAGCGACTGGCGTAAGGTCTATGCAGCCCTCTTCGCAAAGCTCTTCCCTACCCATCCATACGGTACACAGACAACTATCGGACTCGGTGAGCACCTGAAGAATCCTTCAATCACCAATATCAAGAACTATTTCAAGAAGTATTATGTACCTAACAACATCGCCATCTGTCTTTCAGGCGACCTCGACCCAGACAAGACAGTAGCAGCGATTGACAAGTACTTTAGCAGCTGGCAGCCAAGTGCCCACATCGACGTACCACAGTTCCCAGCCCAGCCTGTACTCACAGCACCCGTCGACACGACTGTTGTTGGTAAGGAAGCTCCTATGCTCTTCATGGGTTGGCGCGCTGAACCAAGCAATTCTCAACAGATCGATACATTAGAGATTGTGGCCCAACTCTTGTCTAACGGACAAGCAGGACTCTTCGATCTCGACCTCAGTCAGAAGATGAAAGTACAAGAGATAGAGGCTGGAGTGACCGATATGAACGACTACTCCGTCTTTTATGTCTATGGACAGTCTAAGAGCGGACAGACTTTACAGGAGGTACGTAGCCTTGCCTTGGATGAAATAGAGAAACTTAAGAAGGGAAACTTCTCTGATGATCTGTTGCCATCTATCGTTAACAACTACAAGCGCTACTACTATAAGCAGTTAGATAACAATCAGTTCCGTGCGAAACAGTATGTGGATGCTTTCATCAACCACAAAGACTGGAAGAAGGAGGTCGATAAGCTCAATCGCATCTCAAAGTTGACAAAGGCCGAGATAGTAAAGTTTGCTAATCAATTCTTCCGTAACGACTTCGCTTGTGTCTACAAGGAACAGGGCAACGACACCACTATCAAGAAGGTTGAGAAGCCTACTATCACACCTATCCCTACCAATAACGACAAGCAGAGCGATTTCCTTAAGGAGATTGTAAACACCAAGACAACGCCTATTCAGCCACAGTTTGTTGACTTCAAGCGTGACCTTACGAAGGCAACAACCAAGAAAGGCTTGCCTGTTCTCTATAAGCAGAACACAAGCAACGACCTCTTTACAATGTGCTTCGTACTTCCTTTCGGTTCTGAGCACTCTCCAATGCTCAGCTATGCAGGTGGTTATCTCGATTACTTAGGTACTAACAAGCTCAATAACGAGCAAGTAAGACAGCAGTTCTATAAGCTTGCTTGCGATTATAGCATCAGTGAGAGCTATGACCGTTCATACATCACACTGAGCGGATTGAACGCTAACTTGCCACAAGCACTTGCTCTGTTGAACAACTTACTCAACAATGCTAAGGTCGACAAAGAGGCTTACGAGCTTTATGTTGACCAAGTTGTCAAGGCACGCAAAGACAATAAAGCAAACCAGAAGGCTAACTTCTCTGCACTAAGAAACTATGCTTCTTTCGGTGAGTATAACCCAACACGTAACATCATCAGCGAACAGAAGCTGAAAGCAATGAACCCACAAGAGTTCCTTAATGTCTTGAAGAGCTTAAAGAACTACAAGCAGACCGTACTCTACTATGGTCCTTCAAGTCTGAAAGAGGTCGACCTTCTTGTCAGCAAGACTATCCAGTCGCCTAAGAAATTTGCTGAGGTGCCTGCTGCAAAACGCTATACAGAGCAGACAACTCCTAAGAACGAGGTCATCATTGCACCTTACGATGCGAAGAACATATACATGGTTCAACTCCATAACCAGAACCAGCAGTGGTCTGCCGACCGTGCTCCTATCATTGCACTCTTCAATGAGTACTTCGGAGGAGGTATGAATGCCATCGTCTTCCAAGAGTTACGTGAGGCACGCGGATTGGCTTATTCTGCTTATGCACAGTATGATTCGCCAACCCGTTTGGGCGATAGTGAGAGCTTCTACACCTATATCATCACACAGAACGATAAGATGATGGACTGCGTAGGCGAGTTCAATAAGCTCCTCAATAACGTCCCTGTACGCCAGAGTGGTTTCGACCTTGCAAAGCAGAGCTTGATGAAGAACCTTGCTTCACAGCGTACAACAAAGTACTCTGTACTGACCTCTTATCTTGCTCTACAGCGTTTAGGCCTCGATTGCTCATTGAGTGAAAAGATTTACAAGGCCCTTCCAAGTCTGCAACTGCAGGATGTTATCAATTTCGAGAAGGAGTATATTGCTAACAAGACTTTCAAGTATATCATCCTTGGCAACGAGAAAGAACTTGACATGAAAGCCTTGGAGAAGATTGCACCTATCAAGAGAGTAACGACAGAAGAGATTTTCGGCTATTAATAAACAGTAAGAACAGAATACAAAAACATATTATAAACAAATAGAACAAAACCTGTCTGCCCTAACAACAAAGGGCAGACAGCTAAACAAAACATTATGGCAGAGTTCAAGTATGCACCAATGTTCCAATTGGGCAAAGATGACACTGAATACCGCCTCGTATCTAAAGAGGGTATCAGCGTTGGCGAGTTTGAAGGTAAAGAGATTTTGAAGGTAAGCAAGGAAGCACTTACCTTGTTGGCACAGGAGGCTTTTCACGATTGTGAGTTCATGCTTCGTCGTGCACACAATGAGCAAGTTGCGAAGATACTGACCGACCCAGAGGCTTCTGAGAACGATAAGTATGTTGCGCTTCAGTTCCTTCGTAATGCAGAGACGGCCGTGAAGGGCGTGTTGCCTTTCTGCCAAGATACGGGTACGGCTATCATCCATGGCGAGAAAGGTCAGCAGGTTTGGACAGGCTTCGAGGACGAGGAAGCACTCTCTCGTGGCGTTTTCAACACCTTTACTGAGGAGAACCTGCGTTACTCACAGAACGCTCCTCTGAATATGTATGACGAGGTTAACACGAAGTGTAACCTCCCCGCACAGATCGACATCGAGGCTGTTGAGGGTGCTGAATACCGTTTCATCATGGTAGCTAAGGGTGGTGGCTCTGCCAACAAGACCTATTTCTACCCAATGACCAAGGCTACTATTCAGAATGAGGGTACTCTTATTCCTTTCCTCGTTGAGAAGATGAAGAGCCTTGGAACGGCTGCTTGCCCTCCATACCACATCTGCTTCGTGATTGGTGGCACTTCTGCAGAGAAGAACCTCCTCACTGTTAAACTCGGAAGTATCAAATATTACGACAATCTCCCTACTACTGGCGACGAGACAGGACGTGCTTTCCGCGACCTCGACCTCGAGGAGAAGCTCCTCAAAGAGGCTCATAAGATTGGTCTTGGAGCACAGTTTGGTGGTAAGTACTTGGCTCACGACATCCGTATCATCCGTCTGCCACGTCACGGTGCAAGCTGCCCTATCGGTATGGGTGTTAGCTGTTCTGCCGATCGTAACATCAAAGCAAAGATTAATAAGGACGGTATTTGGTTGGAGAAGATGGACACCAACCCTGGTGAACTAATCCCTGAAGAGTATCGCAAGCCAGGAGAAGGAGCGAAGGGCGTAGAGATCGACCTCGACAAGGGTATGGATGCTGTTCGTGCTGAGCTGACTAAGTATCCTGTCTCAACTCGTGTTAACCTCAAGGGTACCATCATCGTGGCTCGTGACATTGCTCATGCTAAGCTCAAAGCACGCTTAGACGCTGGCGAGGATCTGCCTGATTACATCAAGAATTACCCTGTCCTCTATGCAGGACCAGCCAAGACTCCACAGGGCTACCCATGTGGTTCAATGGGCCCAACCACTGCCAACCGTATGGACCCATACGTTGACGAGTTCCAGGAGCATGGTGGTTCGCTCGTGATGATTGCTAAGGGTAACCGTACACAGGCTGTGACAGATGCCTGCCAGAAGCATGGTGGCTTCTACCTCGGTACTATCGGCGGTGTAGCCGCTGTCCTTTCACAGAGCAGCATCAAGAGTATTGAGTGCGTAGAGTATCCAGAGTTGGGTATGGAAGCTGTTTGGAAGATTACCGTTGAGGACTTCCCTGCCTTCATCCTCGTTGACGATAAGGGTCATGACTTCTTCAAAGAGCTAAAGCCTTGGACGGGCTGCAGCTGCGAGAAGTAATCCTTCACATACATATCATAGCTCTACCAACGATGGTTGTAATCGTAATTCGTAGGAGAGGACATCCCCTCTCCTAACGAAACGTGGGTATAGCCTCATCTTACAAAGCGGTATAAGACGTACATTCTCGGCGTCCTTATACCGCTTTTTCGTTTGTTTCTTTTCCTAAAAAAAGCATCTCAGCGACTACGAAATATATTTACATAACAACATGATAAGTTCCACTAAAACCGCCTAAGTTACTTCTCTCCATCGTTACCGTAACTCTCATCGTATCAAGTACTTGCCAAACACGAAAGAAGAAGACGCTTTTCTAAGTTCAAGAAGGGCGTGTTCTACATGCAAGAAAGGCGTGTTCTGCGTGCTAAACAGGCGTCTTCTACAAGGGAGAGGGGCGTATTCTCAAACCGAGGAGTGAATTTTCTTTACATTACAGATAGGGCACATGCGGTTGCATGTAGCCTTCCTCTCAATAAGACAACCCACAGGTAAAACGCTGGGGAGTTTTATCTCTCACAGAGCGCACGGAGTTCACTGAGCCTTTTGGCGCACATTTCGAGCCCACAGAACGCCTTCGGCATACAGAGGGCACAGAGGCCTTTCAACTAACATTAGCTGTAACGCTCTGTGAAATCGGTTGACTTAATGTCTCTGTGGAATGCTGTGTGTTCTGTTCTTCTGTGTTCTCTGTGAGAAATAGAACGCACCCACTCGTATGAGATAACACACAAACAACTCGCTGGGGAGTTTTTTCTCTCACAGAGCACACAGAGTTC
>NZ_JH114139.1:387727-397593 GCF_000224595.1 Prevotella sp. C561 | reverse complement strand
TTACTCCCCTTCCCTTCGGGGAGGGGCCGGGGAGGGGCCGCTATTTTTCTGACCCCTGTGTGTTCTGTTATTCTGTGTAAATCTGTGAGAAAAAACACACCAAGACACTCATACAAGACTTCTAATAAAGGACAATGCGAAGCCTATATCCACTCTATAGGGGTATCTCGGTGATCACTCCCCTTCCCTTCGGGGGAGGGGAAGGGGGAGGGGCCAGCTGGGGCCAGAAGGGTGTTGGATGTTGGGTGTTAGGTGATGATGTTATGTGCTGTCATCACTATTCTTTGTAAGAGAACATCAATCTTCATCAATATAGAAAGATTTATTCTTCTAAATAGTTGCGCCGTATTGAATATTATTATATATTTGCAATAGATTAGATAATACCGTCAGATAGGATGCAGTTAGGAGCACAGAACATCGTAGAAGAATAACTTTAAACCAAGAAAAGATATGATGGACATCATTGTAATATTACTGATGAGCTTACCACTAATCGTTATCGGCAGCACTATCGGACCTGATTCTTCTATCAATTTTGGGTCAAGAATACCGAAAGCGAAACTTAAAAGTGAGGAAGGACTTAAACGGCTGAGGAGGATAAAGATAGCACTAATATTAGCTGGTAGCATCATCCTCGTCGGTGGCTTCACCTGTTTTGTCTTTCATTGGGAAACTTATCAACTTGTCGTCATACTCGTCCCTGAGATAGTAGCTATCGTTTACATGCTGTTACAGCTGTACATGATAGAGAAGAAAGGGAAAGGCTTGCTCGTGCTCATGCTTTCGATCATTGTGATATTAGGTATGATCCCTCTCATTGCAGCCCTCCCAATCACTGGGAACGACAACAACACGATGATTAGAAATGACACGCTGTTTATTGAAGGGTCGTATGCTAAGGAAATACCGATAGCAAGTATTACGCAAGTAGACGGCAACGCTACCGTGCCACCCATTGGGGTAAGAACAAACGGAATGTCACTTGGCGAAATTAATGTGGGTCATTTCAAGACCGAAGAAGGGCAGGATGTGCTATTATACTTACATTCAGATGATACGAATGTGACACATATCACGACTAAGAACAACGAAGATATCTACATTAACTTCAATGATTCGGCACAGTCAGTAGACTTCTCTAATAAGCTGAAAGCAGCTTTTCGCCAACAAACCAAACACAAATAAGACTACGTCTTAAACTCATCTAAAGACAAGTATTCAGCGATTAAGAGCCTCTAACAGTAGGGGTTCTATCAGCTTTCACAGCCGTGATGGTTTGTGAAAGCTGTTCTTGCTTATTCATAATAAAGTGTAAATGCGTTAAACCTCTTATTTCCTGCAGCTATTACAGTGTTTTTTACTACCTTTGCAGAATAAATCCTTGTCAAGAGACAACGGACGAAAGTATCAATCGACAATAATAAATCATACAGAGATAATCATGTTAATAGACTACAAGAAGGTAAACATATATCAAGATGAACGCTTAATTCTGAAAGACGTTGACTTTCAAGCAGAAACAGGAGAGTTTATCTATCTCATTGGCCGGGTTGGTTCGGGTAAGAGTTCGCTGTTGAAAACTATCTATGGCGAGCTGGACATTGACAGTGAAGACGCAGAGAAGGCAGTCGTACTTGAGGAGAGTATGCCCAATATCAAGCGTAGTCGCATCCCTTCCCTACGTAAGCAAATGGGTATTATCTTCCAAGATTTCCAACTCTTACATGACCGTTCTGTAGCAAAGAACCTCAAGTTTGTCTTGCAGGCAACGGGCTGGAACGACAGTCAAAAGATTGACCGCCGTATTGATGAGGTGTTAGCACAGGTGGGCATGACCGACAAGCGAACCAAAATGCCAAGTGAACTCTCTGGTGGAGAACAGCAGCGTATTGCCATAGCACGTGCCTTGTTGAATATTCCAAAGATTATCATTGCCGATGAACCGACGGGTAATCTCGACCCAGAGACGGCTGCCAACATCGTTAGTATCCTCAAAGACACTTGTAAGGCAGGGACGACAGTTATCATGTCAACCCATAACATCAACCTCCTCGACCAATTCCCTGGTAAGGTCTATCGCTGTCATGAGGGCCAGCTTACCCTCCTTACCGACAAGAAGCAGGTGTGCGAATTAGCCGAAGAGACGGCCCCTGTAGAGACTATTGACGAACAAGAGCCAAACGATTAAGCCCGTAGAGCTCAGCAAAAATCCACATATAGAAAGATTGAAGATGATGAAAGTAATGAAATTTGGAGGTACCTCTGTTGGTTCACCAGAACGAATGAAGAGCGTAGCCGCCTTGATAACAAAGTCAGGAGAGCCAACATTCATCGTGCTCTCAGCAATGAGTGGAACGACAAACACACTGATAGAAATATCTGACTACCTCTATCGCAAGAACCCAGAGGGTGCTAACGAACTTATCAACAGCCTCGAACAGAAATATCTCGGACATGTTGAAGAGCTGTATTCGACTGAGGAATACAAACAGAAGACACGCCAGTTCCTTAATGAAGAGTTCAACTACCTACGCACATTCACCAAGGATCTGTTCACTTCGTTCGAAGAGAAAAGCATTGTAGCACAAGGTGAGATACTCTCAACCAATATGGTTGTGAACTATCTAAAGGAACAAGGCGTTAAAGCAACATTACTTTCTGCACTCGATTTCATGCGCACTGATAAGAATGCGGAGCCTGACGCACAGTATATCAAAGAGCATCTGACAGCCATCATGGACGAGAACAAGGGTTATCAGATATATATCACACAAGGCTTCATCTGCCGTAATGCCTACGGAGAGGTGGACAACTTGCAGCGTGGTGGCTCTGATTACACAGCTTCACTCGTAGGTGCTGCTGTCAACGCTGAGGAGATTCAGATATGGACAGACATCGATGGTATGCACAACAACGACCCACGTGTGGTGGAGAAGACCGAGGCTGTGCGCCAACTGAACTTTGAGGAAGCATCAGAGTTGGCTTATTTCGGTGCGAAGATTCTACACCCTACCTGTGTTCAACCTGCTAAGTATGCGGGTATCCCAGTTCGTTTAAAGAACACAATGGACCCTGATGCGGAGGGAACTATCATCAATAACACATTGGTAAGGAGGAAGATTAAAGCCGTGGCAGCCAAAGATAATATCACAGCCATTAAGATTAAGTCAAGCAGAATGCTTGGTGCTTCGGGCTTCCTACGTAAGGTGTTTGAAATCTTCGAGAGCTATCAGACGTCTATCGACATGATTACTACCAGTGAGGTGGGCGTGTCTATGACCATTGAGAACGATAGTCACCTGTCTGAGATAGTAGATGAATTGAAGAAGTATGGCACTGTAACCGTCGATACAGATATGTGTATTGTATGCGTGGTGGGCGACCTCGACTGGAGCAATGTAGGCTTTGAGACATTGGCAACTGACGCAATGAAGGACATACCTGTACGCATGATTAGCTACGGTGGCAGCAACTACAACATCTCTTTCCTTATCCGTGAAGAGGATAAGAAGCGTGCCTTGCAGTCGCTCTCAAGCGTCCTCTTTAACTAAGGCAAGAACTGATAAATTCACAATAAGTATTTATCCGAAGGAATGAACGCCCTCGCCTGTTCATGACAAAAGCAGACAAGTGGACATACGAGGGCGTATGTCTCCTCAATAACTCAGATAAACACTACATCACGACACAACACACATGACACAAGAATTCCCTATTGATAAGTTTAATAAGATGGAGACTCCATTTTATTATTACGACTGCAACCTCCTAAGGGAGACCTTGCAAGCTATTAACAATGAGTTGAATACGTATGAGAACTTCGTCGTTCACTATGCTGTTAAAGCCAATGCGAACGCTAAAGTACTGAACATTATCCAACAGGCAGGACTGGGAGCCGACTGTGTCAGTGGTGGTGAGATACAAAGAAGTTTAGACTGTGGCTTCCCAGCAGACAAGATTGTCTATGCTGGGGTGGGTAAAGCCGACTGGGAAATCAACCTTGGTCTGGACAAGAACATCTTCTGCTTCAACGTAGAAAGTGTCGCTGAGTTAGAGATTATCAATGAGTTAGCAGCCAAGAAGGGCAAGATAGCCAATGTTTGCTTCCGTATTAACCCTGACGTAGGGGCACATACACATGAGAAGATCACCACTGGTCTGGCTGAGAATAAGTTTGGTATTGCGATGCAGGACATGCTCCCTACCATCCTTGAAGCAAGCAGGATGCCGAACATCCACTTTATCGGCTTACACTTTCACATCGGTTCTCAGCTGCTCGAAATGACGGATTTTCGCCACCTCTGCAGCCGCATCAACGAGATACAAGACCATCTGGAAGAGGAGAATATAACGATTAAGAACATCAATGTTGGCGGTGGATTGGGTATCGACTACGACCAGCCTGACAGCCACCCCATCCCTGACTTTAAGTCTTACTTCTATACTTTCGCACGCTATCTAAAGTTAAGAGACGGACAGAAGTTACACTTTGAGTTAGGAAGAGCAGTCGTTGGACAGATGGGAAGTCTCATTACTCGCACGCTGTATGTCAAGCAAGGGATGGCAAAACAGTTCGCTATCGTAGACGCAGGAATGACCGACTTGATTCGACCTGCCCTCTATCAAGCAAGCCATAAGATAGAGAATCTATCCAACAACGGCCCTTTGTCCACCTATGACGTGGTGGGTCCGATATGCGAATCGAGTGATGTTTTTGCAAAGGCAATAGCCCTCAACACCGTACATCGGGGTGACCTGATAGCGATGCGGTCTGCTGGTGCATACGGAGAAATCATGGCTTCGCAATATAACTGTAGGAAGTTGCCTGCTGGTTACACCTCCGACGAACTATAAACAATAACGAATTAAATCAATGTTCACTTTTGATAATACAACCATCATAGCCTCAGTAGTGCTGATACTGGTAGCAGTACTGACCTCATTGTTCAATCCCTTCTTTCGAAGAGTGGGGATTGTTGCGTATGGTTTACCATCTTCTACCAACGAAAGTGACGATACAAGCACTGAAGAGGAGCCTGAGGAAGAGGGGAAGGAAACGATAGCGGAGCTTGATGACAAGGCCGAGGAACACCCGTCACTACCTCCCATCTCAATTATCTTCACGCCTCACGACAAAGCACAGGAGCTTGCAAAGAACCTCCCACTCTATCTGAATCAGGACTATCCAACAGACTTTCAGGTGATTGTCGTGGCCCCTCAGAATGATCATGAGACAAGTGATGTGCTCAAGCGCTTTGCTTCCAACACCCATCTATACACCACCTTCATCCCTGAATCGTCTCGTTATATGAGCAAGAAGAAGCTTGCCATCACCTTAGGAGTTAAGGCTGCAAGGTATGATTGGGTCTTGATGGCTGACATCTGCTGCTTTCCTACGGGTGATAACTGGCTGCAAGCCCTTGCAAGAAACTGCCAAGAAGGGAAAGAGCTCGTTGTCGGCTACACCCGATACGAGGATGAGACGCCCGACTATCGACGCTTTGAGCGTCATTACTTAGCCCGCTATTTCATGCGTGAATACCAGCATAACAGGGCCTATGCATGCCCTTTTAATGCCTTAGTGTTCCGTAAGAAGACCTTCTTACAGGCTGAGGGATTTCGTGGAAACCTCAAGTATATACGTGGAGAATACGACTTCATGGTGAATAAGTATGCGAAGGCTGACAACCTGACGTTCGAGAACTCGCCTGAAGGAACGCTCATTGAAGAGGCACCAACAGATAAGGTTTGGCTCGGAGGACACCTCTTCTATATGGAGAATCGCCAACACCTTGAGCGGACAACACGCCATCGTCTCCTCCCTTACATCGACCAGACGGCCCTACATGGCAATTATGTGTTGCAGTGTGCAGCACTCGCTGTGTCTTACCTCCTCGGTATGTGGACCATTACAGCAGCTGCTGGACTGGCACTTATACTATCCCTTATCCTCCGACTAACCATCGGTAAGAAAGCATTACGCCGTTTCGACTTAGACATTCCAGCATGGAAGATTATCCCATACGAGCTTGCCATTGCATGGAAACACCTTGGTTATAAGCTAAAATACCATCGTGCAGACAAGTATGACTTCATCTCTCACAAACTATAAATGCGCATTATCCATTACATAGACAGTATAAAGGCAGGCAATCTGCTCTCTGATCAACTGCTGCGGCTCACCTCTGCGCAGGAAGAATATGCTGATGTTAAAACGATTACACAACAGGGTGATTTCAAGAAGCTCCTTGCTGATTTCCAACCTGACATCGTTCATATTCATTCTTGCTGGCAGTATCATATCGCGTCCTACGCTAATTGGGCTGCAAAGAAGCATTGTGCCGTTGTCTTCTCACCGCATTGGGAACTTAACGAACGGGCAAGGACGACGGAGCAGGGCATGAGAAAGAAGGTTAAGGCCCTACTCTATCAAGCTAAGATGGTGCGATCAACGGAAGCTCTCCTCGTCAGTAGCGAGCATGAAAAGCAAGAGATACTGTCATTGGGATGGACGAAACGCATTGATGTAGTGCGTGATAGCGTATTAAACAATACGTTGACAGATGACGAGATGGCACAACAGACGATAACATTCTATCGTAAAGTACTCGACACACGTTACCAGTTTGTCATGACGGCAATGGAGAAAGACGCCATCCCAAGCCTCCTTCACGTTGGCTTAGCAGAGGAGTCTGTACACAACCTCCTACCGAGTGACCAGCTTCTCAACCTACGAAGCCTCAACCCAGAACAATGGAGAAGAGTCTTACTCTATGCTGATGACGAGGGAGTAAGGGAGATTGTCGATAGTGCTATCAGCCGTTTACAACTCAACGCACCCGCCATCGACACCGCAGCCATCCGTCGTTTCCCATTGTTACGACCCAAGGAAACAACGTCAGTGGACACAGACAAACTTGTTGGGAACCTCCCCATGACCCGTCAAAGGCTCGATGACTATACAAGCAAAGAAGACGCTATCTTCAAGCAGATAGCTACCATCATTGCAAACACACGTCAGATAGAACGAAAAAAGAGACTGTCACTACGCTTACTGACTGATTTATACAAAGTTATAAAGTATAATGACTACGACGAAGACCGCTTAGCAGAAGTGCTTCGCCACCTGCGTCTCTATCGCTATTCATGTCGGATGATACAACTACTGGCGGAGAAGACGCTCTTAAAAGAGGGTTTTATGCCCTTCCCTCCACGCAATGATAGGAAGACAAAGGGCATGATAAGAAACAATTTCGAACAAAGACATTGAACATGACAAAGAAGAAATACGACTTAAAAAAGGATGAACGATATCTACGACTCTTAGCTAAATCGTTCCCAAACATCGCTGAAGCATCTACAGAAATTATCAACCTTGAGGCCATCGCACACCTTCCTAAGGGTACTGAACATTTCCTTGCTGATATTCACGGAGAGCATCAAGCCTTCCAACACGTACTGAAGAATGCCTCTGGTAACATCAAAAGAAAGGTGAACGAACTCTTCGGTGAGCGACTGAGGAACGTGGAGAAACAGGAACTATGTACGTTGATTTACTACCCAGCACAGAAGTTAGAGCTCGTTAAAAAGCAAGAGAAAGACATTAAGGATTGGTATCATATCACAATACACCGCCTCGTTGAGGTTTGTCGTGACGTATCCAGTAAATACACTCGCTCGAAGGTGAGAAAGTCATTACCAGCCGATTTCTCTTACATCATACAAGAGTTACTACACGAACACGCCGACGACAAGGATAAAACCGACTATGTGAGTGCTATCATCAAGACGATTATCTCCACCGGACGGGCCGACGACTTTATCATCGCTATATGCGAGGTTATCCAGCGATTAGTCATCGACCAGCTGCATATCTTGGGTGATATGTACGACAGAGGACCGGGTGCTCACATCGTTATGGACACCTTAAAGAACTATCATAACTGGGATATCACGTGGGGTAACCATGACATCCTATGGATGGGAGCATCTGCAGGTAACGATGCTTGCATCTGTAACGTCATTCGTATTGCCCTTCGCTATGCTAACATGGCTACTATCGAGGACGGATATGGTATTAATCTTATCCAGTTGGCCACCTTCGCAATGGATGTCTATGGTGACGATCCATGCGAGGAGTTCATCCCGAAGGTGTCAAAAGACAATCCGCTCGACGAACGTAGCCTAACCCTTACGGCACAGATGCACAAGGCTATCAGTGTTATTCAGTTCAAGATTGAGTCGCAGATGATAAGCCGTCACCCTCTTTGGAAGATGGATGACCGACGCCTCCTCAATGCGATTGACTATAAGAAGGGTATGATTAAACTTGATGGCAAGGAATATCAGATGCGCTCATGCAACTTCCCTACCATCGACCCTAAGCACCCCGACAAGCTGACTGAGGCTGAACAGGCTCTCATCGACCGCCTTCATCAGTCGTTCACGGGTAGTGAGAAGCTACGTAGCCATATCCGCTCTCTGCTCCGTCATGGCTGTATGTATAACATATTCAACCATAACCTTCTCTTCCATGCATCTATCCCGCTCACCGAAGAAGGGAAACTAAAGGAGGTTGAGATAGAACCGGGTGTGAAACTGAAGGGTAAGGAGTTGCTCTATCAGACAGGTATGAAGATACGTTCGGCATTCCAGTCTAACAACGACCTACAGACAGAAGAGCAACGACAAGACGCTATTGATTTCTTCCTCTATCTATGGTCAGGACCAGACAGTCCGCTCTTTGACAAGGCTAAGATGGCCACCTTCGAACGCTATTTTATAGCCGACAAGGAGACACACCACGAGAAGAAAGGATATTACTTTGAGATGCGTGACAACGAGGAGATTGTCGACATGATTTTAGACGAGTTCGATGTGCCTCAGCCTAACCGTCATATTATCAACGGTCACATGCCTGTTCATGTCGTCAAGGGCGAGAACCCTATCAAAGCGAACGGTAAGTTGATGGTCATTGATGGTGGTTTCTCACAGGCTTACCATAAGGAGACGGGTATTGCGGGCTATACATTGGTGTTCCACTCACGTGGTTTCCAACTCGTACAGCACGAGCCTTTCACCTCAACCGAGGATGCTATCAAACGAGGAACAGACATTGTTTCGACCACACAGATTGTTGAGATGAACCAACAAAGGCTGCGTGTAGAAGATACCGATAAGGGTACAGAGCTACGCCTACAGATAGAAGCACTCGAGGAACTCCTCTATGCTTATCGAAGTGGCTTCCTTACGGAGGTAGAAAGAAAGACTCCACAGAAGGTATAAGACGAATAGAAGGGGCGCACAGTGTGTGTCCCTTCTTCTTTTTCGTCATCTTTCTGTATTGCACATTACCTGTCTACATTAGCTAAAAACATTCTTCTAATACCTTGAAAATCAAATCCTAAAATACTAAAAATAGGTGAGCTTGCACCTTTTGGACTACTGATACGAAGCGTGGGGAGGTTTTTCTCTCACGCTGGTGAGGTTTCTCTCTCACAGAATTCACAGATTTAACAGAACCTTTTTGGTGCATGCGTTTGTTCATTGGAAGTTTTTTTCTCACAGAGCGCACAGAGTTCACGGAGCTTTTTGGCGCACATTTCGAGCCCACAGAACGCCTCCGGCATACAGAGAACACAGAGCGTTTCTGCTAAAATTGGCTGTAAGGTTCTGTGAGTTCTGCCGCCCGCAAGGGCTCTGTGAAATGCTGTGTGTTCTGTTCATCTGTGTTATTCTGTGAGAAAAAGAATGTTTGAGAGCAGTTGGGGGAGGCTTTTTCTCTCACAGAGCGCACGTATGCAAAAGTCGTAGGGTGCATTTTTCTCTCACAGAACTCACAGATTTAACAGAACCCATTTGCG
>NZ_JH114139.1:371845-387389 GCF_000224595.1 Prevotella sp. C561 | reverse complement strand
AACACAGAGCGTTTCTGCTAAAATTGGCTGTAAGGTTCTGTGAGTTCTGCCGCCCGTAAGGGCTCTGTGAAATGCTGTGTGTTCTGTTCATCTGTGTTATTCTGTGAGAAAAAGAATGTTTGAGAGCAGTTGGCGGAGGCTTTTTCTCTCACAGAGCGCACAGAGTTCACGGAGCTTTTTGGCGCACATTTCGAGCCCACAGAAGGCCTCCGGCATACAGAGAACACAGAGCGTTTCAGCTATCGTAGATACTAATAAGGAACAACGCAAAGCCTACATCCTTCTTATAGGGGTATCTCGGTGATCACTCCCCTTCCCTTCGGGGGAGGGGAAGGGGGAGGGGCCAGCTGGGGAAGGGGGAGGGGCCACTAGTTTCAGTGATACCTTTTGAGGACTGAAAGTGTAAAGCTATTTCACAAAACCACCCACCTCTCCTATCGAAGAGAGGGTCTTCTTCATTGAAGAACACGCCCTTCTTGAGGTAAGAAAGGCGTGTTCTCAAACGCTATCCGTAACCCTCTGATTTCGTGCAGATTGTGTACATGAAATAAAGAAATATGACCATCTTATTCAGAGAACGATAAACTCGACGTGATGTAATGATTTTTTACAACCCTATCGCCTACCCCTCACGCATCAAGTAAAGCAACAAAAAAAGCGAGGAACCCCACAAGGTTCCTCGCTGAATATGATTGATAAGATTGGATTATCCGAAGTTATCGTACATAATAGCATCCTGATCAACACCAATACTATCAAGATAATCGGTCACAGTCTTGATGAGCATTGGAGGTCCACAAAGATAGTACTCACAGTCCTCAGGTGCTTCATGATTCTTAAGATACTCATCACGGATACAGTTAACCGCAAAGCCAGTGTAATACTTTACTCCTGCCTCATCAGCCTTAGGGTCTGGACGGTCGAGAGAGAGGTGGAAGTGGAAGTTAGGATACTCCTTCTCAAGCTCCCAGAAGTCCTCAAGGAAGAACGCCTCACTGAGTGAACGCGCACCATAGAAGAAGTGCATCTCACGGTCGCGAGTATGGAGTGTCTTCGTCATGTGCATAATCTGCGCACGCAAAGGCGCCATACCAGCACCACCACCAATCCATATCATCTCCTTACCAGAAGTGAAGTTAGGATGGAAATCACCGTAAGGACCGCTCATCATCACCTTATCACCCTCCTTAAGAGAGAAGATATAGGTAGAGCCAATACCAGTTGGTACGTTCTGGAAACCTACCTGCGGACGGGGCAAGAAAGGCGGTGTAGCAATACGCACAGTCAGTGTGATGATATCACCCTCAGCCGGATAGTTCGCCATAGAGTATGCACGAACAGTTGGCTCTGGGTTCTTTCCCTTCAGAGAAAGGAGATTAAACTGCTTCCAAGGACCGAGGTATTCCTCCCCGATATCGTTCTTATCAAAGTCCTTATCATAGTCGATACAGTCGTAGGCAGGGATAGAAATCTGTGCATAAGAGCCAGGGATAAAGTCCATGTGTTCGCCAGGAGGCAAGGCAACCTTGAACTCCTTGATAAAACTTGACACATTCTTATTAGAGATAACAGTACACTCCCACTCCTTAACGCCCATGACAGACTCAGGAACCTTGAGTGACATATCACCCTTCACCTTACACTGACAACCCAAGCGCCAGTGGTCTTTGATCTCTTTACGGCTGAAGTGAGGACGCTCAGAGTCGAGAATCTCACCGCCGCCTTCTACTACCTGCAACTTACACTGCCCACAGCTACCCTTACCACCACAGGCAGAAGGGAGGAAGACACCGTTCTCATTCAGCGTAGACAATACCGAGCTACCCTGATCGACGGTCATCTCCTTATCACCATTAATAGTTAATTTCACCTTTCCACTTGGGCTAAGATACTTCTTAGACACCAATAGGAGAATCACCAACACGAGGATGGTGATAAGGAATACCACAATACTTATTGTTATGAATTGTCCCATTGTTTACTTAAATTTTAAGTCCTGAGAAGCACATCATAGCCATTGCCATCAGTCCTACAGTAATAAATGTAATACCAAGACCCTGTAAAGGCTTTGGTACATCAGAATACTCCATCTTCTCACGAATAGCACCCATTGCCACGATGGCCAGTGTCCAGCCGAGGCCAGAACCAGTGCCATAGACAAGTGCATCCCATACAGTTCCGATATACTGGGTGCTTGCTGGGTCGAGTCCTATACGCTGTTGCATAAAGAGGGAAGCACCCATGATAGCACAGTTAACGGCTATCAACGGCAAGAAGATACCCAATGCGCCGTAAAGGGATGGTGAGAACTTCTCGACAGCCATCTCCACAATCTGCACGATACCTGCAATGACGGCAATAAAGAGGATAAAACTAAGATAAGTAAGGTCGACTCCCTCAGCAAGACAGTCTGGTCCAAGGACCTTAGTCAGCAAGAGATAGTTGAGAGGTGTGGTCACAAGCAAAACGAAAGTCACAGCAACACCAAGACCCAATGATGTCTTCACGCTCTTAGAAACGGCCAAGTAAGAACACATACCGAGGAAGAACGCAAATATCATGTTGTCCACAAAGATGGACCGGAAGAATAAACTAATAAGATGTTCCATAATTACTTCTTGTCTTCTTTATAGAAATAAGCACGATGAACCCAAATAACACAACCCAAGAGGATGAGTGCCATGGCAGGCATTGACATCATTCCGTTGTCCATATAACCCGCATCATAGAAGCTCTGTGGCAAAATCTTGAAGCCGAGCAATGAGCCACGACCGAAGAACTCACGGATAGCACCCACGATAACAAGTATCATAGCGTAACCTAAACCATTGCCGATGCCATCGAGGAAACTTGGCCATGGCTTATTGGTCATGGCAAACGCCTCAAGACGTCCCATAAGGATACAGTTGGTAATGATAAGTCCTACGTAGACAGAAAGCTCTACACTCACATCGTAAGCTACCGCCTTAAGAATCTGACTAACAATCGTTACCAACGCAGCCACAACCACTAATTGTACGATAATACGAATACGATTAGGGATGGTGTTGCGGATTAATGAAATAATAACATTTGAGAATGCCGTGATAATAGTAACGGCAAGTCCCATCACAATCGCCGGCTTCAGCTGTGAAGTAACGGCAAGGGCAGAACAGATACCAAGGACTTGGACCATGATAGGGTTGTCCAAATTCAAAGGGTTGCTGAACACCTCTCTATTTTGCTTTGAGAATAAATCCATATTCTTATGTTCTAAAGATTAGAATGTTATTTGCTGTTCAGGAATTTGACGTAAGGTTGAAGTCCACCCTTGTCTGCATGGAACATTTCTGTCACACCGTTACTGGTAAGCGTAGCGCCTGTCACGGCATCAACCTGTGTCGATGGGTCTTCAACCTTCTTCTCTACAGAAAGGGCAATCTTCTTTGTGTCGTTGCCAGAGAAGAGGTGCTTACCCTTGAACAAATCCTGCCATGCCTTGTTGTCCTTGATTTCTGCACCCAAACCAGCAGTCTCGCTCTCATGATTGAAGTAGGCTCCAAAGACGGTTCGCTTATCTCCATTGATGGCGATAAAACCATTGATAGGACCCCAGAGGCCATTACCATAAACAGGGATAACATACTTATCTTCACCGTTTACCTTACAGCGGAACAAGGCAAGTTTGCCCTCCTTGGCATCCTTACTATTCAACTTAAAACCAGCATTAACGCCACCCTGCTTACCAGCCTTAACTACCTTACCATTAGCATCGATAATGTCATCGGCCACGATAATCTTCTTCCAGAGTTCAACAGCTTCTTCGTTGCTCATATTACGGTCCTGATTGAGCGCAAAGAGAATTTGCTTCTGCTGATCAAGCTGTACATTAGCATCCTGCATAGGCTTCAATGCTTGGAACACAAAAGCAAGCAAAAAAGCTACAATCAGCACGAGGATGGCAGAATAGATAATTGTATAAGAATTACTATTAGTTTTCATTTTCATCGTCCTCCTTATTTATTTAGCACGCTTAGCGCGCTTGCTGATGTTTGACTGAACTACACAGTAGTCGATGAGTGGGGCAAACATATTACCAAAGAGGATGGCAAGCATCATACCCTCTGGGTAACCTGGGTTTAACACACGGATGATGATAGCCATCGCACCGATGAAGAAACCATATACCCACTTACCTGTCTCTGTACGAGCAGAGGTCACTGGGTCGGTTGCCATAAAGACTGCTCCGAAACAGAAACCACCCAAGACAAGGTGCTCATACCAGTGGATTGGCGTTGCACCAGTTGACTGGAAGAGAAGTCCCATCACTGTTCCACCAAGGAAAACACTGAACATAGTCTTCCAACTGGCGATGTTCGTCCACAGAAGGATAACCGCTCCGATAGCGATAGCGATAACAGAGGTCTCACCAACAGAGCCTGGGATGAGTCCTACTACCATATCGCAGATAGGCGTGTTCACCGTTGTCCCTTGTGCAATCTCACCCAATGGGGTTGCCATAGTGAAGCCATCAGGTAAGGTGTAACCAAGTCCGAAGATAGCATCCTTTGCCACCCAGATACTGTCACCAGTCATCTTACTTGGATAAGAGAAGAAGAGGAAGGCACGTGCAGCTAATGCTACGTTAAAGATATTCATACCTGTTCCACCAAAGATCTCCTTTGTGAAGATAACAGCAAAGGCCACTGCAAGCACAAGAATCCAAAGAGGTGTGGTCACAGGGATAATCAATGGTATCAGAATACCTGATACAAGATAACCTTCCTGAATCTCCTCACCTTTCCATTGTGCCCAAGCGAACTCAATACCTAAGCCGACAATGTAAGATACAAGGATTTTTGGTAACAACGCAAGCATACCATAGAGGAACATTCCCCAGCAGGTAGCATCAGCCAACTTACCAGCTGCTAATGCGTTCTGATAGCCGATATTATACATACCGAAGAGCATAGCAGGTACCAACGAAAGTACTACTATACTCATTATTCGCTTCGAGTCAATAGCGTCATGGATAGATGTTCCGCTCTTTGATGTCTCGTTAGGAACATAAAGGAACGTCTCGAAACCATCGAAGACACTCTTGAAAGCGTGAAGCTTTCCGCCCTCCTCAAAGTTTGGGCGTATCTTATCGAGATAATTTCTTAAACTCATAATACTTTTATTATAGGGTTCTTAAAGTCCAAAGTTTCTGTTTCTAAAATTGTTACAAAGCCTCTGTAAGATTCTCGTCAGACTCGGATTACGTACTTTCTGGTTCATAACTGCCGATTGACTGACCGTTGATAACATTCTAAGAAACGTTGTTTGAAACTATAGTTAAAGTTATTGTGGGCTCATGCCCCCTATGCATTCTCTTTTCTAAGGATGTCCAAGCCTTCACGCACAATCTTCTGCAATGGTAGCTTAGAACTGTCTACGAACTCAGCGAGGGCGAAGTCCTCTGGGCTAACCTCATAGATACCCAACTGCTCCTGGCTGTCGATATTGCCTGAGAGAATAGACTTAATGAGGTATTCACCATAGATATCCATTGGTAGAACACGGTCGTACTCACCACTCATAATCATGTGACGCTCACCACCTTTGAGTCGTGCGTCGAGGTTATAAGCCTTCTTACCCTGCAACCAAGTGAAGTAACTGCGAGAAGTAGAGAAGTCTTTGAAACGAGGAAGCATCCAACCGAACATCTCATGTACGTCGTCACCCTCTGGGATTAACGTTACCTCGGATGTATGTGCCCCTATAACAGACTCATCATTGGCAATGACACCAGTGAGAGGGTTACCATTGAGGATACGAACATGACAGCCATCAGCTATGTTACCTGCCAAGATTAGACTTAAAGGAGTTCCTACAAGTACATCGACATAACCCGTCTGCTTCACCATACTACCTGCTATGGCAACACGACGAGTGAGGTTTACTTTACCAGTATTGAACAAGCGACCAAAGAAGATAACAGCTGTTGGGTCAATGGTCCAAACCACTTCTCCCTTATTGACAGGGTCGATGTGATTTACTTGTACACCCACATTACCTGCTGGACAAGGTCCGTCGAAAACGGTTACCTCCACATCCTTTGCAGCGGTCAACGCCGTTTCAGTCTGCTGAGCACCAATCCCTAAATAGACCTTAGCAATCTTAGAGAGTGCAGTAAGACCCGTCTGGAAATCCTTCTCCTGCCCATTTAGCTCATACTCGAAGTCACCCTGTAAAGGTTTATCACGAAGAGCAGACACGAAGATAGCCTTAGGAGCAGTGTCAGGACGTGTCGCAACAGCGTAGGGAAGTTGGTTGATATAACCGAACAATCCCGCTTGAAGCAAAGACTCCTTGACGTTGTCAGCAGTTAAGCCAGCAACATCTTTTACACCAAAGTCAGCATATTCTTGCTGCGCATCAGGAGCAATCTTCACACGTAACACTTTACGTCTTTCTCCGCGTTCAACGGCTGTTACCGTACCACTCACAGGAGAAGCAAAGCTAACCTCAGTGCACCCCTTGTCAACAAACAACGGGTCACCAGCTCGGACATGATCCCCTTCTCGAACCGTCACCTTCGGTGTTAGCCCTGGGAAATCATCAGGAACAACAGCGTATTCCGTTGGTGAAATCATAGGTAACATTTGTTCCTGAGCGCGTCCTGTAAGGTTAATGTCTAAGCCCTTTCGTAACTTAATTACATTTGCCATAACAATGATAATGCGTTTTTAATTATTTCTATTTAATCTTTTCCAATGCTTAACAAGCTAAACAAAACATAGCGTTACTCATCCCTTTGCCTTGCCGTACAAAGCTTAGCCTTAGCTTTTAATAATACAAGCGAGGGCAAAGGAAGGTCACTTTAACTTTGCCGAGCGTAGCTTATCTTGTGCTTAAATAATGCAAACGAGGGCAAAGAAGGGTCACTTAACTTTGCCTAACGTGGCTTATCTTGTGCAAATGTAGCAAAAATTAAGCAGATTTGGCACATTTATATATAATAATTTCAGTATAAAACGGTTTTTTTGTAGTTTTGTAGACGCATTGAAGAAACTTAGAACTATTATACGATGGGTTGTATGGACCATAGCGGGTCTTTACATAACCACTATCGTACTGCTACATATACCAGCAGTACAGACCTTCCTTGCACAGCAGGTTAGTGACGCGGCAGGCAACAAGTTAGGAACAGAAGTACGTGTTGGGCGCATTGATTTAGGCTTTATCAATCGCTTTGTATTGGACGATATTCTCATCTATGACCAAAGTCACAAGAAGATGTTATCGGCATCACGTGTTGGTGCGAGAGTCGATCTCCTTCACCTTCTACGGACGGGAGAGATAAACATATCGTCTGCTCAAGTATTTGGTTTACAAGCAGAACTATACAAGAAAAGCAAGGACTCCAAACCAAACTATCAATTTGTATTAGACTCATTAGCATCGAAAGACACTACGAGTCACACTCCTCTGCACCTGTCAATCAATAGTCTTGTCATCCGACATGGCCGTATTAAGTATGACTGTTTAGACTCCCCATCCACGCCTAACCAGCTGAACTTGAACCATATTAACCTCAGTGACATCTCGTCATATCTCATTCTTCACAAACTGAATGACACAAGTGTGTGGGTTGACCTTCGTACTTTGTCTTTCAAGGAGGCTGCGGGATTAGAGGTGAAGCAGTTGGCTTTCGACTTAAAAGCCAATCAACAGCAAGCCACGTTGCGTGACTTTGTGTTCAATAGTACCAATAGTAAGATTGGATTAAGTACCTTACAAACCTCCTATAAGTTGAACAATAAGAAGCTTGATATCAACTCTTTACGATACGACATCAAGAACTTTAAGGCACTCATTCAGCCTTCTGATTTCACGTCAATATTCCCCGAGCTTAAGGCATTAACAGCAAGCTACACTGCATCCTTAGATATTCAAGGAACAAGTCGATCGGTAAGAGTAAAGCAAATTAACATCTCTGACCAATCCCTCTCAACGCAAATAAGAGCCAAAGGATGGGTCAGCAACCTACAAAAGAAGCCCACTTGGGATTTCTCTTTCTCGCCCTTAAAAATTAGTAGCAATACCCTTCAGACTGTTGCTAAGCTAACCCATAAACCGCTTCCTAAGGTATTGAACAACATAGGCAACGTCTACTACCACGGTACCTTTGCCCATACTGCAGGGAAGTACATAGCCAAAGGACAGCTAAAGACTGATGCTGGCGCCCTTCGTCTATCCACGGTTATTCACGGAAAGAACATCCAAGGGACCATCAACACAACGGGTCTCAATATTGCGAAAGTACTTGACAATAACGACTTTGGCAACTTGAGTACGAATATCAGGGTCGAGGGCAACACCGACCTATCCCATATCGTTGCCAAGGGTGACATCTCCTCCTTTTATTATAAGGGTTACACCTACAAGAACATACACCTTGACGGAAGCTATAAAAACGATATTTTCACAGGGAAGGCAGCTATCAACGACCCTAACGGCAGACTGGATATCGATGGAAAAGCTGCTAACGTCATGGCTTTCATACAACATAAGGGGAAACTCTCTACCGACATCTCTATTATTGCGGATGCTGTCAACTTACACAAACTACAGCTGACAGAGGCCTTAGGGAATAGGACTATCTCCTTTACTTCTAAGATTAAAGGACAAGGAACAAGCCTGAATGATATCATAGGTAACCTGGATGTCAACAACTTCGCTATGACAGGAGAAGGACAGAACATCTCCTTGAATAAGTTAAGTATCAAGACTCACAACGGCCTCTTAGGTAAGTCTCTTGATGCTCAAACCGACTTTGGAGAGCTACACCTCGCTGGACAGTACGATTACGCACAGATACCAGAAAGCGTAAGGCGTATCTTGGGACATTATCTCCCAAGTTTTTTCCACACGCCTTCACGGTATAATACTATCGCTGGAAGGGCTAACTATGCCTTTGCTCTGCGCTTAGCTGACACCAAGATTATCAATCAGTTGCTTAAGACAAACCTCTCCTCTTCTCATGCTATAAGGTTGACAGGAATGGTAAGGGAGCGTCAAAACGAAATCGACTTACATATTGATGCACCGAACATTACCTATGCGGAGCAACATATTCAGAACCTTATCCTGAACATAACGAGTGGACCACAAGGGTTACACACGACCATCTCTGGCGAACGTGAGGGTGAGAAGGGACCGCATCTACTCATCAATGCGCAGGGTCTTATTGCTGATAACACTATCAGTTCAGACATCTCTTTCCGTATCCCAGGACTCTCTTCCGTACATGGCGACGTCAGTAGCGTGGCTTCATTCTCCCGTCGTAATGGCGACTTAGTGACCCACTTGCACCTTAACCCCTCTACCATCAATTTCGATTCGATAGCCTTACAGGTGCAACCGTCTGACATCTCCTATCATAGGAACAATCTTAACATTGAACACTTCGAGCTTTCTAACCGCAACCAGCATATCATTGCCAACGGACAAACCTCTGGTAATCAGAACGATTCTATCCTTGTTAGCTTCAAGGATATCAATGTTCCGTATATCCTCAAACTCGTCAACTTCCACAGTGTCGAGTTTGCTGGTACGGCTTCTGGCGTGGCTTCTATCAAATCCTTCTTCCATCATCTACAGATGCAAGCGAAACTTGAGGTGCAAGACTTTAAGTTTGAGAACGGAGATATGGGTACGCTCTACGCTGAAGCGAACTATAATGACAAGGAGGGGAAGATTAATATCGATGCACATGCTGATGCTGACGATGGCGCACGTACTGATATCAAGGGCTATGTAGACATCAAGAAGAGTTATATCAACCTCCCTATCTTTGCCCATA
Organism: Prevotella sp. C561; assembly: GCF_000224595.1. Lineage (NCBI taxonomy): Bacteria > Pseudomonadati > Bacteroidota > Bacteroidia > Bacteroidales > Prevotellaceae > Prevotella > Prevotella sp. C561. Next base: position 377,560 of record NZ_JH114139.1, on the reverse strand, counting down.
ACACCCACCTTTATTTCCTCAAGACGTTCTGCGGATCTTTTATGGACAATATAGAGGCACAGGGAAATGGCTGGTGTAAGGTCGTCGGACCCCTTAGCGCCATCAATCTCGAAGGTGATATGATGGTGGATGGTAGCGTCTTCGTGAAGCCTACCGCCGTGGCCTATAAGATGCGTAACGCTCGTGTCCGAATTATCCCAAACGAGATTATCCTTGAGAAAGATACTATCACCGACCCACAAGGACACATCGGCATTGTCACAGGAGGATTGTATCATAAGAACCTCACCAACCTCTCTTACGATATCAATATACAGGCTCAGAACCTCCTGACCTATAACTTCCCTAAGAGACAAGGGAAGGATTCCTTCTGGGGTGTCGTTTATGGAACTGGTAAATGTAATATAAAAGGACACCCGGGAGAAACGTCTATCAACATAGACATGGAACCTGATAAGAACACCTTTATAACTTATAATGCCTCATCAACCAATGATGCGGGTACAAATAACTTTATTCGATGGATTAACCTACCGAAGGATAGTACGCAGGTGTTGATTCCTGAAGTGCCTGACTCGCTCCTTCATGCAGCTAAGCCTACGCACAAGAAGGAGGAGGCCTACCACTTTAACAACATACCAAGCGACCTACATATCAATTTCCTCGTACATGCTAATCCGAACCTCACACTCGGCGTTCTCCTCGATGACGTCACTGGCGACAATATCCGACTGAACGGAACGGGTATGATTCGGGCCACCTATTATAATAAGGGAGCGTTCAATCTCTTCGGAAACTACTATGTGGACTATGGACAGTATAACCTTACCATTCAGAACATCATAAAGAAACAGTTTGTCTTCCAGCCCGGTTCTACGATAGCCTTCGGTGGCGACCCCTTCAATGCGGCGCTTAATCTGAAGGCCAACTACATCATCAACTCCGTTCCACTGGGCGACCTCGGGATGGGTAGGTCGTTCACTGCCAATAACACAAAGGTGAACTGCCTACTAAACATTGAAGGAACACCAGGTGCACCGACCGTTTCCTTCGGGCTCGACCTCCCTACTCTCTCGCCTGACGCACAACAGATGATACGCTCGATCCTCAACTCCGAGCAAGAACTTAACCAGCAAGTACTTTACTTACTGGCTGTTGGACGATTCTATCCACAGAGCAACAACAACAGTACAGCACGTAACAGCGAGGCACCAAGTAGCACTTCTCTTGCCATGCAGAGCCTCCTCTCCGGTACGATTTCACAGCAAATCAACACCGTACTGTCTAATGTTGTAAAAGACAACAATTGGAACTTTGGTGCCAACATCGCCACAGGTAATGAAGGCTTCGACAATGCCGAATACGAAGGAATGTTGTCAGGAAGTATGCTTAACAACCGTCTGCTCTTCAACGGACAGTTCGGTTATCGCAACAATGTAGCCAAGAATAAATCGTCCTTCATAGGCGACTTCGACATCCGTTATCTCCTCTTCCCAAGCGGAAACGTAGCCTTCCATGTTTACAACCAGACCAACGACCGCTATTTCACACGTAACTCACTGACAACGCAAGGTATAGGCTTGATTCTAAAGAAGGACTTCAACCGATTGAGCGATATTTTCGGAAGTAGAAAGAAAAAACAAAAAACAGAAGCAAAAGCACTAATATACAGAATATTATTCGTAACTTTGTGCCCGATTTGGGCAGATTATGCCCATATTAAAGGTAATATAAAGTCGAACTTTATTAATTAAATTATTTTATTAAACACTTTATGACAAATTTCAAAGACGTCCAGAATGTACAGCCTTTAGCTGACTTCAACTGGGATGAGTTCGAGAACGGCTCACACGCTGAGGCAAGTAAGAACGATCTTACCAAGGCCTACGACGAAACTCTTAACAAGATCCAGGAGCACCAGGTAGTTGAAGGTACTGTTATTTCAGTTGACAAGAAGGAAGTAGTTGTTAACATCGGCTACAAGAGCGATGGTATTATCCCTGCTTCTGAATTCCGTTACAACCCAGATCTCAAGCCTGGCGATAAGGTAGAGGTGTATGTAGAGAACCAGGAAGACAAGCGTGGTCAGCTCGTACTCTCTCATAAGAAGGCTCGCCTACAGAAGAGTTGGGAGAACATCAACAAGGCTTTGGAGAACGACGAGGTTATCCAGGGTTACATCAAGAGCCGCACTAAGGGCGGTATGATCGTTGATGTATTTGGTATCGAGGCATTCCTTCCTGGCAGCCAGATTGACGTTCACCCTATACGCGACTACGATGTATTCGTTGGTAAGACTATGGAGTTCAAGGTGGTTAAGATTAACCAGGAGTTCCGTAACGTAGTCGTTTCTCACAAAGCACTCATCGAGGCTGAGCTCGAAGCACAGCGCAAGGAGATTATCTCTCATCTTGAGAAGGGTCAGATCCTTGAGGGTACTGTCAAGAACATCACCTCTTACGGTGTATTCGTTGACCTCGGTGGTGTTGACGGACTCGTTCATATCACAGACCTATCATGGGGTCGCGTAAGTGATCCACATGAGGTGGTAGCACTCGACCAGAAGATCAACGTTGTTATCCTCGACTTTGATGAGGAGAAGAAGCGTATCGCTCTTGGTATCAAGCAGCTCACTCAGCACCCTTGGGATTCTTTGGATCCTAACCTTAAGGTTGGCGATCACGTTAAGGGTAAGGTAGTTGTTATGGCTGACTACGGTGCTTTCGTAGAGATTCAGCCTGGTGTTGAGGGCTTGATCCACGTTTCTGAGATGAGCTGGAGCCAGCACTTGCGTTCAGCACAGGAGTTCATGAAGGTGGGCGATGAGGTTGAGGCAGTTATCCTCACACTCGACCGCGACGAGCGTAAGATGTCTCTCGGCATCAAGCAGCTTAAGGAAGACCCATGGGAGACTATCGAAGTGAAGTATCCTGTTGGTTCTAAGCACGTTGCTAAGGTTCGTAATTTCACTAACTTCGGTATCTTCGTAGAGCTTGAGGAAGGTGTTGACGGTCTTATCCACATCAGCGACCTCTCTTGGACAAAGAAGGTTAAGCACCCATCTGAGTTCACTTCACAGGGTTCTGAGATTGAGGTTGTTGTCCTCGAAATCGATAAGGAGAATCGTCGCTTGAGCCTTGGTCACAAGCAGCTTGAGTCTAATCCATGGGATGAGTACGAGAAGATCTACACTCCAGGTTCTGTACATGAGGGTAAGATCACCGAGGCTATGGACAAGGGTGCTGTAATCTCTCTTGCTGAGGGTGGCGAAGGTTTTGCTACTCCAAAGCATCTCGTTAAGTTAGACGGTACACAGGCTCAGCTTGGTGAGGTTCTCCCATTCATGGTAATCGAGTTCGTTAAGGACACTAAGCGCATCATCCTCTCTCACTCTCGTACATTCGAGGAGGTGAAGGAAGAGCCACGTCGCCAGCGTCCAGCAGCTCCAGGCAAGCCAAAGAGCGACGCTGCTGCTATCAACAACGTTGCTGCAGGTACATCTCTCGGTGACCTCGGCGTTCTTGCTGACTTGAAGAAGAAGATGGAGGGTGGCAAGTAATTTGCACACTAAAATCTAACATAAATAAAAGAGTATCAAGTTTTCTTGGTACTCTTTTTTATTCTCTTAGCTCTTTGTTGATTAGAACACCTATTCATATATAGGACTATCGTAATTGCATATCGGCTGTGCACTACAACGGAGCCTTATCTTTACCAATCTTGTTCTTATGTGAATCGAAAAGAATGTACGCTCACAAACACCAGCCCACTCCCTAATAGTTAATCAAGAAACTGCTTGAGATTTTCCTATAAAATAAGTATCTTTGCAAAAAATAACATGATATGCAGGAAAATAACAATCAAACTTTATGGCAGATAATTAAGAGTTATTTCAATGTCTTACCTTACAAAGACGGCGAAAAATATGTTATTAAACAAATAACTAATGGCATCAACTTTCAAGGTTCTAATCTCTGGATACTTATCTTTGCCGTATTTATTGCATCCTTAGGCTTAAATGTCAATTCAACAGCAGTAATTATTGGTGCTATGCTTATCTCTCCACTGATGGGACCAATCATCGGTATGGGATTAGCTCTTGGAATTGCTGACTTGGACTTGTTCAAACAGTCCATAAAAAACTATTTGGTAAGTACATTCATTAGCGTTATTACTGCAACAATCTACTTTACACTTTCACCTATCACGGATGCTCAATCTGAACTTTTAGCACGCACATCGCCTACCCTTTATGACGTATTGATAGCTCTTTTTGGTGGTGCTGCTGGATTCTTAGCTATGTCAACAAAAGGAAGAAACAACGTGGTGCCGGGTGTTGCCATTGCCACAGCCTTAATGCCACCACTTTGTACAGCAGGTTATGGACTGGCCGTACAAAACACATCCTACTTCTTTGGGGCCTTTTACCTTTATTTCATCAATACTGTTTTCATTGCTTTTACAACCTGCGTAGGTGTACGCTTTCTGCATTTTCATAGAAAGCAGTTTATCAATCGTGAACAAATGAGACGAGTAAATCTTTACATCGTCACCATTATCATTATCACAATTATCCCTGCAAGCTACATGACGTGGAACATCATTAAGCAAAGTGTATTTGAAAATAACATAGAGAATTTCGTTACAAAGGAACTTAATTATAGCGGAACAAACATTCTCTCACACCAATACGACCTAAAAACCAAAACCCTCCATGTGGTAGCGGTGGGCAATCCGATATCAACTGATTCGATAGCTAAAGCACAAAAAGCGATGACTAATTATCAGCTTGATGGCTACGTACTAAAGGTGATACAAGGATCTAACTCTGATAGCTTATTACTCCTACAGCACAAGAATAAAGGTCAGTTGATGGTAGGAGAAAAAAATACGGCTGAATGGCAAGAACTTGCATATAACAACGATGTGCTAAAGAAGGAACTAACTTCTTATACACGTTATCCAGTACTTGCTAACGACATGCGAGAAGAACTTAAAGTCGTATGCCCCTCAGCAAAGAGTATTATGCTTTCAAAAGCATCTGAGTCTTTCGTTGATTCTGCTTCAATTAAAAGTCACATCGTGGCTATAGTCAAAACAAACAAGACACTTGCCAAAGACAACAGAAAACAGCTATATGACTGGCTGAAAGTGAAAGTCAAATCTGACAGCCTTGAACTAATTATTTTACCATAATAATAGTACTATACAAGAGTTAGAAGTACCAAACCATCACGGGTTTGGTATTTTATTTATACGTAGCAGGCTTATAGGAAGGGGTAGCGCACAGGGGGCCTCACCCCCAGCCCCTACTGGCCTCACCCCCGGCCCCTCTCCGAATGGAGAGGGGAGTAGTATGTGAGGTTACCCCTATTAGCCTGCTACTGATAGAAGATGGGCCGCTAAACATCTTGAGGACATACAGGGGTATCTCGGTGATCACTCCCCTCTCCATTCGGAGAGGGGCTGGGGGTGAGGCTTCTGTTGGCTGTAAGGTTCTGTGAAATCGGTTGACTTAATGTCTCTGTGAAATACCGTGTGTTCTGTTCTTCTGTGTTCTTCTGTGAGAAAGAGAACGCACCCACTCTATGAGATGACACACAAGCAACTCGGTGGGGAGGTTTTTCTCTCACACTGGGGAGTTTTTTCTCTCACAGAGCACACAGAGTTCACTGAGCATTTTTGCGCACAGTTCGAGCCCACAGAAGGCCTTCG
>NZ_JH114139.1:358098-371601 GCF_000224595.1 Prevotella sp. C561 | reverse complement strand
GGCCCCTCTCCGAATGGAGAGGGGAGTAGTATGTGAGGTTACCCCTATTAGCCTGCTACTGATAGAAGATGGGCCGCTAAACATCTTGAGGACATACAGGGGTATCTCGGTGATCACTCCCCTCTCCATTCGGAGAGGGGCTGGGGGTGAGGCTTCTGTTGGCTGTAAGGTTCTGTGAAATCGGTTGACTTAATGTCTCTGTGAAATACCGTGTGTTCTGTTCTTCTGTGTTCTTCTGTGAGAAAGAGAACGCACCCACTCTATGAGATGACACACAAGCAACTCGGTGGGGAGGTTTTTCTCTCACACTGGGGAGTTTTTCTCTCACAGAGCACACAGAGTTCACTGAGCATTTTTGCGCACAGTTCGAGCCCACAGAAGGCCTTCGGCATACAGAATTCACAGAACGTTACAGCTAAAGAAGGGTGTTGGGTGATGGTTGTTAGGTGTTGATGATTAGCTAAAGATGGCTGTAAGGTTCTGTGAAATCGGTTGACTTAATGTCTCTGTGAAATACCGTGTGTTCTGTTCATCTGTGTTCTTCTGTGAGAAATAGAACGCACCCACTCTATGAGATGACACACAAGCAACTCGCAGAGGAGTATTATCTCTCACAGAGCGCACAGAGTTCACGGAGCTTTTTGGCGCACATTTCGAGCCCACAGAACGCCTTCGGCATACAGAGTTCACAGAGCGTTACTGCTAAAGGTGGCTGTAAGGTTCTGTGAAATCGGTTGACTTAATGTCTCTGTGAAATACCGTGTGTTCTGTTCATCTGTGTTCTTCTGTGAGAAATAGAACGCACCCACTCTATGAGATGACACACAAGCAACTCGCAGAGAAGTATTATCTCTCACAGATTTAACAGATTTAACAGAACCTTTTTGGCGCACGTTTCGAGCCCACAAGATAGTGGCCCCTCCCCCAACCCCTCCCCAGAAGGGAAGGGGAGTGATTACCGAGATACCCCTATTGGGCTGCTGACAAGAAGTCTGGGGAGTTTTTTCTTTCATACTGGGGAGGTTTTCTCTCACAGAACTTACAGATCTAACAGAGCGTTTTTGCGCACAGTTTCGAACCCACAGAAGGCCTCCGGCATACAGAATTCGCAGAACGTTTCAGCTAAAGATGGGTGTTGGATGCTGGGTGTTAGGTGTTAATGATTAGCCATAGGGGTATCTCGGTGATTACTCCCCTTCCCTGCGGGGGAGGGGAAGGGGGAGGGGCCACTGAGTTATTGAAGACCTACAGCCGACAGAGTACACAGAGCGTTACAGCTGTTGTTGATAATATAATAGAACTAGGAAATATCTTTACAAAATAACAACATACCATTCCTTAAAACAATAGATACTCAAGGTTCATGATTAGTCTATAATCTTCTGAATTTCAAGCCATTACAATATCACTCCAAGAAGACGCCCTTCAAGGCCTAAGAACACGCCCTTCTTGATGCTTAAAAGGCGTCTTCTGTAAGCTAATCAAGCACCTTTTAGAAACGAGTTAGGCGTATAAAGAAAGACAGGAAACGAAATATTCTGACAAAAGACTCCGTTCCTATCCTCTGAAATAAGCTGCGACAACACCATATTATCATGATTCGAATAAACAAAACAAACCTTGCCAACAACATCCCACATCACAGAATTGTCCAAAAACGACTCTATGCAGGACGTGCGTTGGCAAGGTTATGTTCTTAAGTTCTAAACTTTTACAAATGAACATCTTAAAGATAAAGCGAATAAACAAGGTGAGCCTCTTGAATAAGGAGTGATGATATTATATATTGGAGTTATATAACAGAAATTACGACTAAAACATTCTTTTTGAAGAATGACCCACTGTCTTAAAGAGAAGATTGCCAACCGATTCTATGGAAAACACTTCATGTAATATCGGAACACCTACGACAAATACTAAAAAACTCTTACGCTAAGATATTACAATCTGTCTGAAATGTTGAAGTAGTTTCTCCATCCTATCCATCAACTCGTCGAAGGCTTTTGCTTTACCATATATATAGCCATCTACCATATTTGATTCGTAATCAAGACGATAAGCCTTCATTACTTCATTTTGGGGGATAAAATTAATCATAGTGGGATAATCTTTATCATAGTCCACATATCCCAAATGATAAAACCGACGACGATGTTCTACAATCGCCTTGTAGAGTTTACCATCATTCAATGCTTTCTGGGCAAATTCCGTATCCATCAATCTATCCAAATCATAAAGATGTCGAGACATACGTAGGGATCTCGGTTCCTTCTTTTGAAGCTCTTCATTAAGTAGCAATGCTTTTTCCAAGAATGTCCTTGATGGCGTTACAGTCTTAATTGATGCGGTCATTTCATCATCCTCTTCAGGGAACTTATCGAAGATAAGAGAGTGAATTTCACAATATTCATGAGGCTCAGACATAGACAAACAACTTATTTCTATTTTAACTCTCGTATCAATAAGCCGCATACTAGACGGCAATATGCTTTGATAATTGACAAAAATTACAGTTGGATCACTATCATGGTCTATAGGTTTTGGAGGTACCCCAGCGATTGTTTCATTCTGAACAGTATACCCTTTGACTCCCATTTTAAAGAGTTCTGCAGAAAGTTCTGCAGAAAGTTTCCCATGAATATAGTCACGTGATGCTTTCCTTAGTTTCTTTACCTGATTGTTGTTTTCGCACTTTGCAAATGTCAAGTTAAGGACACTCTCAAAGAATTTCCTGTCAAGGGAAATGTCTATATCTTCACTGAAGCGGTTGATGAGGTTCCATCCTTTACTCAATGAAGTTCCTCCTTTGAAAAGAAGCCACTTCCCACACGACGTATTGAACAATGCCTTGAGAACTACTGTTACCCACCAATCTTTCTCTACGGCATTATCTTCGATATTATTTTTCAAGGCGACCGACTGTATCATTGCTATGCGTTCGTCATTACTATGACTTTGCCAACTACTCATACTTGCTATTTAAAATCTTTATAATGCTTCGTCTTATCCATGTAGGCATCACCTTTAGATCATCAGTCATGGTTTTATCCTCTGGATATCTACTTAGTATTACACTAATTGCGCTTTCCCACTCATTATTATAGTTTCGTTCTCCAATAGCCTTCATTGCTTGTACCAAAAGGCGAGTAACCTGTCCTTTCAAGGCAAAGTTCTTAGGTACTCCCCTTTTGAAAGTGATAGTTCTATTGCCACACTTGATTTTTCTTGCAGACCCACTGGTAAGAAAGACGGGAGACATAGTCACTTGTTCTGACAGTCCGAGCATATTCAATGCCGTACTTCCTGTCGGGAGAATCTCCGCATTGTCTCTTTCTGCAATCGCACGAGCAAACTCCTCAGTAGTAGGGTAAACTATACCGAATTTGGTTTTCTTCGCTTTCAGGTATATACCACGAGATAGTCTTAACAATAATCCCTGCCGAACAAAATCTGATAAGACTTTGCCAACATACTCATCGTTGTATTCTGGGAAGCTATTGTTAAAGAACAATGTACCTGTGTCAGCTTCATCAATACGGCCCCTTAGAATATCAACAACCTTCTTTTCATTATCGCTAATTAACATACATTAAGTCGGTTATTTATGCAAAAATAACGAGTATTTCCCATATTTCCAAATTCTTCGACGCATTTTTTTTATGGCCTTATCATTTCCATTCGATTTCAGAATGGCACTTTGCAGAGCTAAGAATATAATGGTCAACAGTATGTTTTATGGGAAGATATTCAATAGTAATAGCATGTAGCAAATTATAACCGATATAGAAAGGAAATATAACCATCACTTAACCATATTGCTAAATGGGAATGTCGACGACTGTAAAGATGCCGGTTTCCTCACTTCTGACAGACATTGTTCACAATAGACAATTTCTTGATCCATCCAATATTATCAACATCAAAATCGGATAATACTTTAGGAAATGGACTACTACCTAAATATGTATATTATAACTCTGTACGAATAGAAAAATCCCATGTTAATCCCTGCGTTCCCTCCTCACTATCAAGTAGTTTCCATCAGCATAAGATTATCTTAATTTTCAAGGGTTAGACGCAAATTAATCAAGCACCTTTTAGAAACGAGTTAGGCGTATACTGAAAGACAAGAAACGAAATAGTCTGACAAAAGACTCCGTCCCTATCCTCTGAAATAAGCTGCGACAACACCGTATTATCATGATTTGATTACACAAAACAAACCTTGCCAACGACATCCCACATCACAGAGTTGTCCGATAATGACTCTATGCAGGACGTGCGTTGGCAAGGTTATATTCTCAAATCCATAACTTTAAGAAAGGAAATTCTTAAAGAAAAGGCTTTAGAAGCAGGTTATTCAAATTCCATTACATAGTATCCAACATCACTACCAGTTGTATTAACAGAAACGGTATTCTTATTGAATTCTAACATATAACCGCAGTTACTATTGTTATTGCCAGCACTTGACGACCAGTAGCAGCCTTCCTCACCTATTTTATACAAATAACCAACACTATAGGAGCCTAATGCTGGAAGGAAGAAGTAACGTTCCGCAAAGAAGCCCACAGGTGCACCTTGTGCTACTGACTTACTTATCATACCCCAATTATCCCTCATATCACCATAAAATCCAGGACCATAACTTTCGGAAAAGGATTCTGTCAACTTAATAAATGCTTTGTTTTTAAACCACATACCACCTTTGTACAGATGTCCCATAGTTGTCCAAATACGTTCGCCGTCCCAGCGAGCATCTCCTTTCTCAGCATACCACGCTAACTCATTAGCATTAGGTAGTTTTTTACAAGAATACTTTGCGTCGTCACGTCCAATTCCTTCAGTACTACGATAGTAACAACTATCACTGCCAGACTTAGGGTAGTTTGAGTTGTCCTTATCCTTTAGCACAGGCTGCAAAGGGTCAGTAGAGTTCCACTCATGACCATTCCAAAAGTTCTTCTTAGCATCCCACATATAATATTTCGTACCGTCGTAATCAGTTACGTTAAGGTTGGCCGTCATATCATAGTAGTCGTTCTTCTCGTAGTCGAACGCTGGGTAGGTCTTAGTTACGGCTCCCTCAACCTGCGTGACATAGTCTTTTATCCAATAACGAACGGTCAGGGCATGTGTGCCAGGGCGTATCACGACATACGTACCATTCGTTGCTACGTTCGCAGAGCTGGTTTTCAAAGGGAAACCTTGGGCATAGGAGCGATCTCCCTTGGTAGTCACTGTAATCGTCTTACCACTACCAGAGCCCGTCAACTGGCCTGACGTTGTGTCAAGAGTATAAGTATCAGTGATGTCATTATCGGAGGTCACTTCAATCTTAGTCAGATAACAGTTCTTTACAGCATCATTCTCTGTAAACGGCTGAAACACGAGGATGGCCGCTTGATGGTCGAGACGGAAATTGAACACACCGTTGCCACCTGTCGCATCAGCCGTACCACAGTCGCCTGCCTCACCAATATGAGCGGTGCTGTTAGGGGTCTTCTGAAGCTGTGAGGCAGAGATAGTTACGTTATTGTTAACGCCTTGTTTGCCAGGGTAATACACCTTATAAGAGGTGTGATCAGTGTACTTACCAGGCACTTTGAACTTGAAGCTGGCCGTCTTCTCCGTTGGAGCATTGCTACTCTTACGCCATATTCCATTGTCATCCTGCACATAGATATGGTCACCAGACTCCCAGAAGAAAGCGCCATCATCATAGTTGAGTGAGGTACGAGTTGCTGGGTTGCCTGTTACGAATGTTGTTAGATTATCGTTGTTCGCCGTGTTTGTCTCTACAGAACCTTGTGCCACATCTTCATTAGAACAAGCGGTAAACATCATTACAATGCCACACAACACTATGAGTGACAGTAGGCGCACCTTAAAATTATGTTTTCTCATTATTTATATTGCCCTTTTATGCTAATTACTTAATTATATACACTCTCCTTAGATTAGTCACTCCATAACGAAGTAGTACCCTTGTCTGATACGACCTCATCGTCGTCGTCATACCAGTCAAAGCCTTGCTTTGCATTAGATGCCTGAGGTCCAGACTTATGACGACCGGGCTTGTGCTGACTGTTAAACGAAGTACCTACCAAACATGTCTCGTTGTTAACGCACATCATCACAGTATAGGGTTTCTTATAAGTCGCTTTATTCGTATTATGTTTCATAACGTGTTGTATAATATACTATACTGAATACTTATTTTAATAATATACTTTCACTACTGACAGGATGAAAAGTATTTACACTCACATGGATAAAGTGAGAGTATGAGGGTGAATTAGAATGGGTTTTATAATAGTCTACGTTATCCTAATTAAAGAACCTTACGCAGCATCTCACTGCCTCCGTACCTTATATAATATAAGGTGGTACACATTCTCTAATGGTCTTATCCCCAGATTACATCCTTTAGTAATTAATTTGAATTTTATCAGTTGCAAAGATGATGAAATCCTTTTAATCTCACAAGACTTTGAATAAAAAGCGACAAAACGCCTTGTTGTTTCTCTACCCCTCAATTGTCTACCATCTTACGTGATGTCGCAACCTCCCTGTCTCTTGTCGGGCTCCGCCCCTCCGCAGTCCTATGACATTCTCTATGAACACTGATAGAGAAATGCCTCTTGCGTTTTAAGTGTTTTAGTCCATCCCTAATCATGAATGAAGAAGGTTTCAAAAGTAAAGCAATTCGGGCAAAATAAAATTTGCTGTCACTCCTGTCATCTATCTTGAAGACTTAACTCTCTAATTTACAGAGCGGTTACGTCAAATGTTAAAAGTGACAGCAAAACAAAATAAAACTTTTCTTGTAATATATGCGTAATCATCCCCTTTATTCAAGACTGGTTTTCGGTCCTTATTTCGAGAGTGTCCAATCGGATTCACAAAGCCATAAAAAAGGGAAAAGGCGAGTCGTCGTAAGGACAGAAACGAGTAGCACAATGAAGAAAGAACATGAGCTTCTATATCCTTGTTTCTTTGTTGTTTGAAATAAATATCGTACCTTTGCAGCCAAATTATTATATAATAAGGTATTAGAAAAAGATGATTACACTTTCAAACCTTGCTATCCAATTCGGCAAGAGAGTTCTATACAAGGACGTTAATCTAAAGTTTACACCAGGTAATATTTACGGAGTCATTGGTGCTAATGGCGCTGGTAAATCAACTTTATTACGTGCCATTTCTGGCGACTTAGAGCCAAATAAGGGTACAGTAGAGCTGGGCCCAGGTGAGCGTCTGTCTGTGTTGGAACAGGACCACTTTAAGTATGACGAGTATAAGGTTATGGACACAGTCCTCATGGGACATGAGTCACTTTGGCAGAACATGAAAGAGCGTGAGGAACTTTACGCCAAACCAGAGATGACAGAAGAGGATGGTAACCGTGCTGCCGACTTAGAGTTGAAGTTTGCTGAGATGAATGGATGGGAGGCAGAAAGCAATGCTGCACAGTTGCTTCAGAACCTCGGTATCAAAGACGACCTACATGAGAAGCAGATGTCACAGCTCTCTAACACTGAGAAGGTGCGTGTGATGTTGGCTAAGGCACTCTTTGGTAAGCCAGAGAACTTGCTACTCGATGAGCCTACCAACGACCTTGACCTTGAGACCGTTGAGTGGTTAGAGGACTATCTCGGTGAGATTGATGAGCATCAGACAGTATTGGTGGTATCGCACGACCGTCACTTCCTCGACTCAGTCAGCACACAGACGATTGATATCGACTTTGGTAAGGTGACCGTCTTTGCGGGTAACTACTCTTTCTGGTACGAGAGTTCACAGTTGGCATTACGTCAGGCTCAGAACCAGAAGATGAAGGCTGAAGAGAAGAAGAAACAGTTGGAAGAGTTTATCCGCCGCTTCTCTGCCAACGTAGCAAAGAGTAAACAGACCACATCTCGTAAGAAGATGTTGGAGCGTCTGAACGTCGAAGAGATTCGCCCATCAAGCCGTAAATACCCTGGAATCATCTTCTCTATGGAGCGTGAACCAGGTAATCAGATACTCGAGGTAGAGAACTTGAAGGCCGTTGACGAAGACGGAACAGTACTCTTCGATAACGTCAATTTCAATATAGAAAAAGGTCAGAAGGTTGTCTTCCTCTCTCGTAATCCAAAGGCGATGACGGCTCTCTTCGAGATTATCAATGGTAATCATCAGGCAGATGGTGGTACATATAACTGGGGTGTGACCATCACCACAGCTTATCTCCCATTGGATAATACAGAGTTCTTCAACTGTGACTTGAACCTTGTCGACTGGTTGTCACAATACGGACCAGGCAACGAGGTGGCTATGAAAGGCTTCTTGGGACGTATGTTGTTCAAGCAGGAAGAGGTAGAGAAGAAGGTGAACGTACTCTCTGGAGGTGAGAAGATGCGTTGTATGATAGCACGTATGCAACTTCAGAATGCCAACTGTTTGATACTTGACACACCTACCAACCACCTTGACTTGGAGAGTATTCAAGCATTCAATAATAACTTGGTGGGCTTTAAGGGAAATATCCTCTTTAGTTCTCACGACCATGAGTTTATTAACACTGTGGCCGACCGTATCATAGAACTGACGCCAAAGGGTACTATCGACAAGCTGATGACTTACGATGAGTATATCCATGACGAACAGATAAAGGCACAAAAAGCAGGAATGTACTAAGACTATTAAAACATGGCATACTATTTGTAAGGGTATGTGATGACTAATAGTGCAATAATTATGGACAAGAAACAGAAAAATATAAAGGTTGAAGGCGAAGAGCTGGAGTTGAACAATGAAGAGGCAACTCAGCATGAAGCTGACACACAAAAAGAGGTAGAAGCCAACGAAGAGGAGGCTTCTACAGAGGAAGAACATGACCCCTTGACAGCTGCACAGGCTGAAGCTGAGCAGTGGAAGGATAAATATATCCGCTTAGTGGCAGAGTTTGATAACTACAAGAAACGTACGTTGAAGGAGAAATCGGAACTGATTCTCAATGGAAGTGAGAAGACCGTTGCGGCTATCCTACCTATCCTTGACGACTTTGAACGTGCCACTGCAGACAAGACTGAAGACCCACAGGCTATCAAAGAGGGCTTTGAACTCATCTACAAGAAGTTTGTGAAAGCCTTAGAGACACTTGGTGTACACAAGATTAAGACCGACGATGCCGACTTTGATGTCGACTACCATGAAGCTATAGCCATGGTTCCTGGTATGGGCGACGATAAGAAAGGGAAGGTTATCGACTGTGTACAAACAGGTTATACGCTCAACGACAAGGTGATACGTCACGCTAAAGTAGCTGTAGGACAATAAACAACAATGGAGAAGAGAGATTACTACGAGGTACTCGAAGTAAGCAGAAGTGCCTCTGGAGACGAGATAAAGAAGGCTTATAGAAAGCTGGCTATTAAGTATCACCCAGACCGCAATCCGGATGACCCTGAGGCTGAAATAAAGTTTAAAGAGGCTGCTGAAGCCTACGACGTACTGCATGATCCACAGAAGAGACAGCAGTATGACCAGTTTGGCTTTGACGCTCCTGGTGGTGGCTTTGGTGGTGGTAATCCCTTCGGTGGAGCTGGTGGTTTCTCTATGGACGATATCTTCTCTATGTTTGGCGATGTGTTCGGTGGACATGGTGGAGGCTTCGGTGGCTTCGGAGGGGGCGGTCATGCACCTAAGTTCCGTGGTAGTGACCTCCGTTTGAAGGTTCGTCTCTCATTGCAAGAGGTTGCGACAGGTGTTACTAAGAAGTTCAAGGTACGTAAAGACGTGGCTTGTGAGCACTGCCATGGGTCTGGTGCTGAGGCAGGAAGTGGCACAGAGACTTGTCCTAACTGCCATGGTTCGGGTGTTGAAATCCGTACACAACAGAGTATCTTTGGTATGATGCAGACTCAGACCACTTGTCACGTATGTAATGGTGAGGGTACGATTATCAAGAACAAATGTACTCACTGTCATGGTGAAGGCGTTGTCAAGGGCGAGGAGGTTGTCGAAATCAAGATTCCAGCAGGTGTTGCTGAGGGTATGGTAGTCAATGTTCCTGGTAAAGGTAACGCTGGTAGACACAACGGTGTGGCTGGTAATATACAAGTGTATATCGAAGAGGAACCTAACGATACCTTCGTTCGTGACGGACAGAATGTCATCTATAATCTCCTTCTCGATTTCCCAACAGCTACATTAGGTGGGCAGGTTGATATCCCAACCATCGACGGTAGCAATGTAAAGATTAAGATTGAACCCGGTACACAACCTGGTAAGACACTCCGCCTACGTGGTAAGGGACTGCCAGCAGTACAAGGTTATGGTAGCGGTACTGGCGACTTAGTGGTTCATATCAGCATCTATGTCCCTAAGGAACTGAACAAGGAAGAGAAGAAGATGATTGAAGAATTACGCCAAAGCGAAAACTTCCGTGGTGATAACAACACCAAACGCTCTATCTTCGAGAACTTTAAGAAACTGTTTTGTTGAATGAGTTGACGAGTTATTACAAGTTGACGAGTGAACGAGTTTACGAGTAAACAAGTTAAATGAGTTGATAAGTCGAACGAGTTGACAAGTAAACAAGTTTTTAATAAGCAATGAGTTTACAATTAGAATTGAGATAATGATTATATGCCCCATTAGACTTCTTTGGCTAATGGGGCTAAATCATTTCCTTACATTTCATCATCACCCACCACCCACCACCTAACACCCATCCCCCCCATGAACTACCAAGAAACAGTAGAATATCTATTCAACAGCACCCCCGTCTTCGAACACGTCGGAGCATCTGCTTATAAAGAAGGACTCGAGACAACAAAGGCTTTGGATGAGCACTTTGGTCATCCACATACCCACTTCCTTTCTATTCATGTTGCAGGAACCAACGGAAAAGGCTCATGCTCCCACACGTTGGCTGCTATCCTCCAAGCTGAAGGATATAAGGTAGGGCTCTATACCAGTCCTCACCTCGTTGACTTTCGCGAACGTATCAGAGTCAATGGAGAAATGATATCTGAACAGGAGGTTATCGACTTTGTTGAACAGGAACGCAGCTTCTTCGAGCCGCTGCACCCTTCTTTCTTTGAGCTCACAACAGCCTTAGCTTTCAAGCACTTTGCTGAGCAGAAGGTTGATATTGCTATCATTGAAGTGGGCTTAGGTGGTAGACTCGATTGTACTAACATTATCACTCCTATTTTATCGATTATCACCAATATATCACTCGATCACACCCAGTTCCTCGGTAATACGCTCGGAGCTATCGCAGCAGAGAAGGCTGGTATTATCAAACATCGTGTACCTGTCGTTATTGGTGAGTCTGTCCCTGAAACACAGATTGTCTTCAAGGCTAAAGCACAGAAAGAGGATGCGCTCATTGTCTTTGCTGAAGACATCCCTGCAGTGCTTTCTTCTCATCCCAACCCTGATGGTGGTATCGCTTATCAGACTCGTTTCTTCGGCGATATTGTGGGCGAATTGGGTGGTAGCTATCAAGAGAAGAACGCCAACACAGTACTCACTGCGGTCATGCAACTATATAATAAAGGTGTCATCAAGAACGCTGAAAGTATCGCTAAAGGCTTTGCCAATGTTTGCGAACTGACGGGTTTAATGGGTAGGTGGCAGAAGCTACAGGCTAATCCATTAGTGATTTGCGATACAGGACACAATGCTGGTGGATGGACTTATCTCTCCCAACAAATCAAACGTCAACAATGTGCGCAGAAGCGCATTGTCTTTGGTATGGTGGATGATAAAGACCTTCACGCTGTCATGTCTATGCTCCCCGATGATGCCATTTACTATTGGACACAACCCAGTACGCATCGTGCCTTCCCAGCAGAGAAGGTTGCCACAACAGCCAACGACTACGACCTGCACGGAAAGATCCTCCCGACCGTCCTTGAAGCCTACCAAGCCGCCCTTCATGATGCCGCCCAATCCGACTTCATCTTCGTTGGTGGCTCCAGCTACGTGGTTGCCGACTTACTGACAAGCCTACAAAAGAAATAACAAGAGTTCCTTTCTTATTAACTCCATATTACTAAATAAAGTTTCAATTTCATTTGCTGTCACTTTTAACATTTCCTCTTACATACTTATAATCAACTAATTACAAGCATATAAAAAGTGACAGAAGTGACAGCAAAGTTGTTTTTCATAATTTCACGACCATTTCTGCAAGTTACAAAACGAAGTGCAATAAAAGAAATCCACTTTTGCGTGATTTTTCCTACTAAAAAGTTTGTATTATCAATAATTATTCGTATCTTTACTGAGTCAGTCCTCGCCAAGCCTCTTAACAATGCTCAAATCGTGCGAGGCGTTTTTTGTTTATACACATTTGAATACAGTGAATCTTATTCCCTTTACAAAACGATTTGAATCTTCAGAAAATCTCGTTGATTTGCTTGAATCTCGAGGTTTACAAATTTGTAATAGAAATAAAGCCATACAATACCTTGATAACATTGGTTATTACAGATTGTCTGCTTATATGTATCCTTTTTTGAAAATGCCCAAAACAGCACATTTGTACAAGAAAGGTTCATCCTTCAAGAGTATGGAACAAGCAAAATGCCATTCAGCCAGCAATTCCCATTAGTCCCGCAGGAGAATGGATAACGCTTCCAACAGATTCTATGCGTGCTTACTTTGACCTCTGCATCATCAAATACTTTCTTAATGTTATATCCCCAAATAACGATATGCAATCCAAACTAACATGGTTATTCATTCGGTTTCCCGAAATTGACTTAAAAGCTCTCGGCTTTCCGCAGAGATGGGAAACGGAACCATTATGGAGGTAATAACATTTGGAATGACTACTGATTATTCACTCCAATGCATGATCTTCTTTGTTTCCGTTTTATCATAATTATGGGGAGGGCGGTTCAAACGACCCCATCCAGTCCATATTTATGTAGTTTTTGATGTGACCGAAAGTTAAATATATTAAATCTCACACTTTTCGTAGCACTAAGATAGGTGAAGTTTCTGACATATCTAAGTGTTTTGAGAACGTTGTTTTTCAGGCACTTGAAGTTTTTACAAGAATTTATACTGCGAAATTAAGGTCTATAATATTTTTTGTTTATCCGTGAATTCAACAAGCAAGTGCAAATTTACTTAATTAGTTCGTAAAAGCAGTCCTGTGGTGTTTTAAAATCTAATTTCTTTCTTGGCCTCATGTTAATTTT
The DNA here is from genome assembly GCF_000224595.1 of Prevotella sp. C561. Taxonomy (NCBI): domain Bacteria; kingdom Pseudomonadati; phylum Bacteroidota; class Bacteroidia; order Bacteroidales; family Prevotellaceae; genus Prevotella; species Prevotella sp. C561. The sequence continues at coordinate 358,393 of NZ_JH114139.1, read as the reverse complement.
CTTTGAATACTTCGTGATTTGTTGCTGGCTGATATGCTCAAAGGTTTCTTTTTTTGGCACGTATTGCCTAATTAGTCCGTTAGCATTTTCTATAGCCCCTTTCTGCCATGAAGCGTATGGGTCAGCAAAATATATGGTAACACCAAGGCTTTTGGCTATCATTTCATGACAAGCGAATTCTGTACCATTGTCAGTTGTAATAGACTTGATATGGTCTTTGAAAGGAGATAGTAAGTGTATTACAGTTCGTGCCAGTTCTTTGGCATTTTCCCCTTCTTAAGTTTTCTCATAAACA
>NZ_JH114139.1:347486-357750 GCF_000224595.1 Prevotella sp. C561 | reverse complement strand
CGCCTTGTTTGTACTGCATTTTGCTTTGGGCAGTTTCCCAATTTATAGTGTCTTCTGACTCCACTATTACGTCTTATCTCACGAGACACTGTACTTGCACTTACATTTATCGCCTTGGCAATATCTTTTTGTTTCGTTCTATTTTGGAGTAGCACAGAAATTGTGTACCTTTGCTCCGAGGTTAATTGTTTGTACATTGCAATGCAAAATTAATTAATCTTTGGGAGACAGAGGTCTCCCTTTCTTATTTTTATGCATTGCTTGTTGATTTTCTTCTCATGGGGGCTTCTCGCCCCCAAACCCCTCGGTGTTTTCAGGTATAGATTATTAAGCTACACCAGCACTTGGGATTGCAGTTCTATGTTGAACTTGCGATCTTTGTATTTGATTTTCCGCGTAAATCAAAAAAGTATTATTTATATAAAAATACTAACATGAAACAAATTTACATCTTACTAATAGCTCTACTCATGGGCTTATCAGCTAAAGCAGAAAGCTCTGGTACTTGTGGACCTAATCTAAAATGGCACCTTACTGATGATGGAGTTTTAACCATTACAGGAAAAGGGGAAATGTATGATTATTCAGTTCCATACAATAGTGCACCATGGAGATACTTTGGTGTTAAACGAATTATAGTAGGTGATAGTGTTACGACAATTGGAGAGTATGCTTTTAGCTATTGCAGTTCTCTAACCTCTGTAACCATTCCCAATAGTGTTACGACAATTAAGGAATATGCTTTCAGCAATTGTAGTTCTCTAACTTCTGTAACCATTCCCAATAGTGTTACAACAATTGGCGGCGATGCTTTCAACGGTTGTCGCTCTCTAACTTCTGTAAACATTCCCAATAGTGTTACGACAATAGGAGGTTGGGCTTTCAACGGTTGTAGCTCTCTAACTTCTGTAAACATTCCCAATAGTGTTACGACAATAGGAGGTTGGGCTTTCAGCGATTGTAGCTCTATAACTTCTGTAACCATTCCAAATAGTGTTACGACAATTAGAGAGTATACTTTCGACAATTGTAGCTCTCTAACTTCTGTAACCATTCCCAATAGTGTTACGACAATAGGAGGTTGGGCTTTCAGCGGTTGTGGCTCTCTAACTTCTGTAACCATTCCCAATAGTGTTACGACAATAGGAGGTTGGGCTTTCAGCATTTGTAGCTCTCTAACCTCTGTAACCATTCCAAATAGTGTTACTACAATTGGCGACAATGCTTTCATGGGTTGCAGTTCTCTAACTTCTGTAACCATTCCCAATAGTGTTACGAGAATAGGTAGCGAAGCTTTTAGCGATTGCACCAACCTGCAAAAAGTAAATATCGGAAATAGTGTTAAGACTATAGGAGAATTCGCATTTAACAAATGTACCAATATAACACAGATTTCAAGTGAGGCAGTCGTACCTCCAACCTGTGAATCAGGTGTTTTTTTCTACATAAATACATCTAAATGTAAACTTATTGTTCCTAAGAATAGTCTTGACGCATATAAACAAGCATACCAATGGGAAGATTTTTCCTTAATAGAGGGTAGTACTACTGGTATTACAAACACTGTTAATAATAAAGCAGGACTTGTCGATGTCTATACAATAGATGGAGCAAAACGGCTAAGTAAAGCAAGCACTGACGAAATTAATGCTTTGCCTAAGGGTGTTTATATTGTCAATGGTAAAAAGATAATCATTAAATAATGGACACAATGGTTTTCCTAAGCCACACCATATATTTTTACTTGTTGTATGTTCGTCTGACAAAGAAATAAGAATAGGAGCAGAAATTTACAAGGAAAACTTTGATGGCTTATACAGAAAACCTTATTACTATACAGCAGCAAGTGAGCAATCATTTGCTACTTGAGTTCGGGATAAGTTTAGCATGAAAAAAGTTCCAACTGCCTTGTTTTTTCCACATACACCGGCAGTGCCTCTGGCTTGTTATCAAAGAAGCAGTATGCTGTAAGGGCAGAACACAAGTTCATGATAAAGTTGTGTATCGAGCGGTGTCTTGAGTGAACAAGGTTGGCCTTGTTCTTAAGCAGTTCGTTAATGCACTCGATGATGTATCTTTTCCTCAGCATGATCTTGTCCCACATAGGCATCAGTTTGTTCTTCATCTTAGCCTTGAGCCCATGAACGAGTTGGATACCTTGACCGAACAGGCTCTCAAAGAGTTCCTGCTTGATATATCCTCTATCAGCGAAGACCTTCCCAAACAAGACCTTTGCAAACACCGTCCACACCCTGCTATCCCTGTCATCCACATTTGCTCCTGTAAGACAGAACGTTATCACTTCACCAGAATCATTGCATAGCAGGTGCAGCTTAAATCCATGGCACCAGCCCATGGTGCCCTTTCCGTCCTTGGCAAGGCCGGCAAAGACTTTGTTGTAATATCGTCGTACATTGTGACACACGGGTATCATTGTGCTATCAACGAATGTTATACCCGTACACTTGCCGAAGGCATAGAGCTTCATGAACAGCATCATCTTAAAGAACACTCTTGGCATGAGTTCAACGAAGCGGTTATAGGAAACCGCATCGGGAAAATCCTGACGCATCACCCCTTTGACCCAATTCAAATAATACTCCTTGAAATTGCGATATGCGCCGAAATGATAGCATACCAAAATGGTCATAATCTCACTTTCTGAGAGCCTGCCCTTGCGGTTTCGGTAGCGTTTGCTGTCACTGTTATGAGACGGTAGACGCAGGTTTTTCACAAATTCGGCACTCAAATTCTTATCAAACTCGTCGATTATACAGAAAATTTCAGTAACTTTGTCCTTGGTAATCATCGTTCAAAAATTTGTAATCTATTGATTATCACCTATAAAGATACGAATTTTTGACGAGATTACCAACTTTTACAAGCCTTTTCTTATCCCGAACTCGCGTAATATTGAAAAATTGCAGAGCCAAGTACAGCAGATGCAGAAACAGCATGATACGCAAATCCACAATCTCAGAGAAATGCACAGGCAGGAACTTGACATGAAAGAAAAAGAACTGTCACGGCTCGCCAGAATCATAGACAAGGCTTTCAGGTGGTTTCCGATGTTCAGGGAAATGCTGCGCATGGAAAAGTTTTGTGCCATGCTGGGATTCTCTAAAGAAATGACTGAAAGTCTTATAGTCAAAAAAGAAGCCCTGAAATGTAGCGGTAAAATCTATTCCGAGCAACACAGGCGGAACTTTGATATAAAGGATGATATTTTAAGGGTGGAAAATGACCCTGACGATGAAAGCAGGCTGAACCTGACAATAAACAGGAAGCCGATTGCCGACTGGTTCAGGGAGCAATGGCACAGGCTTAGATATGGAGCAAGAGTGCCGCAACAGGAAGAAAGAAAAAGTAGAGGATTCAAATTATAATAGAAGCAATTTGATTAGTAATCTAAAAGCACTCCGATAACGATTAGAGTGCTTTTAGATTGTTTATCATTAATTATCAAAGCAAGTGCAGTTTAAGATTTTACTGAAGTTTGCATTAATAAAGAATATACTACAGCTGATATATGCGCAACATATTGTGACGCTTGTGATTCATTTCCCTTGAAATCCTTAACAAATACCGCTAAGGTATAACTGATATTATTAGGCAGACATATATAGGCAACATCATTGTGAGCTGCAAGAACACCATTTTCATTAACATCACCTGAACCTGTCTTATGCGCTATAACAACCCCTTCTTTATCAAGAAGTGGAGCTGCTATCCTATCTACACCTGTTTTGCATTCTTTTAACGTATTCTTAATGAAACTTTGTTTCTCATCATCGATAAGACCTTCAGTAAACAAACGATTCATCAACATTGCAGCACCAAGAGGAGATGTATAGTTAGAGTAAGCCTTGTTATGGTCAGCCGACATTTCCTCTTCCGTATAAGCTATCTGAAAACTTGAACGAGGAATGAGTGTGGCTATAAAACTATCTGTTTGAGCGACATTAACCATATCCTTAAACATAAGGTTGCTTGCATTGTTGTCACTCTGAGTAAGAGTATAACGCAGCAAATCTCTCACTGTCAATGATATGACTGGCCCTGAATAATCTTTCAGCATAGGACTCCAAGTCTTTGGGTCAAGTTTATCCCTATTTATATTTACTAAGGTATCAAGTGAAATTCCTTTATTGTCAAAGTCATTACAAAGAGCTAATGCCTGATGAACCTTAAACACACTCATCATAGGATAAACACTCTTATTATTGACCTTAACCGTATCTCTGTTATTAACAATAACCGCCACACCAATTTCGCCAGGACAAGCTGAGACAATTTGAGAAATGCTATCAGTCAAAACATTTGTTAAAGGAGGATTTGCGCTATCTTTTGTCGCTGATTTATGGAACAATGAAAATACCAAGATGAAAATGCAAACTAAAGCTATACTCAAAACTACGATTTGTTTTTTTCTGTTTTTTTCCATGTTTATATTATTTATATTTGTTTGACGAGAATATCTTTATTTGCCGACAAAGGTACATAACTTTACGGAAAAATATGTTTCTAAAATATATAAATAGACAGCTGTGGGGAAAATGTGGGGAAAAATTAGATAATTAAAAAGGCTAAATGACTGAAAATAATCACTTAGCCTTTTAATCCGTACCCAGACCCGTACTTCGTAATTGCTGCGCCCATCATTCAAGACTGTCAAATCGGGTCTTTCCTGTCAAGCCAATGATGCCTATGCGTATGCCAAACACATGGATTACGGATTTCTCGTTCCGTGAACAAACACTTTATCCGCAACTCTGCTATGTGGTGTATTGGCTTAACTCCATTTCTATGGGCAACACTTTTGTTGCAGATTTCAAGCAGCTTTTATCGAAATACCCATCAGTAAGAACTCGTTTATTAGGCTTTCCTCATAATTGGGAACAAGAGCCTTTGTGGAGATAAAATAATTGCCCTGTTTCTTAAAAAGCACTGGGGCAAACCAGCTCCGTCTTTAATTGTTTCCAATAAATGGATTGTTTCAAGCCCCTATAGAAAGAGAACAAAAATTCCTGTGTGAAAATTAATCTACGACAAGGAGCAAGCAAGGAGCAATATCAAACAAAAATCAATACCTTTGCAGTACATATGAGATAGACCAAAACAAAAGTGGAATATCGGAAACGAATAGCAAGGAAAAGAGAAGAAACGACCCAAGTTGATGTCCTTTTTGAGTTAATAATCAATAAAAGCGTTAAATCTTCACCTTTTAGAATGTGCAATTAAAAATAACAACCATATTTCTGACTTATTATCTATAAAATATTGAGTAATAATCGGTTGTAAATACGGCTGTTGTAGCTCTCTAACTTCTGTAACCATTCCAAATAGTGTTACGACAATTGAAGGGAAGGCTTTCGAAGAATGTACCAACCTACAAAAATAAATATCGGAAATAGTGTTAAGACTATAGGAATATCAGCATTTAAGAACTGTCCCAGTATAACACAGATTTCGAGTGAAGCAGTCGTACCACCAATCTGCGATTCAGATGTTTTTAACGACATTAATAAATCTAAATGTAATCTTATTGTTCCTAAAAATAGTCTTGACGCCTATAAACAAGCACCTCAATGGAAAGACTTTCTCTTAATAGAGGGTAGTACTACTGGCATTACAAACACTGTTTATAATAACTCAGGACTTGCTGATGTAAATACAATAGATGGAACAAAACGGCTAAGCAAAGCAAGCACTGACGAAATTTAATGCTTTGCCTAAGGGTATGTATATTGTCAATGGTAAAAAGATAATCATTAAATAACAGACACATCGGGTTTCCTAAGTCACACCGTATATTTTTACTTGTTGTATGTTCGTCTGACAAAGAAATAAGAATAAGAACAGAAACTTACAGTAAAACATCGACGGCTTATATAGAAAACCTTATTACTATACAGCAGCAAGTGAGCAATCATTTGCTGCTTTTTCATTTACTTTCTTGCAAAAATCAATGCAAAGACTTATATTTGCAAAAGAAAGGGAGAGTACCTTTGATATGCACTACAAATATGCTATTTGAAAGACTGCATCAGTGGCATCAATACCTTTTCTTGCAGCTCTTTTCTATCAATAGCGGGATACATATCATCTCCTTTGATTTGAAATGAAGGTGTAAGACAAATAATGTAGACTCTGCCGTTTATAAAATACAGAACAGCATACAAGGGAGCCTCGCATTCTTCTATCATGAAATACTCCTTGTTGATGACAGGAAAGCTCCACCCCGTCTCTGCAGACTCCAAGGCAACGATTGCTACTACATCTTTCTGTAGACTGTCTTTAAGCAGCCATACATCTTTTGTTGTAATCGAAAAAGGATGCTTAAGCCACTTGGCGTCCAACCCCTTCACCACTGCTTTGATAAGCCATGTATTTGCTTTATCTTTGTGTAGACCAGTAAAAGCCTTACCTGTCCATCGAAGTTTATAAGTGTTTTCTACAGATATAATGCTGTAAGTTGGTGTAGACTTCTGCCCTTTGACGTTTTGTTGCAATTGCTTATTCTGATTTTGTTGTGAATTATCTTTTGCCGACGATGATATCGTCTGCGCTGTACAATTACAAAGTATGCAAACCAGACCTACGAAATATAATGCTAATCTCTTCATGCTACTGTTATATTTTAAACCTAAACTGATTTGACATTGGAGTAATAGTTGGCTTTGGAGCTGCCTCAATCTCTATATATAACTTTCCCACCTTTATCCATCTGTGCATAAATTAAGCGTAAAGATAGTTTTTCCACCTTATACAACATACTTTTGTGCATTAATTATTCTTAATGATGACTCATCCGAAATATGGAGTGATAAACTAAAACTCTTATATATAAGGCACACAGAGTCACGGAGGGGACGGAGGAAACGCAATGTCACGGAGGTGCCGAGGGCACAAAGAGCGACAGAGATGCAGCATACAGATTCTTGATAAATATTTTGGAATAAACGTTTTGTATATAAATTGCTAATAGAATTGGCAAACAAGCTCCGTTGCTCTATGCACCGACGGTGCCTCCGTTACTACTATAGCTTTGTATTTAATAATCCTCCGTTCTCTCCGTTCCTCCGTGTGACATTACTTCAAACTCTAAACACAAGTGGCAAACCTTATCACTCCAAAATCCTGAAGACCCTAAACGGTTCTTCCGTAATCTGCTATTAGGAGAGAAGTGGGACCTTCGCAATCGTTTCTTGCACATTAATGCTACTGATGACTGGAAGACACAACCGCCCCTTACAAACAAGACAAGTACTCGGTAAGAAGAAGACAAGCACAGGACAACTACAAGACAAGCACAGGACAACTACAAGACAAGTACAGGACAAGTACAGGACAAGTACGGGACAAGTAACACACGGATAATGCGAATATCAAACGACTGGTCATTGTTATAGGTAATCAAGCATTATCAGTAAAGAACATGATGGATAACTTAGAACTAAAAAGGCGAGATAGCTTCCTTAATCTTTATCTGAAGGCAGCAATCAACGAAGCCTACATTCGCCTACTCTATCCCAAATCCCCCAAGACATCCTCGGCAGAAATACCTACTGACAGCGAAAGGCTTAGTCCTATATAATGAATTAAAGAAGGAGAAAAAGAACTCTTTATAACCCAACTCGCTACTGATGCTAATAGTCGTAGGCGTATCATAAAGAATAACACAAAGCTGTTAGATACGCCAAAGTGGTTCTTCCTCCCACCCATGTGGGAAGCCGAGTGCATGCAAATCAACTTCAGGAAAGTCAGTAAAGAGCTTTTTCATTTTCTGAAGCATATCATTGTTTGGAGATATGACATCCAAGAAATACTTAATGATACATATATTATAATATATACGAAGCGAGTCTGTCTGTAGCGTAACCCAAGGATGTGTTGTTATATTAGGTGCCATCGGACGGATTGTATTTTGCTTGTTCCATACACGAGAATGGTGACAACATGCATTCCTCGTCAATGTCACAATAGTTAACCAAGACTCGAAAGGTGCTATTTGTAGGCCGAAAGATTGTGAAATTCTTTTCTTAATCTTCTTATCCCTGATGTTATTATATATGTTTGTGATGATACCAAACGGAAGTATCTCAGATATTATCCAAGCCGGTGGATAAGGGTCTGAATAGGTCTCCTTAAAGTGGATGATAAAATCCTCTCGTGATCTGCACATTTCATGACCTATCAAATCCATTGTCTTCAGAAACTTTGACTGATTAACAAAGTTTGCTGAATCTATCATCCAGAATGGATCTCTGGTCATGAAACTACCAATGTTAACTATAGCACAGCGAACAGCAACCTCTATTTTTTCGAGTTCATTAAACAAGAACATGCGGAGCTTTTTGTCAAAACGGTACAGCATCATGACTTGTTCGAATGTTGCTCCTTCTTTATAAAGGTGGAGGTTCTTTGGTATCTTTAGTAATGGATACATATAAGCAGACAGGCGATAATAGCCGATATGCTCTAAGAAATGCTCAGCTCTTGATGTATTTGAGACAAAAAGGCCTCTTTCTTGCAACAAAGAAACGAGGTCTCGAGCTGCTGTATAGCCTTTGCCAAAAGGTACTGTATGTGATATCATGATATAATAAAAAACGACCCGCACATTTGAGCATCGTTGAGAGGCTTGGCGGGTTCTAGCATTGCAAAGATAGAAGAATTATTTGAATAATCCAAGTCCTTATTAATAAAATGCACTTAAAGGATTCGTTTTTGGCTTTTTCATGAAAAACAACATATATAATATACATCTTGACCGTACTCATTTACCCTTTTATAAATATAAAACCAGAATATTATACTCGCAAAACAAGAAAGAACTAATATCATACTTAAGTTCAAAGAAAATCAAGAAAAGAACTTTTAGTGGGTTCTAAGTAGCCGATTGAGCGGAGAGAATTGTCTAAGAAACAAACATAATAAGGTAATAGGACATCCGTAGGATGTGCATTGTAATAGAGAAGATAAAGGAGAAATAGACTGCTATTGACGCTGCAATAAGATACAACAGAGCACATATAACTTACAAACATTGGGAATGCTTATAGAATATCAAAGGTAGACAGACTTGTTATTTACACCGACGAATCCAATTAGCAAAGCCAAGAAGACGGCGAAAATAGCGATACTCGTACACAACTATACGAACAGGAAAATAGATAAGAATAATAAGAACGAAACATGAAAACCCACACTCCTACTCCGCTATACGGACAGGAAAAGGGATGACAAAACGAGGAACGAAACATGAAAACCCACACTCGTACACCGTAACACGGACAGGAAAAGGGACGGCAATACATGGAACGGAACAGGGAAAACCCTCGCTCGTACGCTGTAAAACGGATAGGGAAAGGGATGAGAAGACTAAGTAGGAAACATGGCGGATGGAATGTTTGTAAAGAAATATTGTATACTGGATAGTAGGATAGGCTTATCTACTATCCAACTAAGGCCTTTCTTCCTTGCAGAAGACGCCCTTCAACACCCAAGAAGACGCCCTTCTTGACCCTTGAAAGGCACCTTCTACTAAGCTATAGTTTAACAGTTTGATTATTTGATAGTTATAACTCGATAAGAAAACACTATCAGCGGGATAGAGAGGAGGTTTTCGCTTCTATCATTGTAAAGTTATTTCGCATGCACGCCACGGTTATTAGATACGGATTACACCACTCATAAAGAAAAAAAAAGCAGAAAAAGCCTACATTTATTACTCCCTTCAAGGACACAAAATACGTAATGTTAATTGTTTTTAACACACCATACACTATTATTTTCAGGCGTGAATTCAACAAGCAAGTGCAAATTTACTTAATTAGTTCGTAAAAGCAGTCCTGTGGTGTTTTAAAATCTAATTTCTTTCTTGGCCTCATGTTAATTTTCTTTGAATACTTAGTTATTTGTTGCTGGCTGATATGCTCAAAGGTTTCTTTTTTTGGCACGTATTGCCTAATTAGTCCGTTAGCATTTTCTATAGCGCCTTTCTGCCATGAAGCGTATGGGTCAGCAAAATATATGGTAACACCAAGGCTTTTGGCTATCATTTCATGACAAGCGAATTCTGTACCATTGTCAGTTGTAATAGACTTGATATGGTCTTTGAAAGGAGATAGTAAGTGTATTACAGTTCGTGCCAGTTCTTTGGCATTTTTCCCCTTTTAGTTTCTCATAAACAACATGTTTGTACTACGCTCTATCAGTGTTACGATGGCACCATGGTTCCTCTTTCCAACTAATCGTGTCC
>NZ_JH114139.1:308031-347466 GCF_000224595.1 Prevotella sp. C561 | reverse complement strand
CCATTGCTCAGTAATAAGAAGGCGCTTCGCCTCTTCCATGACATCCTTGTCGACTGAACGATTGCCTGGCTTTCTGCGCCTTGTTTGTACTGCATTTGCTTGGGCAGTTTCCCAATTATAGTGTCTTCGGACTCCGCTATTACGTCTTATTTCACGAGACACTGTACTTGCACTTACATTTATCGCCTTGGCAATATCTTTTTGTTTCGTTCTATTTTGGAGTAGCACAGAAATTGTGTACCTTTGCTCCGAGGTTAATTGTTTGTACATTGCAATGCAAAATTAATTAATCTTTGGGAGACAGAGGTCTCCCTTTCTTATTTTTATGCATTGCTTGTTGATTTTCTTCTCATGGGGGCTTCTCGCCCCCAAACCCCTCGGTGTTTTCAGGTATAGATTATTAAGCTACACCAGCACTTGGGATTGCAGTTCTATGTTGAACTTGCGAGGGTTAAGTTTGCAGTTTTCGTTTATTTTTATTTACTTTGCAAACCTTGATAAGTAACTAAAAACAGAAACATCATGGTAAATACCGAAGAGACACACTATGCGTGTGGACTGAAGAAAGAAGACTTCCAAACGACAATAGACGGTAAGAAGACTGATCTATACGTACTCAGAAATGCCAAGGGTAATGAGGTTGCAGTCACTAATTACGGTGGTGCGATTGTTGCTATTATGGTTCCTGACAGGGACGGTAACATGGCTAATATCATCCAAGGACATGACAATATACAAGAGGTAATCAGCTCGCCAGAGCCTTATCTTTCTACACTCATTGGTCGTTATGGCAACCGTATAGCCAAAGGTCGCTTCCAATTGAACGGGAAAGAGTATAAACTGGCTATCAATAATGGTCCTAACTCACTCCATGGTGGTAAGAAGGGATTTAATGCTAAGGTGTGGGATGCAGTACAGGTTAACGACCACGCTGTCGTATTGAAATACACTTCTTCATACGGTGAGGAAGGTTACACAGGCGAGGTTGAGGTATGGGTAGCCTATTCCTTCTCTGATGATAACGAGCTTATTATCAAGTACTCAGCAAAGACAAACAAGAAGACCATCATCAATCTTACAAGTCATGGCTTCTTCTCATTGGCTGGTATAGCTAATCCAACACCAACAGTTGACGACTTAGAATGTCAGATTAACGCAGATTTCTACCTCCCTATCGACGAGACTTCTATCCCGACAGGTGAGATCTTGAAGGTAGCAGGAACTCCATTCGATTTCCGTGAACCAAAGGCAGTGGGCAAGGACATCGACGCCGACCACGAACAGATTAAGCATGGCGCAGGTTACGACCATTGTTTCGTTCTTAATAAGAAGGAGGAAGGCGAGTTGTCGTTCGCTGCACGCATCAAAGAACCTAAGAGTGGCCGAACGATGGAAGTCTATACAACCGAACCTGGCGTACAGATCTATACACATAACTGGGCCGACGGCTATAAAGGTCAGCATGGTGCAACCTTCCCACGTCGCAGTGCTATCTGCTTTGAGGCACAACATTTCCCAGACAGTCCAAACCATCCTTATTTCCCATCGGTCATCTTAGAGCCATGTAAGGAGTACACACAGAAGACAATCTATAAGTTTGGTGTAGAGAAGTAGAATACTGACAGCGAAATAATTAATAATAAACAGTAATACAAAAGATGGAAAATCAAACTAACAAAAAAGGAACTTTGGTGGCCATTATCACCATGATGTTCCTATTTGCAATGATCGCTTTCGTTACCAACATGGCCGCTCCATTCGGCACAATATGGAAGCAGCACTATGAATGGGCAGGTATGATGGGTAACATGATGAACTTCTTAGCCTACCTCTTCATGGGTATTCCTGCAGGTTTGATGATTTCGAAATACGGATATAAGAAGACTGCTCTTGTTGCTTTAGCACTTGGTTTAGTGGGTATCGGAATACAGTTCTGCTCAAGTGCGATGGACGGAAACGCTATCATCACATACATCGTTTACTTGCTCGGAGCCTTCGTTTGCGGTTTCTGTGTATGTATCTTGAACACCGTTGTAAACCCAATGTTGAACCTTCTTGGCGGTGGTGGTAACCGTGGTAACCAACTTATCCAGACAGGTGGTTCGTTGAACTCACTCGCAGCAACGCTGACTCCAATGTTCGCAGGCTCTCTGATAGGTGAGATAACAAAGGATACATCGCTCAACGCAGTAAGACCTTTGTTGCTGATAGCACTGATTATCTTCGCAGTATCATTCGTTATCGTTTGGTTTACACAATTAACTGAGCCAGAGACAGAGAAGACAGACGTTGTTGGTGGTATCAAAGAGGCTTTACGTTATCGTCAGTTGTTGCTCGGTATCATCGCCATCTTCTTCTATGTAGGTATCGAGGTAGGTATCCCAGGACAGCTCCTCTTCTATCTCAGTGAGCCAGTTGCCAATGGTGGTGTACTCGGTAGTGCTGCCACAGCAGGTCTTATTGCAGGTGTTTATTGGATGTTGATGCTCGTTGGACGCTTCGTTAGTGCCTTCATCAGTGGCAAGGTTTCATCTCGTATGCAGCTGACCGTTACTTCTGCCGTAGCCCTTCTCCTCTTGCTCGTGGCAATCTTTATGCCAGAGGACGTGAAGATGAGCCTTTCAATCCCTAACCTTGCAGAGAGCACATTCGACCATGTAGAGGTGCCAACAAAGGTGTTGTTCATCATTCTTTGCGGTATCTGTACCTCTGTTATGTGGGGTGTAATCTTCAACCTTGCGACAGAAGGTCTTGGTAAGTACACCGCTACAGCCTCTGGTCTCTTCATGACAATGGTCGTAGGTGGTGGCGTCATGCCATTCATTCAGAACCTCATGGCAACTACGATAGGCGATATTCAGAGCTACTGGCTCATCGTTGGCATGTTAGGCTACATGCTCTTCTACGCTTTGATTGGCTCACATCCTTCAAAGAAGGCTTAAACAGACATCTTTTATAATGGCAGGCATGGTGCTTGCCATTATATTGATATATAAACATAAAACCCAAACTATCAATTAAAACATTACTAACATGGACATAGAATTTGTAAGAAGTCGTTTTATCAAGCACTTCGACGGCCAGACTGGAAACATTTATTTCTCACCAGGACGTATTAACCTTATTGGCGAGCATACCGACTATAACGGTGGCTTCGTATTCCCAGGTGCAGTAGACAAGGGCATCATGGCGGAGGTTCGTCCTAACGGTACAAACACTGTTATGTGCTACTCTATCGACCTCAAGGACCGTGTAGAGTTCAAAGTTGACGACCCAGAGGGTCCACGTGCGACATGGGCACGCTTCATCTATGGTATGGTACAGGAGTTCAAAGCACTTGGTGTTGACGTAAAGGGATTCAACATTGCCTTTGCTGGTGACGTGCCTCTCGGTGCTGGTATGAGTTCTTCTGCAGCTATGGAAAGCTGTTTCGGATGCGCATTGAACGACTTGTTTGCTGATAATAAGATATCAAAGTGGGACATCGCACTCGCTGGTCAGGCTACAGAACACAAGTATATCGGTGTGAACTGTGGTATCATGGACCAGTTCGCAAGCGTTTTCGGACAGAAAGGTAAGCTAATGCGCCTCGACTGCCGCAGCCGTGAGTTCGAGTACTTCCCATTCAATCCAGAGGGTTACAAGCTCGTTCTTGTTAACTCAAAGGTAAAGCACGAGCTCGTTGGTAGCCCATACAACGACCGTCGCAGAAGCTGTGAGAATGTTGTTGCAGCAATGGCTAAGCATTTCCCAGACAGGAAGTTCGAGACATTACGTGATGCTAATCGGGACGACTTAGAGGCTGTCAAGGATGTAGTTAGTGCTGAGGACTATAAGCGTGCACACTTTGTTCTCGGTGAGAAGGAGCGTGTCCTCGCTGTTTGCGACGCCCTCGTTGCTGGCGACTATGAGACTGTTGGCCAGAAGATGTACGAGACACATCACGGACTCAGCAAGGAGTATGAGGTAAGCTGTGAAGAACTCGACTTCCTCAACGACGTTGCTAAGGAGAATGGTGTGACTGGCTCGCGCATTATGGGCGGTGGTTTCGGTGGTTGTACCATCAACCTTGTTAAGGACAACGTGTACGATAAGTTCATTGCTGACGTGACTGAGAAGTTCAATGCGAAGTATGGTCACGCACCAGAGGTCTATCCTGTGGTTATCAGCGACGGCTCTCACAAGGTTTGCTAATGACTGGGTGACATCTCACGAGGTGTCACTCCCCACAAATACAATATTAGATGTAGGGCCGAACAAGCCTACTGCTCGGCCCTTATCTAAGAACTAAGGAAAAGAAGAATACCAAGTATTTAACACCAGACATAATCTTAAAATATCACCTTTGCACAACAAAGAGATACTCCAACACAACCAACAAACATCAAAACAATAAACATCTCTAAACAAAACCTAAAATATGAACAAATACTACAAAGGAGAACCTAAACTATTAGTTTCAGTCGATTGCATCGTATTGGGATTTGAAAACAAGAAGTTACAACTACTCGTTGGTAAGCGTGTAGTCGAACCTTACAGCGGAAAACTCTCTCTCTATGGCGGCTTCGTTAGAGAGGATGAGAGCTTGAAAGAGGCTGCTAACAGAGTCTTATACCAATGCACTGGCATCAATAACATCTATATGCGACAGGTGGGAGCCTTCGGTGAGACCGATCGTGACCCTGGTGACCGTGTTATCTCAATCGCTTATTGCGCACTTATCAACGTCTCCGACTACGACCGTAAGCTCTTAGAAGAGAATGACTTGCAGTGGGTTGACATCAACAACCTACCCGACTTGTATGGTGACCATATCGAGATGGTACAGATAGCATTAAGTCAACTACGCAAACTCATCAACAAAGACCCTCTTGGATTTAATCTTCTCCCAGAGCTATTCACCCTCACACAGCTGCAGAACGTACACGAAGCAATCTTAGGAGTTGAGATTGATAAACGTAACTTCCGCAAGCGTATCAAGCAGATAGACTTTATTGAGAAGACAGACCTTATTGATAAGGTGACAAGTAAACGTGGTGCTGCGTTGTATCGTATCAATAAAGAAATTTATGCTGAGGCCTCACTATAACCTATTATAATAGGGGATTGATAGAAGAATCCTACTAAACCAACTTTTATAAAGGGTATATCGAATGTAGAAACATTATGGATCTATATTCTGATGTGCCCTTTTTGTTATCTTACTATCCATCAACCATATACGCCCTAAGGCCTTCTTTTATGCGTCATCGGCTACGAGAAGAATCGTGCGAATGCCCTACCCCATTCAATGATAGGACATTACCGACCCTTTACGACTATTCCTACGACGAAAGAAGACGTTAACAAGCCCTCTATACAGTCCCACCTCAAAGTGAAGGCCAACTATACACATACATAATAAGACCTTAAAACACACAGAAGAAAACAATGATAAGATAGCGTTCAAAGCTAAGCAGAATATTACACAAGCAAAGACAGCAAACCAACAAACCAAGCGCAAGACAACTAAACACCAACGAAACAAAGTAAGACAAATACCTACGTTTAGGCAATTTTCAATATTTTGAGAAAATAGTAAGTTTATTATTTTGATGTATCCATATTTATCTTTATATTTGCATTATAATTTCAAAAATCCAATCTATTTATGAATGACAAGCAATTGATGGACCAAGCCGCGGATAACATCAGACTTCTCGCAGTGTCAATGGTTGAAAAAGCAAAGTCAGGGCACCCTGGTGGCGCTATGGGTGGCGCCGACTTTATCAACGTTCTCTTCTCTGAATTTCTCATCTTTGACCCTGATCAGCCTGAATGGGCAGGCCGTGACCGTTTCTATCTCGACCCAGGTCACATGTCGCCAATGCTCTACGCTGCGCTGACA
The DNA here is from genome assembly GCF_000224595.1 of Prevotella sp. C561. Classification (NCBI taxonomy): domain Bacteria; kingdom Pseudomonadati; phylum Bacteroidota; class Bacteroidia; order Bacteroidales; family Prevotellaceae; genus Prevotella; species Prevotella sp. C561. The sequence goes on along the minus strand of NZ_JH114139.1, from coordinate 341,579 downwards.
CTACAGAGAAAGTTCACTGTTGACGATATTAAGCAATTCCGCCAATGGGGGTCTGTCACGCCAGGTCATCCTGAGAGAGACATTAAACATGGCATTGAGAACTCTTCAGGACCATTGGGACAAGGCCACGCATACGCTGCTGGTGCAGCAGTAGCCGAGAAGTTCCTCGAAGCAAGGCTTGGTCATACCATGATGCAACACAAGATTTACGCCTTTATCTCTGACGGTGGCGTTCAAGAAGGCATTAGTGCAGAGGTAGGACGATTAGCTGGTAACTTAGGACTCAACAACCTTATTATGTTTTATGACGCTAATAACATTCAGCTTTCTACTGAGTGTGGAGCCGTCATGGACGAAGACACCGGCATGAAATACCGTGCTTGGGGATGGAACGTACTGGAGATTGATGGTAATAACCCAGACGCTATCCGTGAAGCATTAGTAGCTGCTAACAAGGAGGAAGACCGCCCTACGCTCATTATCGGTAGGACTGTTATGGCGAAGGGAGCACTGCAAGCAGACGGCAGTAGCTACGAGAACAGTATTAAGACACATGGTGCACCATTGGGTGGTGACGCCTACATAAATACAGTAAAGAACCTTGGTGGTGACTTAGAGGACCCATTCAAGATATTCCCAGAGGTACAGAAGCTCTATGACGACCGTGCCACAGAACTCAGAAAGATTGTTGCTGAGCGTCATGCAGCCGAAGAGCTATGGGCAAAAGAGAACCCTAAGAAGGCAGAACAGATGCACGAGTGGTTCTCTAATAAGGCTCCAAAGATTGATTGGAGTGGACTTGTACAAAAGCGTGACATCCCTACCCGCAATGGCTCAGCAGCTTGTCTCGGTGTCATTGCAGAGCAGGTTCCTAACATGATCGTATCATCTGCCGACCTAAGCAACTCTGATAAGACTGATGGTTTCCTAAATAAGACACACGCATTCACACGTGATGACTTCAGTGGAGCCTTCTTCCAAGCAGGCGTTAGTGAGTTGGCAATGGCCTGTATGTGTATCGGTATGATGCTACATGGTGGTGTTATCACTGCAATGGGAACGTTCTTTGTCTTCTCCGACTATATGAAACCAGCCATCCGCATGGCTGCCCTCATGCAGACACCAGTTAAGTTTGTATGGAGCCACGACGCTTTCCGTGTTGGTGAAGACGGTCCTACGCATGAGCCAGTGGAGCAGGAAGCACAGATACGCTTGATGGAGAAGCTGCAGAACCATGCTGGCCAAGACTCAGTACGAGTGCTTCGTCCAGCCGACAGTGACGCTGCTACCGTATGTTGGCAGATGGCTATGGAGAACATGGACACGCCAACAGCGCTCATCTTCTCACGTCAGAATGTGAAGAGCCTACCAGAGGGAACAGACTACCAGTTGACTCGCAAGGGTGCATACATCGTCACTGGCTCTGACGAACAGTTTGATGTTATCCTCGTTGCAAGCGGCTCTGAGGTATCAACCTGCGTTGAAGGTGCTGAGTTACTACGCAAAGACGGCATTAAGGTACGTGTTGTGAGTGCTCCATCAGAGGGCCTCTTCCGTCGCCAAAGCAAGGAGTATCAAGAGCAGATCCTGCCAAGAGACGCAAAGATATTTGGTCTTACAGCAGGTCTCCCAGTGACCCTTGAGGGTTTGGTGGGTGCTAATGGCAAGGTATATGGCCTCAACAGCTTCGGTTTCTCAGCTCCTTATAAGGTGTTAGACGAGAAGTTGGGCTTCACAGCCGAGAACGTATATAAGCAAGTAAAAGAGTTTTTAGCATAAACGTTTAACCAGACGTCCCTTCTTCCTCACGGCAGTAAGGGACTCATAAAACCTAAACAGCTTATGGAAATTAAGACAGTAGGAGTTGCCTGCGACCATGCAGGCTATCCATTAAAGCAGTTCGTAATCCAGTATTTGGAGGAACACAAGTATGCATATAAGGATTTTGGCTGTAATAGTGACTTAAGTTGCGACTATCCTGACTTTGCTCACCCACTGGCTGAAGCCATAGAGAGTGGTGAGGTGTATCCAGCTATTGCGATCTGTGGTAGCGGTGAAGGAATGGCCATAACACTTAATAAACACCAAGGCGTACGTGCTGGCTTGGTATGGAACAAGGATGTTGCCGAGTTGACTCGACAGCATAATGATGCGAATGTCATCGTCCTTCCTGGTCGATTTATCGACAATAAGACAGCCGAGAAGATACTCGACGCCTTCTTCAAAGCCAGCTTTGAAGGTGGAAGACACGAACGTCGTGTTAAGAAGATACCTCTTCAACACGATTAGGATTAGCCCATCAAGGGAAGAAAATTTTATATAATTGCATTATGACAAAGGTGTTCAGAAATTCTTCTGGCACCTTTGTTTATTTTAGTCCTTACCTTTCTTTATTAATAGCCAGCTCTGCCTACACTTAAAAGCACCTCCTTCTCATATTGATAGCACAATCCTTCCAAATAGATAACACTCACTTTCCGAATCAATTGCGCCACCTTCTTCACCTAAAAGACCGCCCTTCCCGAATTGATAACACTATCCTTTCGAACCGATAGCACTATCGACTACATCTAAAAGACTGGCCTTCCTGGACCGATAGCACTATCACCTTCATATAAAAGAAAAACCTTTCCGAATAAATAACACGCTCTTACCACGTTGAAAGTACTATCGTTTTCCACTAAAAGACTAACCTTTTCGAATTGAAAAGATTATCTCCACCATCTACAAAGGCTATCCTTCCGAATAGAGAACATTATCCAACCGAATTAAAGACATTATCTTACTGAATAGCAAGGATTGTCTCCTTCAACAAACAAGAACTATCCTCCCAAAACAAAAACACTATTATATCATATTGATAATATCCTCTCCTACAACATAAAAGAATTATCCTCCCGAACTAAGAACATTATCTCTCTGAGTTGAGAAAAACCTTTTCATCAATATGCAAGAACCATCCCCTCGAACTAAGAACATTATCTCCACCCCCTTAATAGTATTGCGTTTTCATTACTGATAGTACTATCTACCCATAATTAACAGTACTATCACCAACCGCTAAGAGCTGATTTTAAAAGAAAGCCAACAACATAACCCCATCAACGAAGGCTTCTTCATTTTATATTCCCCTATCAATCAAGCCTTCACAAAGCCCTTTCCACCAACCGTATCCACCGTTTGTATAATACGAAAAATGGTCGCTCCAAGACAGGAACGACCATGATAAATCCTTTTGTTAAGGCTCAAGAAGCATTAAGCCTCTTCCTCACCCGTATTCACACCCTCTGGGAGATGGAAGCGATACTTGCGTGCGAAGACATCACCCACCTTGTTTATCTCAAGGAAAGTAGTGCCGCCACCATTGCCGAACGTACCAGAGAGGTAGGCTATCTTATCTTCTAACTCGATGTAACCCTTCTGACGAAGCATACGCAAAGCGGCTGTAAACATCTCTTCATTAGACTTATGGCGATGCTGATAGACAGCAATAACACCATAGCTAAGGTTCAACCAGCGCTGTACCTTGTCCTTATAGCAGATAGCCAACACAGGGTGTGGACCACGGAAGGCAGCAAGATTGCGAGCCGTCTGACCCGTCTCGCTGTCGGTGATGATACCCTTAACACCCAACTGCTCGGTAGCCTCGATAGCACTTCGTGACAAGAACTCACGCTGATCATTCTGATTAATCATCGGCACACTGATGTGTCCACGCTTATGAGCGTCCTGCTCTGCCGCTTCCGCAATACGAGCCATCGTCTGAACAGCCTCAACAGGATACTTACCGCTTGCTGTTTCACCGCTTAACATCAATGCATCGGTGTGACTATAGATAGCGTTTGCAATATCAGTAACCTCAGCACGTGTCGGACGAGGGTTATTAATCATCGTATGAAGCATCTGAGTAGCCACAATAACAGGCTTCTTCTTCAAGATACACTTGTCAATGATACTACGCTGAATACCAGGAATCTGCTCGATAGGAACCTCGATACCCAAGTCACCACGTGCAATCATGATACCGTAAGAAGCATCGATAATCTCGTCGATATTGTCTACACCCTCTTGATTCTCAATCTTTGAGATAATCTTAATATCAGAGTTATGCTCGTCAAGTATCTTCTGCACTTCAAGAACATCAGCCGCTGAGCGAACGAAAGAATGGGCTATAAAGTCGATATCCTCCTCTATTGCCAACAAGATATTACTCTTGTCTTTCTCCGTAAGGGCAGGGAGTTCGATATGTTCACCCGGTACGTTCACACTCTTACGAGAGCCGAGATCGCCCTCATTCTGCACCTGTGCAATCAGCATTGGGCCATCACTCTCAACAACAAGCATGTCTAATGCACCGTCATCAAACAAGACGTGGTCGCCAACCTTCACATCACGAGCGAAGTCAGGATAAGAGACATTAATGATGTCCTTGGTTGTGTCCATCTCAGGACGGCCAATGATCTTAACCATATCGCCTACTTTATAATGAATAGGCTCGTCCAATGCGGTCGTTCTCACCTCTGGTCCCTTGGTATCAATGAGCAAGGCTAAGTGCTGCGACACAGCCCTTGTGTTACGAATAATCTGTCTGATACCCTCTTGACTGGCATGAGCAGTATTCATACGTACAACGTTCATACCTGAGAAGAACAGCTTTCTTAGGAAGTCAACATCACAGTGACGGTCGCTAATAGAACATACTATCTTTGTCTGTTTCATAAATTTGAGTGTGTAAAAGTTTAATTTGACATCGCTGAGAATATTATATATAAGAGTGATGACATGAGAATAACGAATAACAAGAAGCTAACAAAGATGATTGTTACCTTCTTTCCCAGACCACCCTTCGATGGTTTTCGCTCCATCGTAGGTCTGGCTTGTACGTTCATGTTATCCCGCTCCACTTGTACGTGGCTCACTGTGGCCGTCGTCTCAGCCCGACTGCCATCTGGGGCACCCATCTGTGGGGTGGCCACCGTCATACTCTCACCACAATAGGGGCAATTACATCTTAGCGTGTTGCCACCCTCCGACTGAATAACAAAGGGACGATGACAATGTTTGCAAGCTATCTGAAATTGCATTCTAACCTCCTTTCGTCTTTATTATCTTATGTCGTCAATGAGGATATGACCATCTTGCGATAGCACCTTCACCTGACGATACTCCGTTTCTCCATCTTGTGACAGTCTTACCTTATACCAGTTGTCATCTATAGGAACCACTGTCAGATTGCGCAAAAGCTGTGAGAGGTCGGGCTCGGTAGCAGTGTTTCCGAAGGCTCCCCACCACATCGTCGACTCATCAACATCCGCATCATAACCATCAGGCACGCCGAAGACGATTCGACGACAGTAGTCGGTAAGGTAACGACTATAGAAGTTTGCGTCCGCATCATCAACCAGAACGGCCTTCTGATAGAACGATGTTAGGAAACTACATATCCCCTTCCGCTTCTCATTCTGCTTTTGTACGGCTTCCTCCTGAGCCTCCATCTGTGCACGCACCTGCATCAACGAGTCTGAATGGGCCTTCCTTTGCGCCTGCAACTCCATCTGGGCTGCCTCCTTCTCGTTCTGCCAGTAGATAAAACCAAAGACGGCCAAACCACCTAAGATAAGGACAATCAGAATCGTAAGAAGTATTTTTAGCGTTGAATTTTGGTTCCCACTGTCATGCTGATCATTGATAGGTTGCTGTGCAACAGGGGCCACAGGGCTCACCTGTGAAGGCAAGTTGACAAACAACGACTGCCCACAATAAGGACAAGTACACTGTAAACTCTCGCCACCATCAGCCGTAATTGTAAATGTGCGATTGCATTTATTACACGTTACATTATATTGCATACGCTATGACTTCTTAATAATAATGATTGAAGAGAACAAAGGACAAAATATATCCTTGGCGTTATACACCAGATTATCAAGTGCAAATTTAATACTTTTCTTTGATATTTGGAAATGTTTTAAGCATTATTCTAAGGGCAAGTTAACGAACTTTCGATTAGCATCTAACTTAGTATTCCATGACAGAAGACCGACCGTCTTAATTTCTTTTCATGAAGAAAAATATTTCTTTTCACGACAATAAATATTTTTTTCATGATAATAATTCTTTTTTTCATGATGATAATTCGGCAAGGATAGTTCTGCCTTGTTCCCCAATGACTTTCAGCAGTCTGTTATCTCTTGTGTTTATCGTCGCTGAAAGGCAGGAAACCCTCCACCCACTGTGGCCGGTTTTGTCCCTCTTTATCGTTAGTTTCAGGCGAAGAGACCGAGAGTCCCATCAGACGGATGGGTCGGTCATGATACTCCGTGTCCTTCAGTAGTCGTTTGGCAAGCGGGAGAATGTCGTCTTTCGTCCGTAGCACCTTCTCTTGTGTAAGGCTTCGTGTTATCTGAGTCGTTGCATCCCACTTCAGTTTCAAGGTGAGTGTCCTCCCCCTAAAATCCTTTCGTTCAATGCGTTCAACCAGTTCCAAGACGATATGATAGAGTTCGATGATAATCTTCGTGTCTATGTGTAAATCCTCAAGGAACGTGCGCTCGCAGCCTACCGACTTACGTTCGTAGGCAACAACGACTGGTCGATTGTCAATACCCCGTGAGAAGTCGTAATAAACACGCCCCATCTTACCAAACACCTGTACGAGATGTTCGCACGAGATGCGCCGCAGCTGTGCACCCGTGAACACCCCCATCTCATGCATCCTGTTAGCAGTCTTCGGTCCGACACCCCATAGCTTCTCCACAGGTAAGCTCCCAATGAAATCGAGCGCACGGTCGGGATGCACCGTAAAGATACCGTTCGGCTTGCGCATATCAGACGCTATCTTCGCCAACAGCTTGTTGAAACTAATCCCAGCAGAGGCCGTCAACGACGTACGCTCAAGTATCTTCTGCTTAATCTCCTTAGCGATATCAACCGCCAGTTCAATTCCCTTTTTGTTGTCGGTCACATCCAAGAACGCTTCATCAAGTGATATCGGCTCTACTAAGTCTGTGTATTCATGGAAGACAGCGTGGATCTGTTGTGAAACCTCCTTATACTTCTCGAAATGGGTAGGGACGACAATGAGCTGTGGGCACCTCCGCTTCGCCTGAGCCATAGACATAGCCGAGTGTACACCGTATGGGCGTGCCTCATAACTGGCCGTAGACACCACGCCACGTGGTCCGTCGAAGCCAACCGCAATAGGCCTGCCTCGCAATTCCGGATTGTCCCTCTGCTCCACAGAAGCAAAGAAAGCATCCATGTCAATATGGATTATTTTACGCATATTCAGCTCGTTTTCCCTTACAAAGTTACGACGACAAAGGGAAAGATAAGCATTTCTAAGTGAAAAATAAATAAAATACTGTACCTTTGCAACAAAATTACAAAAATAGAGTTATTATAACAATAAAGGACTAAAAGTAGGAAGAAACAATGAAAGAGAAAGGGAGTCTTGATGCCATGGGGAAGCTTCAACACAGTATGAAGCGGGCCTTTGACATTATTGGTGCACTCATCGGACTGGCCCTCTGTTCGCCCTTATTTCTCGTCATCAGTATTCTGATTACTTATCAAAGCAACGGACCAATCTTCTTCCGACAGATACGCATTGGATATAAAGGTCGTCCGTTTGCTATCTTTAAGTTCCGAACTATGAGCAGCATCGTGGAGGAAGAGGGTCCACAACTGGTTGCTAAATGCGACAGTTCGAACTCTACTCGATTGGAACAGTTCCTACGTGGCCATCACTTAGACGAACTGCCTCAGCTATGGAATGTGCTCAGAGGCGACATGTCATTCGTGGGACCGCGTCCTGAACGTAAGTATTTTATCGACAAAATACTAAGACATACCGACCGCTATCAGCTCATCTATGAGATGAAACCAGGTTTAACGTCGGAGGCAACACTCTATAATGGCTATACAGACACGATGGAGAAGATGCTCAAACGTATGGAGATGGACATCCATTACTTAGAACATCGGACGCTATGGCTCGACTTTACAATCATCGTTAAAACGGTCGTCAACATCCTTACAGGTAAAAAATTCTAAACAAGACAATGAAGAAATATATTCTATTTGTATTACTCGCATTATGCTCCCTCAATGGGTTTGCACAGTCGTCAATGACCGATACGCAGGTTATGGACTTTGTGCAGAAAGAGCATAAGAAAGGTACTCCACAGTCGCAGATTGTCACCAAGCTCATGCAGAGTGGTGTTGACATCTCGCAGATACGCCGTGTCAGGAACTTATACGAGAAGATGCAGAAAGGAAATGCTGCTTTCGGGGCAACAAAGGAAGGGACAACAGCCGACCGCAGTCGTACCAACAACGGACAAACAACGCCTGGAAAGAGTAAGCGACAGATAGCTGATGCAACGCTCAACGACTATGACGCTAACGAACAGGAGGTGGGTCGATATTCTGAAGGACGCATCTCTCCTAACCGCTCATGGACAAACACTTACGATGAGAACGATGGTGAGTATCTGAAGATGCAAGCCGAGATGAACGACTGGATGCCGCAAGACACCGCAGCAATGTATGAGAACCTTCTGAAACAACTCAGTAGGAACCGCAAGAAGGTGTGGGGGCGTGACATCTTCAACAATAAGAGTCTGTCCTTCGAACCTAATATGAACATGGCACTGCCACGTAACTATCGCATAGGACCGGGTGATGCTGTGTTTATCGACGTGTATGGTGCTTCGCAGAAATCCTACCAGACGACCGTTGCCCCAGATGGTTACGTCACCTTGGAAGGCTTCGGACCTATTCAGGTAAGCGGATTGACGGTCGCTCAAGCTAATAATCGCATCCGTGAAAAGATAGGTAAACGATACAGCAGTTCGAACATCCGCCTCTCTGTTGGGCAGACCCATACTATCATGGTCAACGTGGTTGGTGAGGTGAAGACCCCTGGTACCTATACACTGTCAGCCTTTGCCACTGTCTTCAACGCCCTTTATATGGCAGGAGGTATCGGAGACTTGGGTACACTACGTAATATTAAGGTGTATAGAGGAGGAACGCTGATTAGCACAGTCGACGTCTACGATTTCCTTCGTCGGGGCCACTTAAGCGGTAACGTACGCCTGGCAGACAATGACGTCATCGTCGTTGGCCCTTACGAGATGCTCGCTCAGGTGAGTGGAAAGGTCAAACGACCAATGTTCTATGAGATGAAACGAGGCGAGAGCTTGGGTACCTTGATTAGTTATGCAGGTGGTTTCGCTGGCGATGCCTACACCCGTTCAGTCCGGGTACGCAGGAAGACGGGTCGTCAATACTCTATCTTTAATGTCAACGAGTTTGATATGCGTAGCTTCCGAGTGGCCGATGAAGACTCTATCAGCGTTGACTCCGTCATTCCAAGGTATGAAAACATGGTCGAAATCAAGGGTGCTGTGTTCCGTCCGGGTATGTACGAGGTTGGAGGACGCATCAATAGCGTGCGTGGACTGATTGAGGCTGCAGACGGACTGACCGAGGTAGCCTTTGCGCCACACGCCGTCTTACACCGTAGAAAGGCCGACCGTACACTCGAGGTTATCTCTGTCGACGTGGATGGTATCCTCACTGGACGTGTTGCTGACATACCGTTACAAAACGAGGATGTACTGTTTATTCCTACTCGCACCGATGCACAAGAGCAGCGAACGATAACTATTCATGGCGAGGTGCTCTATCCGGGTATCTATCAATATGCTGATAATGAGTCGTTAGAAGACTTTATCTTGCAGGCAGGTGGCCTTAAACAGACTGCTTCCACAGTTAAGGTGGATGTGTCACGACGTATCACCAATCCGCAAGCCCTTACACCAGACTCTATCATCGCACGCACTTACTCCTTCTCATTGCGCGATGGCTTCGTCATTGATGGTGCTCCGGGCTTTGTACTCGAACCCTACGATGAGGTCTATGTACGCAAGAGTCCGGGTACGACCGACCAACAGAATGTGAGCATAGAAGGTGAGGTGGTGTTCGCAGGAAACTACACGCTGACCTCAAGAAAGATGCGCCTTAGCGACATCTATAAGGCTGCAGGCGGTGCAACAGAGCTTGGCTATATCAAAGGAGCACGCTTAGAGCGACGCCCTACCCCATCCGAACGCCTACGAATGGAGAGTGCTTATAAGATGCAATTAGACCAACAACGCAAGAACATGATGGACTTAGCCATCAGAACAAAGGATGCTGGTGTGCTTCAAGCGATACAAGATAACAACAAGAAGTTAGAGGAGAAATTCCAAGTACCTGATGTATATCCTGTTGGTATAGAGTTAGATAAAGCGATTGCAGAGCCAGGAAGCGATGCAGATATCGTCCTTCGTGAGGGCGACCGCATTGTTATTCCACAATACAATGGTACGGTTAAGATCAATGGTGCCGTTATGTTCCCTAACTCTGTCGGTTATGTTGAGGGTAAGAGCGTTGCTTACTATATCGATCAAGCCGGTGGTTTTGCCAGCGATGCCAAGAAGAGTAACACCTATATCCTATATATGAATGGTATGTTAGCAAAGGTTGGCCACAATGCCAAGGTACGTCCTGGCTGCGAGATCATTGTTCCTACAAAGATACAAAGCCGCATGAGCCTTGCTGAAACCCTCAGTGTCGGCTCGAGTGCAGCCAGCATTGCAGCCGTCATAGCTACGATTGCGAACTTGATAAAGTAAGAGGAGAAAGGGTATGGCAGCTATTTTGCTGTCACAATAGGCACTGATAGAGAAACGGTAGACCAGTATAATACATACTGATCTACCGTTTTTCATTAATCTGACAATAATACGCTAAAGAGATAGGTTGGCAAGAGGACAAATCCTCTCAAGTCCCCTATCCTACACAGACAAAGGGCTTGAAGATTATTGTCAACCAATTTCTGTCAGCGTTATAAAGATAAGTAGTACGATGCATCATACCTTATTAACACCGAGTAAAGGCTTCACGCTATTGATATTCATCATTCACATGACTTGTCCGGAGGCTCCGGACAACATGTCCGAAGCGTTCGGACAACTTGTCCGAGGCCTCCGGACAATAAAAGAAAAGGGTAGTTTGGTTTGCTGTTAATAGTAGACACTATGACATACAAGCAATGAGTAGCCTGTAGAAAGCAAACCTATCAAAAAATATTGATGCTTTTGTAGATTATAACTTGACCCAAGAAGCTGGTAAGGGAAACTGGCAGTCGTCCATATTCAACCACCGCTTAGGAGCAATGACAACCTTTTCGCTATTCTGATTGAGCCATGCGCCCCACCATGAGAAAGAAGAGTTTGCAATGATGTTATGCGCACAACACGACATCAACTGCATATCTCGGTAGCTCTCAACACCTGTGTTCCATGTCACATAGACTACAGGAGCCTTCAGATACGGCTGAAGATGCGTCTGACACCATGCTATATCATTACTAAAGATACAAAACACGGAGGGCGTAACATACGTACTTATCTTATCAATCGCAGCCCGATAATAGTCGAGATCGCAGATTCCTTGATAAAGTTGATTACCTATATAATCGCCTCGCCTCACGTGTATTGCAACGCTGTTCTTATCTAATTTCCTTAACAAAGATAGGTTCTCTGTGCGCTTAAATGCTGGGAAAGTAAAGGCTTTCAATACCTTCTCCCGACACGCTACAAAGTATCTTTCATCCTGCCAATAGCCATCGAAGTATCTGTTTCCTTCTCTTGTCAACACCGACTCATCATAGCGAAAGGTGGAACTCTCCAAGCACATTGTCTTACGACGAGGTAGAAGACGTTTGCCAATACGCCATAAAAGATAGTTGGGGTAGTAATAGGCAATGCGCATGATAGCTGCTGCAGACGCCTTCTGTGCGGTCAATGAGAAGATACGCTCCAGTTCAAAACCATTATGTAGGTGATAGCCTTTGAAGCAAGAAAGGTCGAGCGCCACCCGCTCCTTTGGGAATGACTCTTGCAGGGAGAGGTATAGAGCATACTGAAACATCTGATTGCCTAAGCCACCTAATATCTTTACTATCTTCATTTGCGGATTATTTTCTTTATTATACATTTCAGATTAGAGTGCATAACGACCTTATTGACCCACAAGCAGCATCTTAACAGGAGGCGATACTTATACTTTGAACTAAGAACAGAGATATCTTCTACCTCGGTTTGCTTGATATCTATCCGGTTAGTTATCTTATCGTCATGATCATTAAAAGAGTCAACATGAAGACTATCTACGAACGTTCTGCGCCTTCCCTTTAGTAGACGATAATACCAATCAACATCAACAAGCCAGCGGAGTCGGCTATCAAAGTAGGTTAGATGCTCTCGTCTAAAAGAGACACAAGAGCAAGGACCAATGACATTACAAAGGAAAAGGAGCGAAGGAAAGCCCGTGAAGAGCCTCATCACAGCTTCTGAGAATACATTAGGCTTGAGTTCTCCACCATTGAAGACCTTTACACGAGTCACAACTACGTCGTATCCCATTTGAAAATGCTCATTTAATGAAGTCAGATAATCTTCTTCTTCGAAAGCCTCATCGTGATGTAACACAATAACAAACCTACCGCTTGCTAACTGTAAGCCACTATTCCAATTATTAACAGCGCCTGCTGAGGGCACATGATGCCGATAAACGATAGATGAATCATTGACCATTGACACGTAATCCGATATAGATGAATCTTCGGAATCATCTACTACTATAATCTCATAGTCCTTGAAGTCCTGCTTACATACAGAACTATACGCACTCTTGAAAAGGTCGAGATTATTATACGTCGGTATTATTATCGTGAATGTCTTCATTCAGTTCTCTTTTACAAGCGGTCTCATTAATCAGATACCAACTCAATAACAATAACGCAAAGGTATAGGTGTTATCGAAACTTCCACCCCAGAAAAGGTCCAAGGTTAGACCGATAAACAATCCTAACTCTACTGAATAACGTCGGTATGCCTTATATCTTAATAATGTCTTGACAATACTTACGAGGAAAAATAACAATACTATGACACCAAAGCTATAGCCAATAGTTAGGATACATGACTCGGTCACGCCATTAGCTATCAGATGAGAAGGTGTACTAAAGTCTTGGTTTTCATCCAAATGGATATTGAAGAAGCCATGTCCTATCCATGGGTCTTTGCCTATCTCCTTTATGAAATGGAACCAAATAAACGCCCGATAGAAGTTACTTAGATTAGAGAACATCGTGACAAGTGTTGCCATAAACACAACGATAATACTTGACACATACATCCCGATCATCATTATCTTACTTCTATACAAACGTAGGTAATACATCGTTGCAACAACCGCTCCGATGATAAGATAGCGATAAGAACCAGATAAGATAAGGTTGCCTACCATCGACGCAAGTCCTATGTAGAAGACAAGCTTATTCACCTTCTTCTGATTAAGCATATAACAAGCACTCACGAAGGTGACACTTCCCGAATATAAAGCATTTCCCTTAAAACCTGGGAAACGTGCAAGTGCCTCGCCAGGGCGCACTGGTGGCAGTTCAGTCCATGGTACATTCATTCCAACAAGGAACATGAGATTAGTGCCAAAGTCAAGGATAAAGATGATAAAGACGAAGATGCGTAACGCTTCCAAGCACGATTTCTTATCTTTAACACCCATAAGAAGGATGCAAAGGAAATAGAACTGTCCCCAATAAGCTATATTCCAAGACTTCAGACCATTGCATAATGCGAAATAGATCCCGACTCCCAAGGATAGACAAATAAACAGAAAGAAGATTGGAGTATACCTTAGATTTCTTAAGAAGGTGGTGGGCGAGAGTATCATTAACAACGAAAGGGCAAATAACCCCATAGGAACAATACCCGTACCCAGTATCTGTGTAAGGAAAAGAAAGAGTGCAAACAACGTATAACGTACCTTCTCTGACATCACTTTACCTCCTTCCTAACAACAAAGAATGTGTAAACTAAGAACATGAAGAAGGACACGATATAGGAAACTAATACTGCCATAGACAGCCCATTAGCCCCACTACCTCTCTGACAAAGGATGTAGGTGCATCCTATCATCAATATTGCCCACACGACATTGATACCAAAACATTGCCACATCTTGCCTAAGCTATATACAGCCATCTCAAGAACGTTAGCTAAAGCAGAGAAGATTGTTGAGATAGCCAGTATCTGTAAGGGGGCTGAATTGTTATAGGTCGTACCATACAGACGCATGATAAAACCACCGAATAGCATTACGCCTATTGCCAATAACAATGCCGTAACTCCTACTATCAGCATATTATATTTCAAAGTAGACACAAAGGAGGTCTTTTCCTTATGTAGACTGGACAGGATAGGAAGAACTATTTGACTGAAGGCGGTGGGGATGAACAAGATAATAACCTTCCATTGGTCGGCTGCTTCAAACACTGCAAGCTCTCGGAAGCCATCTGTCCTGACAAGTATAGAACGTATCAACCAGAAGGAAGGAGCAATAAGCAGAGAAGAGAGTGCCGCTGGCAGACTGTAAGTGTACAAGATAGAGAAATCCTTCAGACGGAGGTTCTTTATGCTTAACTTCTTTATATGAATAGCAGAAAAGTTCTTATTAATGGAGAGATGGTTCATAACAAAAATCAAGATGAAACCCATCCCGAAACCAAGTACAGCTCCATTTACCCCAAAATAATAAGCACCAAGGATGGTCAAGAGCGACTCTAAGATACTACCCAACAGTGTGTTAATAGCAATAGCCTTAAAGTTCTCAAAGCCCATCAAGGCTCCGTTCTGTACACCATTGATAATAGAAAAGAACAACAACACCGCTCCTACTCTTACAGGTAGCACAATACTTGCATGGTGAAGGATATTATTAGCAATGAACGGTGCACCTAACAGTATCAAGATTGCCGTGATGATAGCCATTAAAAGGCCAAAGCAGTTTGTTGCAGCATAGACAGCTGGAATCTTATCAGCCTGATTCTCCCTATATTCTGCTATATACTTCGTCGATGTAACACCTAAGCCTGCAGAGCCAAGGACGATGAACATATTAATAGTGGAGCGTACCATAGAGAACTCTCCGTATGCTTCTTTCTGCAAGATATGGGCACAGATGATACCAACGACTAAGGTAAGGAACTTCGCTAAAGCCGTTCCTGTAAACGACCATACCAGTCCCTTCCCCATTCTTCGTGATATAGAAGATGAGTTGATACGCGTTATTATATCCTTAACTGTTATCATCAACTATTCGCCCTTTGCTCCACCAAACAACAATAAGAAGTTACATACAACGAACGTAACCATCATACTGAGGAAAACAACAATGAAGACAAAGGCCATTCGCTTAGGTCCTGCAGGCTTGACAGGCACTGATGCGCTCTGAACAATGGTAAAGGAAGGGGTATGCTCCTGTAACTTTGCCTGTGCATTCTGTAGTTGTGTGCTCAGCGCACTATATGCATTAAACTTCAACTGCATATCATTCTCTAAGTCATCACGCTGTGACTGAAGCTCTTGCAAGATAACATCTTGATTGGCATCAGAGAAGGAAGCATACTTCTGACGGGCGGCTTCATATTTCTTCTTTGCCTCTGCTACCAACTTTGTATAGTACTTCACGTCATTCTTCATCTTGTTTGTTTTATAGTTGGTGATGAAGTCCTGCAGTTTAGCTCGTACCGAATCAGCTATCGTAGCACTAATCAATGGGTCTTGATCTTCCACAGAAATCGTTATCAGACCAGTCTTGATATCAATGTCACATGCAATGTTTCCCTTTATCTTTGAGAATATTTCGTCTTGCTTCTTATTGAGCATAAAGGGGTTAACAGGCTCTGTTGCAGTGGCAAGACTATCGCTATCACCAAACTTCTTCGCTATCCATCCGATTGCCTTACCGTATGGTGAGTCTTTCTGATGACTGTAAAGATAATCATAGTAACTTGCCTTCACCGACCCATCTTTTGTCTCTACAGGAATCTGTAGCAGACTCTTTATAAACTCATTCGATTTCATCAAGTCTGGATAAAGACTGGGTTGCAAGGCATTACCAGATGCTACATCACCAAGATCTACGCCAAAGGAAGAGGCAATAGAGCTTAGTTTCCCCCCGTTCTCAGTATTATCCATCTCTGGAGCGAGTGATATGTCACACTTATAATAGCGTGGGACAGGTAGAATCACTAAGATAGAACCTATCAAAGAAACGACAAACACGATTACATAACGTAGCCAATCATGCTTGAGCTTCTTGAGAAAGGAACTGACTGCAACACTCTCCTTCTTATTGTCTTCCATTGAATCTATAATTTATTCTGTATTTATCTTTAACCATTAACTGTAACATCTAAATAGTAACGCATTGTTAGCTGTTTTATTGTGCTAACTCTTTGTGGATGTCATTGACGCCCTCCTTGTTTACTCAATAAGGCTATCTTATGTCTTTCTTATCAGATTATATAGGCGCTGACGGATAGGTAAAGGCATTATGCGGGTGGTAAATCGAATAACAACACTTTGGCAGAATATATGAAAGGGGATGTACCCCATCTTCAGCATTCTTACCAATATGCGTACTTCATCACAAGCATAAGACCAGCCACCTCGCTTTGCCACGGTCGCTTCTGAGTATCGGAACCACAACAAAGACTGCTGAATATTATGAAACTTACAGCCGTTCTTTAACATTCGCAACCAAAGGAAATAATCTTCAGGGAAATACTCTGTGAGATAGCCTCCTACTGCCTGCACTGCAGCCTTCCTATACATCACTGTCGGATGATTAACAGGACATCTATAACGAGCATACTTCTTTATATCTTCATACTGTTCAGGCACTTTCCTTATCGACCTGACTTGCGTCTTGTCATTGGTAAACTCATCTACCCAAGAGCCTATCACGTCATAGTCTTCATGTGCCTTTAGCCACTTATACTCTGTTTCAAATCTATTAGACTTGCATATATCATCCGCATCCATACGGGCTACAATATCGTATTTACATAACTGTAACCCATCATTTAAGGTCTTTCCTAACCCACGATTCACGGGATACGCCACCACTCTTAACGCCGGATATTTTGACTGATATGACTTTATAACCTCATACAACGCCTCTGTCAAGGGTCCATCCTCTAATAGAACAACCTCACCAGCCTCCACAGTCTGCGTAAAGATACTCTCTAAACTCTCACGAAGGAAAGCAGGATTATCTTTCTTATAAACGGCCATTAAAACTGATATGTCAATACGTTCCATCACATTGATATCTAAGGTGTATTTTACAAAAAATACTTAAAAGAACCATTCACCGCCTAAGCCTTATGACGACTCCATTAGTACTCTTTAGCTACAAATGTACAAAAAGAAAATAACAAACTGCCATTCATGGTAAGAAGATTTCGTAAAAACAATTATTAGAAGAGATTTATTCTACTTTTTCTAATACTCGAATACAATATTATCACAATTATTGAGTTTTATTAAACACAAGATTACAAATGATATGTCGACATACACTTTAATCAGCTTCTTTGCTTTTGCCATGAGTGCAACCTGTGGTTTCGTTATGATACCACAGATACTCTCGTTTTGTAAAAAGAGGAAGTTATATGACACACCAGATGCCAGAAAAATACACAAGAATGCTATTCCACGCTTAGGGGGCGTCTCGTTCATGCCGAGTATGCTGGTGGCTACACTCGTGGCCCTGCTGACATGGGTTTATACCAGTAAAGGGAGTAAGATTGGGATTAGCCCGTGGAGCGTCTTCTTTGGCGTGGGTATCACCGTTATCTATATAACAGGTGTCTTGGACGACATCTTTGGCGTGAGGGCTAAGCTGAAACTTCTTGTACAGATAGCAGTTGCCAGTCTGTTGCCGATGTCCTATCTTTACATCAATAACCTATATGGTTTCTTGGGCATCTATGAGATACCAACGTTCGTGGGGATGGTGATCACCGTTGGAGTACTGGTCTTTATCATGAATGCTATCAATCTTATTGATGGCATCGACGGCCTTTCTGCCAGCTTGACGCTCATTGCCTTGTCGGGGCTTTTCTATGTTTTCCATCGCGAACATATATGGGTTTACTGCATCCTCATCGCTGGTTTGATGGGAGTCTTGGTGCCTTTCCTTTATCATAACATCTGGGGAAAGCAAGAGAAGAACCAAAAGATATTCATGGGCGACTCTGGTAGCTTGACGCTTGGCTATATCCTTGGCGTACTACTGATTAAGTTCTGTATGTATAACCCACATGTCATGCCTTATCAGAAGGGGGCTACACTCCTCTCCGTCACCTTACTTATCGTACCAACATTTGATGTTTTCAGGGTTATCATCGTACGATTATTGCATCACAAGCCGATTTTTAGGGCAGATAAGAACCATATCCACCATAAGTTGATACGTGCAGGACTGACTCAGCACCAGACGTTGATTAGTGTTATTGCACTGTCCTTTCTTTTCATAATCATCAATCTCTCGCTCTTCAATCACTTGCTTGTGACGTGGATTATAGCGATAGATGTCATTATCTATATCGCCTTCCATTACACACTCGACTCCTTTATCAGGAGAAGGGGTGGACTTCCTTTCACCGAATAAAGAGGAAGTAAAAAAGGTAAGAGACTAAAAAGCAAAGCAGCGTTATTAATATATACACAAAAGGCAGCCTTACACCTGCCTTTTGTTATTCGTATCCATAATGACTTAAAGCAATATCTTAAACAAGAACTACCCTTCTGCATAGCTTTCACACCGTATTACTTTGTTATGTGCTTGCGCCCCGCACCAATGGCGCGAAGCCTCCGCACATAACATGTTAGGCGTCAACACATCTATTAAAGAGGGATGGAACGTGTCATGAAGAGAGAGATAAGAACCCGAAGATGCCAATAACTCACATGACATCAATAGAGTTCAATAGACTGTAACCGCTTAGAATTTATCAAAGTAGAGCCTTACTGCCCCATCATTTAATATCATCTTTCGCCTGTC
Organism: Prevotella sp. C561; assembly: GCF_000224595.1. Taxonomy (NCBI): domain Bacteria; kingdom Pseudomonadati; phylum Bacteroidota; class Bacteroidia; order Bacteroidales; family Prevotellaceae; genus Prevotella; species Prevotella sp. C561. The sequence continues at coordinate 322,589 of NZ_JH114139.1, read as the reverse complement.
TATCTTCTCAATTCGGAACACTGGCGTAAGACTTTTAATGCCATAACGACCCAATGTCGCTTCGTAAGCAGTCAAGGGATGGTCGCCATTCTCACGGTCGAAGAGGTAAGGAGACGACAGTCTCAGTTGGTCGTTATCAATGCGAAAACGATAGAGATAGCTATTGATCTGTCCTGTCTTATCCTCCATCTGTAAGAGTTTGGCCTGAAACGACCAGAAGACAACCTGTTCACTCAAGTCCTCCGTTACTCCTGTACTGATCGTCTCGACACTGACTAAATGCCACATACCCTCTAATCTGCCAGCGTCGTTATCGGTCTCTAACGAACAAGAGGAGAGTAGCAACGTTAATAGAGGTAGGACGAAAGATAATATCTTTATTCTTTTCATTTTCATTTTTCTTACTTTATTCATAATCAGCAGACTACCGCTTTCCCAAGAGACCACGCTTCGCAATGGTCAATTGCAGTCCGTAGTTATTCCCATGGAGGATTGACCCAAAGTCGGCCCCAACCCCCATCCGCACATCAGTGTTGCGCATCCATGCTGGCAGTCGTTGCCCTCGTAGCGTGTAAGTGGCCTCCCCCATCAGGCTGACGTTGTGTCGTCTCTTCGTGTAAGGCTGTTCGTAAGTGCCCAAGCCCTCCTGCCATGTACCGAGGAAACGCCACTTGAAGCACTCAGAAGGGTGGCCGCTCATTCCTACATGGAAGCCCACAAAGCGGTTGTCCTTAAAGTATATGGTCCCATCCTCATTGTAGATAGGCGACCGATAGAGCGGGTTTCCCATCGCTTGGCCCCAATGTTGATAGCCAGGGAGGATATAATGGTTATAGTAGTTGTCCTTTCCTCCGATATGGTCGGCCACCGTTATGGTGTGATCATGGTATATCGGTCCACTCTGATACTTTGAGTAAAGATACTCAACGACGATGTTGTTCAGCCAGTTATCGGGTTTATAACGATATTCAAAGCCTAACATCCAGTCTTTGAAATCGTAGATCAGATAGCGACGTTGCTTCTTCTCCATCCACTCGCTACCCTCTCCATAGCCGTCATAGTCGAGCTGAAGCATGGCTGAATGGTCTTCGAAGAACTTATCGGCATAGAGGGAAAAACCGCTCCAGTCGCCATCATAGTTCAGACGCATCACCCAACTGCCTAACTGGTCGCCCTGTACATTCTGATAGGTGGTCTCGCCATTGTCGGCTCCACCTGGCAGAAAGGCATGCCAATAGGCTCGCAGTCCTTTCCCATTCTCTATCTTCTGCATACCGCCATGCCCATCAGAGAGATAAGAGGTACCACCGAAAAGGCTCACCATCTCCAATCCCATCTCTAATGACCACGGACAGAACACTTCTTCGTTACCTATCTTCAGATAGCCTGCCTTTGAATGATAGAGCACTCGGTCGGTATATTTCGACTGCTTAGCAGTGAAGTCGTGCTGCCAATTCTGGTCGGTTGTCATTCCGTAGGCGACGTGTCCTTTCATGTGCAACCAGCCGTTCGCAAACGGTAGTGTCCAATAGTCTGCCAGTGCCAAACGCACCTGTGGAACCGGGCGAGCATTGATTCCCAACGTTTGCGAGCCCGAACTGAGTTCATTATTCTTGAGTTCCATCGGCTCTTCCTTCGCTCCAATGGTCAGTGTTCCGTGCCACCATCGTCCCTCGACGTAGGCTTGCTGAATAATAGCCTTACTCGTATAGTTAATAGGCAGTACAACGTCTAAGCCATAGCCTAAGCCGAATTTCCGCCCCTCATCCGTCGTCAAAGGTCGCTCTATACCGCCCCGCACATAGCCGTTGGCCGTCTCCAGCGAACTCAGTCCGTATTTATTGGCATTGAGCCAGAGGGGTGTTCGACCTTTGGCAAGGCTCCCCTGCATCTCCACCTTATATTCTAAGCCCTTTAATGGCTGCAACCTTGACGTGTCACGACGTACGGGCTCTTGATACTGAGCCTGCATTGTCGATGCTATCAACACACCTATCAAGGTTGAAAGTAACTTCTTCATCATTATAAAAGTTAATATCAGCCACAAAGATAAGAAAAAAAGACGATTAACCAACTTAATTCTCTGTAAGTGAATACACATTATTATATTATAGACAACACGCCCGCTGAATGTAAATAATTAGCTATTATCCCGTATACCATTCTCTCGTGTATTCTGAATAGCAATGTATTAGAATGTTTTTAATAAAATACTGCAACGTAGATAATAAGCTTTCCGAACGTAAAAAGCAAAGTACTGCACCGTAGACAGTAAGTTTCACGAGTGCAAATAACACAAGTCCACAACAGCTCTCAGCGTTTTCTCCTTCACCAAAGACGCCGTTGTCGTCGAATTATTATCATGAAAATAATTATTTATTATCATGAAAAAAATATTTTTCTTCATGAAAAGAAATTCCAGAACGGCCTCTTCTGAATACTGCCGTTCAATGACCACACTATCCATTCGCCCTCCTTTAGCATCCAAAAAGCCACTTACAGGACCCGCAACCACGCTGTTTTACACCCCTTTTTATAGTCGAAAGCATATAAAAACACTGTTTTCTTGCTTTTTTATATTCGTTATGATATAATTTAAGGAAAAACTTGTACCTTTACATCCGAAGTAATATAATTAATATGGAACGAACTAAATTATCGATGGTTGTCAAGGCCTTGCGTAAAGAATATGGACTTACACAAGAAGACCTTGCCATGAAGTCTGGTGTAGGACTGTGCTTTGTTCGCAATTTAGAGCAAGGAAAACAAACGCTAAAGATGGATAAGGTGAACCAGCTCCTCGATTTGTTTAACTACGAACTTACGCCAACCAAGAAACAATGAAACAAGCAGAAATCTACCGAAAAGGCCTCTTTGCTGGTATTCTGACAGAAGATGACGGTGAATACCGATTCTGTTATGTTGAGATAGCGTTCGTAAAGTGACTCCATTAAAACTAACCTCCCTTTCATTGCCGACATCTTTCATAGGCAAACAGCTAACTTGTTTACATACGATTAGACGGAGAAGTGAAAGATGACGGCAGCTTTATATTAAAACTAAACACTATAATAAGGTAGAAAAATAACACCTTTCTATCGCACTAAACACATGTTTAGGGAAAATCCCCCACCATGTAGGGGAAATCCTTTTCATAGTCGTTTTTTTATTTGTTCCTTTGCATCATGAAAGTTGGGGGATGCTTCTCGAAGCACTCCAAGACTTGAATAAGAACTTAATAAAGGTAACGATTATGAGAAAGATAGTACTAACCCTCATCGCATCGTTCATAGTCAGCATTGCAACAACAAGTGCAATGAGTTATGAGCAGGCTCGAATACAAGCACTCTTTCTAACAGATAAGATGGCTTACGAGCTAAATCTGACAGAAGCACAATATGAGGCTGCCTACGAGATAAACCTCGACTACCTCATGAGTGTTAATACTGTTGACGACCTCTACGGCATTTACTGGTCGCATCGCAACGTCGACTTGAGCTATATACTCTATGATTGGCAATATCGGGCATTCATCGATGCACCTTATTTCTACCGTCCTTTGAGATGGGACGGAGGCTACTGGAGATTCGGAGTCTACGCTCGCTATCCAAGACGTGACTACTACTATTTCGGACGACCAGCGTTCTATAACGTTTACAATGGCGCACATAGCTGGCGTATGAACGGTGGACGAAGCTGGTATAACGGTAGAGAAATATTCTACGGACGTGATAGTCGATTCGGAATGAGGGACAACTACTTACGTGGCGACTACTATAGAGGAGGTAACTACTACTATAATAATGGGCCAACGTACCAGAATGACCGTCCAAGAAGCTTCGGTAATCAACAGCGATGGAACTTTGATGGACCTCGAAACAACGAGTACTATGCCCCACGAGGGAGTTCGACACGTACGACGGTGACACAACCTAACTACGGTAACAGTTTCGGTGGCAACAGAAGCTTTGGTGGTGCAACAAGAAGCACTGAGCCAAGTCGATCATTCAGTGCGCCAAGCAACAGCTTTGGTGGCGGAAGTCCTTCCTTCGGTGGAAGCCGTTCAAATGGCGGAAACATATCAAATGGAGGTAGTTCTTTCGGTGGACATAGATAAAGATAATAATAAATAGACATTGATTTAATCAGGTTTAAATACTAAGCACTAAGATAAAAGGTTTAAGGTTAGACGTTTTAAGGTATTAAGATTGTAAAGCAGTTAGCAAACCAATGAGTATAGACTGCATTCAGACCAAATTAGAGATGTAACAAAAAAGAGAGTTATTTAAATGAAGAAGAAGAGGAGTTTCACGTGATGTGAAGCTCCTTTTCGCTTTTGGTGTATTGGCCTTATTAGCCCAATAAGGCCCATCAGCCCAATAAGATTATTAGCCTTATAAGGCCTATAAGCCCCATCAGCCTTATAAGATTATTAGCCTCATCAGCCCAATATGGCCCATTAGCCCAATAAGATTATTAGCCTTATAAGGCCTATAAGCCCCATCAGCCCTATAAGATTATTAGCCCAATGAGGCCCTATAACTCCAATCTCCTCACCTCAGCATTGCCCATTGGCCTCAACTCATTCATCGGCTTGTCATAATAAACGCTTTGGATAGCTTTATTGATGATACCATGTCCCACGGCAACCACCCTCTTTCCTGCATATTCCTGCCCTACCCATGCAAGGAACTCCTTAGCACGAGCCTTCAAGGCGTCCAAGCTCTCGATGTCATCGGGCCATTGAGTGGGGTCATTGAGATTAGCCAAACCGGGAATATACTTGCCTGTAAACGACCCCCAATCACGCTCTCGCAACAGCGGAGTAGTCGCAACTACCTGCCCATGCGGTGCCGCTATCAGTTCACAAGTATGGATACTTCGCCGTAAGTCGCTTGACACAAAAGCATCAATCGGCTCATCCTTCAATTGCTCTGCAAGCTCTTTCGCCTGTTGAACACCCTTCTCATTCAGCTCACCAGGCGTCTGCCCCTGCATAATATGATTGGCATTATCTACCGTCTCACCATGTCTAACAAGATACAATATCGTCATAACATCTTCATTCTTACTGCAAAAATAATAAAAAGTCAGGTAGTTAACCCTTGAAATAAGGATTATTTTGTATTTTTGTAACCATGAAAGTACTTCAAATCTCAGCCGTAAGGGCTATTATCGTATTAGTGACTGGGTTCCTCCTCGTCAAGTATCGCGAAGATACTATGACTTGGATGACCATCACCGTGGGTGTGCTCTTCCTCATCTCAGGACTCGTCGCATGTATGCTCTACTACTTTGAAAAGGAGAAAGTGGCCAAGAAGACTGCCAAGGCTGCACTCCAAGAGGGTCAACAAGAGGAAGAAGACCTCAAGTCACCCTCCTTCCCTATTGCGGGCGTGGGTAGTATCGTCTTGGGTATTATCCTTGCTGTCATGCCCAACACATTCACTACTTGGATGGTGTATATCCTCTCTGCACTGCTTATCCTTGGTGCTGTCAACCAGTTTATGAACCTTGCTCGCTCGCGCCAGTACGCCCGTGTCCCCGTGTACATGTGGGTCTTCCCTACTATCAGTATGGTTGTTGCCATCTTACTAATCAGTAGACCGATAGAAACTGACGCTCTCTTCTTCACACTAAAGGTTATTGGATGGGCCTTTATGTACTATGGCGTCTTAGAGTTCGTACTGATTATCCGCATGTATCTTGTCCGCAAAGCCTACGATAAGGCTGAGGCTGCAAAGGTTGTGACAGGCGACAAGATGGTTACTGACGGCATAGAGGATGCTGAGGTAGTTGAGGAATAATCCATGTACTACTGCCGCTACTCTTCACCCCTCGGCAATCTGTTGATTGCTGGGGCGGAGGATGCTGTCGTCTATTGCCTCTGGGAAGAGACAATTGACGAACGAATGATGGCTACATGGGAGGAGGATAAGTCGGAGAAAAGCACTGCGCTGACTGAGACCTGCCGCCAACTAACAGAATACTTTGCTGGTACTCGCAAGGTGTTCCGCCTTCCCTTGCGCCTAAACGGTACTCCCTTTCAGCGCCTTACATGGTTGGGGCTACAACAGATCCCCTACGGTGAGACCCTCTCCTACGCTGATTTAGCAAGACGAACAGGCCATCCAAAGGCCGTACGTGCCATTGGCAATGCCAACCACCACAATCCTTTAATGCTCATCATCCCCTGCCATAGGGTCATCACAAGTAACGGAGAGATAGGTGGTTACGCTGGTGGAACGGCCCGAAAAGCCTGGTTATTAGAAAAAGAAAAGCTGAACAAGTAACCACCCCTTATCTGTCAATAAATTTATTAGCACATACTTCTCCCATAACCCCTAATCTTCAATAAACTTTTAGCAGCTTAGTAAGACCATTACAAGTAGGTGCCTTCCTAAGGTGTTTACTATTGCCTTCATTGTCAACCGACGCTTTTTCTGCAAGTACCATTCCCTTTCCACCCATTACCATGTGACACTTGCAACCCAAACATACCTTTCCCATCTTCTTTATCCAATGCGCTTTTGAGCCTACATCAGACTTAACAGCTTCTTTGATAACGGCTTCTCTTCGTAGCTTCAACATCCTCGTGTACGTTACTCTCACTGGTGCTGCAATAAAAAAAGTTAAATAAATAAGATAAATGAGTATTAATTACAATATTCTTTATAATTTTGCAACAATTATAAATATCATAGGTAAAAAGATTGAATAGCATTGAGTAACGACGTGTTAAGTCTTATCTTATTAGGAATAAGGCGATAAACACATGACCACTACTTTCTGTCTTATTTTTTTCAAAGCCCACATCTCTGTGGGTCAAGATTATTTTATCAAAAAATGAGAACAATAAAACGAAAAACAAAACTATCTGAAACCGACTGTATCGGTATGTAATGTCATGGAGGAAAGCTATATCTTGGCCACAAGCCCTAATGTACGCCTTGGAGGGAATACTGGTCAAAACATCACAATAGAACCTCTAAAGCCAGCAACAGGCGATAATGATGATGAATATGTTGGAGAATAAACAAAAGAAAATTAACTAAGAATAATGAAGAAGATATTTTTTTATCATGCACTCTCTGCTTTGTTCGTTGGCGGTATGACCTTGTCAGCTGTCTCTTGTGCGGACGATGACTTAGGAGAGAACACCAACAATGGTGACAAGGGTGCTGTTGTTCAATTTAACGTAGGTGATGCACAGGAAGAAGCACTTACTCATGGAGGAGCAATGACACGTGGAGCTATCACCCCAAACCTGACTAATAAAGACCTTGACAGTCATAAGTTAGACGTACAAGGTAATGGAAACCTCAACGTATGTTTGATTGAGACGACTGTAGAGGGTGTTAACCCTGTAAAGAAAGAACCAAGCACTCGTGCTAATATTACCACCATGTCGAACCTTGGTAATTTCTCATCTACGGGCCTTCGTAGCAACAATGAGAATACAATTGGTAGTAGTTGGTTCGCTGAAAAGACTACTGCTAAGGATGGTACTATCACACCTTCTATCCCATGGTCATGGTTGCAACGCTACGCTCGGTTCTATGCTGTCTACCCAGAGACGACGAACAGAAACAATAAAATCACTGTTTCATCCCAGCCAACAGCTACCTCTGCGCCCATCATAGAGTTTGAAGTAAATCCTGATGTGGCTCAGCAGGTAGATCTTATGACTGCTTGTACAGGCAAAGTAACATACGCTACACAATATCAGGCTCCAAGAAGTGACCTTAAGTTCCGTCATGCGTTAACAGCCATACGCTTTGCTGTTGGTCAAGACCTTTCGTTCAATAAGACGATTAAGAAGATATCTATTAACAATGTACTGACGAAGAGTAAGTACAAGCTCCCTTACGAGCCAGGAGACAACAGTGCTGAATGGGACAATACAGCGTTCCCTAACAAACGAGGAACAGTAACACTTGACGGACTAAACTATAAGACTAATGAGAACCCTAATAGTATTATCAGAAATCAAACGACATATAAGAATGCTGATGAGCGTGACCTCACAAAGTTAAATGATGGTTACACATTCTATATGATACCACAGAAACTTGATGGTAACAACGTGACTGCTGATATCTATTTTACTGATAACACAACTATTCATGTCACTCTCAAAGGTTCATGGGCTGCAGGTACAACACGCACATACAAGTTGAGCGACAAAAACTCCAATTGGGAGTATGTACTTACCGCTGATGGTCCTTCTGCTGCTGGCTTCTCTGACACACAGACTGATGCCTTCACCATACAGAGCTACCGCCATGCAAATGGTAGCCAGAACGTACCTATTCCATGGGAGGTTGTAGGATACAGCGAAGATAACGGTAATACATGGACTACTAATAAGCCTGCATGGCTACGTAGTCTTAGTAAGGAACGTAGCAATGGAAGCGTTGTACCAGAGCAAGGTACTGCTACCCTCATCCCTGCTCAGCCTATCGACTTGCTTGCTGCACGCAATAACGAGCTGAAAAACGCAGGTTTATTAGGAACAAAAGAAAAACCTTATAACCTCTCAAACAAGACTGGTGGGGCAGCTGTAGAGAACACAGCCAACTGCTATGTCATATCTGCTCCAGGATATTATATGCTTCCATTGGTGTATGGTAACGCCATTAAGGGTGGTGCTACTAATAGTAGTGCATATAAGATGACTGTTCAAGGTAATAGTAATACCCTTACTGAGCTAAGAGATCAAGAAGGTAATCCTATTACTGACCCATGGATTGAAAAGACAAATAATGGTGCGAATAAAACTATTGATAAGGCTTGGGTCCTATGGTCTGACGAGAGTAATCTTATTAAAGTTGATGGTAATGGACTTGAACGTGCTTCTGATGGCAACCTCTATATAAAGTTTCAAGTGCCAGAGAATGGCATCAAGAGTGGTAATGCAGTTATAGCTGTTAGAAGATCTATCCAGAGGTTTAGGGAAGAAAATCGACAAGTAGGACGTAGAATAGTAAAGGTTAAAGTTCCTTATACAGTTTATCAAACCCTGTGGTCTTGGCATCTGTGGTTTGCACCAAAGAATGCACTTGACAAGATTGCTGTTACCAACAAGCAAGGAAATACTTATAAGTTTACTAATGAGGCTTTAGGTTGGAAGCCAACAGCTTGGCAAGGAACCCCTTACCAAAGTCCACGTACCATAAAAGTAAAGGTAAAGCAGACTATAGGTAAGAAGAAAGAAGCAGTAATAACAATTACTCAGTTGCCTGGTACATCATCAAGAACAGGATATACAACCCAGTATCAGTGGGGTCGTAAGGACGCTTTCCCTGGTAAGAGCGGACAGCCTGCTCAAGGAACAATTAACTGGAATGCTGGAAGCGATATGTACATACAGACTATCCTCCAGAACCCACAAAACTATTATACAGCAGGGTATAATGGTGACGGCTCACTGAATGCAAATACAGCCTTTGCCACATATTATACCTCTTACAATTTGTGGTCAATGAATAATACAGCTGTGTATGCAGAAAATACAGCAAACAGCAAGCCCGTTGTCAAGACTATTTACGATCCATGTCCTGTTGGGTTTAGCGTACCAGCTAATGATGCTTTCACAGGCTTCACACAGACTGGTTTGAATGGAGGAACCATGAACGTGAATGGTACAGGTAATACACAGACCTATAAGAATAACTTCGGTCATAACTTCTGGACCAATAACGACAAGACTGAAACTATCTTCTTCCCTGCTGCTGGATTTAGAGAAGCTACGGATGGCGGCACATTGAGTCGTTATGGAGAGTTTGGTGATTATTGGACAGCGACTCCTAATACCGATCACAATGGCTGTGTTATGGGCTTCGATGTCAACTCTGTTCATCCACTTTACCGCAACACTCGTACCTACGGCTTTGCTGTTCGCCCTGTTGCAGAGGAATAACATGAAGGTTACAGAGCAAGCAGTCTAATGCTGTACTTGCTATAGTTTACTTGAATAAGCTGTATCAAATTAGGTTGAGCCCTATTTTGATGCAGCTTTTTTCGTACGCTCTACTTCACAGACCATAAAGGTTAGGAAAGAGATATTAGCTCTTATTGGTTATGAAAAGTCTTTACATAGAATCTTGTTATATTCGTTCTTGGGGGATGAATATGAGAGCTGAGACAGGTCATAATAACCATCAGTAAATCAAGGTGTTATAAGATAGACAAAAGAAGGGCCTTTTCAAGCATCAAGAAGGACGTCTTCTTGACCCTTGAAGGGCATGTTCTCGAATGGTGAAGGGCATCTTCTTGCTACAAGTTGGGCCTTTCCTCTAAAAGAGAGGAGATTGATTAGCGAAATATCCTGACAATCTCTAAAGAAACAATCAGCATTCTTTTTCTCACAGAAATGTATTCTATTTCTCAAGAAATGCATTCTTTTCTCACAGAGAGTAAGTTATTTTTCTCACAGAGGGTGCGTTATTTTTTCACAGAGGGTACGTTCTATTTCTCACAGATTTACACAGAAGAACAGATTTCACAAAGCTTCACAGAGACATTAAGTCAACCGAGTTCACAGAACCTTACAGCTAATGTTAGTTGAAAGGCCTCTGTGACCTCTGTATGCCGAAGGCCTTCTGTGGGCTCGAAACGTGCGCAAAAAGGCTCTGTTAACTCTGTGAGCTCTGTGAGAGAAAGAACTACCCAAGAACTCTCAAGCGCCCTTTCTCTTACAGTGGGTGCGTTCTATTTCTCACAGAATAACACAGAAGAACAGAACACGCAGGGTTCAAAGCAAGTAGTGGCCCCTCCCCCTTCCCCTCCCCCGAAGGGAAGGGGAGTGATCACCGAGATACCCCTATAAAAAGGATGTAGGCTTCGTTATGTCCCTTAATGGCTGTCTTGTAGGGGTAACCTCACATATTACGCCCCTCCCTGCGGGGGAGGGGTTGGGGAGGGGCCACCTCCTCATGGGTTCGAACAGTACGCCAAAAGGTTCTGTTGGATCTGTGAGTTCTGTGAGAGATAAACCTCCCCAGCAAATCTCATAGGCAATATCTCATAGAGTGGGTGCGTTCTATTTCTCACAGAATAACACAGAAGAACAGAACATACAGGGTTTCACAGAGACATTAAGTCAACCGAATTCACAGAACCTTACAGCCAACAGAGGCCTCACCCCCGGCCCCTCTCCGAATGAAGAGACGAGTGATCACCGAGATACCCCTACACGATTTCCGTATATTTAGCAGCCCATCTCCGTATTATAAGGATGCCTACCACTTTCCTATCTAATGCTTAGCATGCACACTTTCGAGTTCTCCCACCATGTGTCCAAACGGTTCTGAGTTTCTTAAAAGAGGCTAATAATAATCAGAATATCAACCAGTTAAAACACCGAATAACGACAGTATGTTATCTTATTGCCAATTTTGATGACATCTTTCACTACCTTGCTGCGATAGAGACATCACTCATCAGTCCACTTTAAGTATATCAAAAGGCCACGTAAAGAGCCTCCGAGTGATTCTTTCCCCTTTTCTTCTTTCGTCTTGCAGAATTTATACTATCTTTGCAGATATATTCGTTAAATAACAATACTATGGTAAAGAAAGGTGAAATCTACGTCAAAGAAGCGGTCATTAGGACGATGACGAAGGACGGAATTGACTATATTTGTATTACGGATATAGCCCGACAGAAGAACGCCGTAGAGCCTAAAGACGTCGTTAAAAACTGGATGCGACAAAAGAACACACTTGAGTATTTAGGCTTGTGGGAGAAGCTTAATAACCCAAACTTCAAAGGGGTCGAATTCAACCCCTTATTATCAGAGGCTGGCAGCAACTCCTTTACGATGAGTCCAAGTAGGTGGGTGGAGTAAGTAAAGTAGGTATTTTAGTTTACTTTATGATGTCATGAAGAGCATTGGTAGGCCAAACAACTCTTTTAAGGGAGTAAAAGGCGTAGATTGTTTTAGGTTAAAACAATTGAACAACAGTCTTGGCTTGCAAGGAGAATCTTGGGTTATGGCATACGAAAAAGACCGTTTGGGAAAGTTGGGTATTAACTTTAACGTTAAACACTCGTCCGTTCTTGAAGGCGATGGCATAGGTTAAGATATACTTTCCGTCGAAGATGACGGGAAGACACCAAGGTATATAGAAGTGAAGACAACGACGGATAGCATGAATAACCCATTCTACTTCAGTGCTACAGAAATGCGTTTTAGTAGGGAGCATAAGGAACATTACTACTTATATCGTGTTTATACCTTAAAGCAATCAGGCCAACAAGCAGATGTTACATTACTGCATGGCAGTTTAGAAGAACTTAGTGCTGACCCCATCTGTTACCAGGCTAAGGTCGAGCTATAATCCCTTAGTATGTCATTCTGTCATTCTGTCTCTCCCTGTCCACCTGTTACTCTGTCTTTCATCGCCCCACTCGTCCTCCCTGTCCACCTGTTACTCTGTCTTAAACCACCCCACCCTCCCATCTACTTTATCCTTTTCTTATTCTGTCTCTATTTGCCAATATGAATTATTTTAGTTATCTTTGCCTACAAAACAAACGTAAGACATAATGGCAACAGTAGACGACAAGAAGATTATCTTCTCAATGGTTGGGGTCTCAAAGATTATCCCACAGAACCAAAAACAGATTCTGAAGAACATTTACCTATCGTTCTTTTATGGCGCAAAGATAGGTATCATCGGTCTTAACGGCGCAGGTAAGTCTACGCTAATGAAGACTATAGCAGGCTTAGTAGAGCCTACTCAGGGCGAAGTAGTGTGGAGTCCGGGTTATACCGTGGGTTATCTGCCACAGGACCCACCGCTTGATGAGGCCAAGACCGTCAAAGAGAATGTCATGGAAGGGGTGCAGCATATCTATGATGCACTAAAGGAATATGACGACATCAATGTGAAGTTCGGTATGGAGGAGTATTACTCTGATGCTGACAAGATGGACAAACTGATGCAGCGACAGGCTGAGTTGCAGGATATCATCGATGCTACAGACGCTTGGAACATAGACTCTCGACTCGAGAGGGCCATGGATGCGCTGCGATGCCCTAAGGGTGACCTCCCTGTAACGAACCTTTCTGGCGGCGAGCGACGCCGTGTTGCACTCTGCCGCTTGCTCCTTCAGAAGCCAGACGTGCTATTGCTCGATGAGCCAACCAACCACCTTGATGCCGAGAGTATTGACTGGTTGGAGCAACACCTACAGCAGTATGAGGGAACAGTCATTGCTGTAACGCACGACCGATACTTCTTAGACGATGTTAGCGAGTGGATTCTTGAACTCGACCGAGGTGAGGGTATCCCATGGAAGGGCAACTACTCCTCATGGCTCGACCAAAAGACAAAGCGCATGGAGCAGGAGGAGAAGTCGGCTTCGAAGCGTCGCAAGACCTTAGAACGTGAGTTGGAATGGGTGCGCATGGCCCCGAAGGCGCGTCAAGCCAAGGGTAAGGCCCGTCTGAACTCATACGAGCAGATGCTCAACGAGGAGCAGAAGCAGCGTGAAGAGAAGCTCGAGATCTTCATCCCTAACGGTCCTCGTCTGGGCAACAAGGTCATCGAGGCACAGCATGTGAAGAAGGCTTTTGGCGAGAAGGTGCTCTTCAACGACCTCAATTTCATGCTTCCTCCTAACGGTATCGTGGGTATTATCGGTCCTAACGGAGCTGGTAAGACAACGCTCTTCCGCCTTATCATGGGCTTAGAACAGGCCGATGGCGGTACGTTCGAGGTGGGCGAAACAGTTAAATTAGCATACGTCGACCAGCAGCATAAGGATATCGACCCAAACAAGACGGTGTATGACGTAGTGTCACAGGGCAACGACACCATCCGCATGGGTGGTCGTGACATCAACTCACGTGCCTATCTCTCACGCTTCAACTTCTCTGGAACCGACCAAAGTAAGCTTTGTTCAGTCCTCTCAGGAGGTGAGCGCAACCGCTTGCAGTTGGCTATGGCATTGAAACAAGAGGGTAACGTCCTCCTTCTCGACGAGCCTACTAACGACATCGACGTAAACACGTTGCGTGCTTTGGAGGAGGGTCTTGAAGCCTTCGCAGGCTGTGCAGTAGTCATCAGCCACGACCGCTGGTTTCTTGACCGTATCTGTACGCATATCCTTGCATTTGAGGGTAACGGTGAGGTAGTATTCTTCGAGGGTGGTTTCTCCGATTATGAAATCAATAAAGCACGCCGCCTTGGTAACGAGGAGATTAAGAAGGGACGCTACAGAAAACTGATGGAAGAGTAGATATCCCCATCTCGACACAAGCAGCGAAGGAGGGGTAACCTCGATGATCACTCCCCTCTCCATTTGGAGAGGGGCTGGGGGTGAGGCTTCTGTTGGCTGTAACGTTCTGTGTTATCGGTTGACTTAATGTCTCTGTATACCATTGTGTGTTCTGTTCTTCTGTGTAATTCTGTGAGAAAGAGAACGCACCCTCAATGAGAAAAGGGACGCTTGAGACTTGCTGGGGAGTCTTTTCTCTCACAGAAGACATTTCATTCTCTCATGTTGGATATTTTTTCTCTTCACAGAGCGCACAGAGTTTACGGAGC